>CAYFJO010000265.1:0-15010 GCA_964343305.1 uncultured Pirellulaceae bacterium | reverse complement strand
GGCGTGATGACCGAGTGGCAGAAGTTCGTCAAGAACCAGAAGCGACTCGGCGTCGACAATCCGAAGCTGGTCTGCATCGACATCCAGCCGTACGGATCGACGCAGGCTCCCGAGCGCGACGACATCTTGAACATTGGCGGCTTCAGTGACTCGGTGTTCAACGTAGTCGCCTCGTACCTGAGCGACGATGCCGCAAGGTTCGTGGCTGAGGTAGAGTCGATCGTCGAGCTGTAATCGGCTCAGTTGTTGAAATCGAGCGCCCCTGGTTCGAGTAATCGGCCAGGGGCGTTTTTTCGGCTATTTGGACTTTCCTTTTTTCTTTGACGCCCACTCTTTACCTGTGCAGTCCTTGTACCAGTCGTGCCACGATTGTTCCATTTGTTTGACGCGATCCGGTTGTGTACTCGCAAGGTTGTTTGTTTCCGTGCGGTCCTGGGAAAGGTCGTAAAGTTCCCAGGCATTGGTTCGCGACCGAACGAGCTTCCAGTTGCCATCGCGGACTGCCTTGCCGCTGCCGAACTCGAAATACAACGGCTTCCGCCGTTCGATGGATTTGCCGACAAAACTTGGCGCGAGGCTAATGCCATCAAGTGGCGGGATGTTCGTTTGCTTCGACTCGCTGGGATAGGTCGCGGACTTGCCAGCCAACTCCATCCAGGTCGGCAGCAAGTCAATCAAATGGCACGGCTGGCGATAAACTTCGCCACGCATCGATTCGGCGATTCCCTTCGGCCAATGCACGACCATCGGTGTGTTGATTCCGCCTTCGTGACTGGTTGCCTTCCATAATCGCAACGGTGTATCCGCGACGTTGGCCCAGTTCCGACCGATGGATTCAAACGTACCAACCGATCCCCATGGCTCTTTGACCGCCCCCTTCGGGTTTGGCTTCTCAGGGCTCGCGCCATTATCTACCAGAAACATGACAAGCGTGTTTTTCAGCTCACTCATCGCTTCCAACTGTTTCAACAGTCGCCCCACATTCTGGTCAACGCGGTCAACCATCGCTGCGTGGATCGCCATCCGCATGGATTCATCGTGTTGTTGTTTTTCCGACAAGTTATGCCAAGCATCAGCGGCGTAGGAGCGATCGCTCAGCGGAGCGGTCTTTGGATCGAATAATCCCATCTTCACTTGACGACGATAGCGTGCCTGGCGAATCGAGTCGTAACCTGCGTCATAAACACTTTTGTATTTGGCAATGTCTTCAGGATGTGCATGAAGTGGCCAGTGTGGTGCGTTGTAGGCCAAGTACAAGAAGAAAGGTCGGCGCTGATCGGTCGACGCTGCGTTCAACCACTCCAGCGCCCAATCGGTAAACGCATCTGTTGCATAGAACGACCTCTTTGGGATGAACGGCTTGACGAGTTTGTCGTCAAAGGCCCAAGTGTAGGTTGCCCGCCATCCGGGTTTGGGTTCGTCGGTTCGAGCCTTATCTCCTGGATTCCAGAAGTTGATTGCTCCGCCCAAGAACCCAGAAAAATGGTCGAAGCCGCGATCGTGCGGATTGAACGAGGCATGGTGCTTTCCCGACCACCACATTTGATAACCAGCAGGTCCCAGGACTTCGCTTGCCATCGCCGTCCCCTCAAATCCTCGTCCCGTGCGATGATGATAGAGCCCGGTCAACAGGCTGATTCGCGTCGTCCAACACTTGGATGTGTTGTACATCTGCGAATAGCGGATGCCGTTTTGAGCAAGTCTATCGAGGTTGGGCGTGTGGATTTCAGAACCATAGCATCCAAGATCCGAGTAACCCATATCGTCAACCAGAATGACAACGATATTGGGTTGGTCGGCTGCAGATGCAAGTGTGACCAAGTGCAGGCAACCAAGAAATAACAGCAGTCGTTGAATGAACATTGTTGGCCTCTTGCTCGTCGCAGATTGAATTCGTTCGACTTGATCTTCGTCTTAACCTCGCTTTGGCAACTCTACACCAGCGGGTAAGAACTTAACGTCTCGATCGTTGCTGATTATTGCTCCCGGTGTGCAGCGGCCATCGCGCACTTGTTCGTCAAGCAGGAGCAATAACTCCGTGACCATCTTCGGCTCGTCCTTTAAGAGGTTTATCTTTTCTGACGGATCATCGGCAAGGTTGAACAATTGCATTGGCGGTAGCCCCTGCTTCTTCGCTTCCGCTTCACGCGGCGCACTCCAGCCGCCGCTTCCGCTCGATAGGCACAGTTTCCATGAGCCCTGACGGATTGCGAATGACCCGCCAATCGAATGGCTGATTAGCGTGTCTCGCCCCAATGAATCTTCTCCCTTGAAGACCGGTAACAGGCTGAAACCGTCTTCGCCGCCGAGTTTTTGCTTCTCCTGACCAGTAATTGCTTCGAGGGTCGCGTACACATCGGTTAGACACGCCAGCGCGTCCGTCTTGCGCCCACCGTCGATTTGTCCTGGCCAACGCGCGATAAACGGAACGCGATGACCGCCCTCGTAGATGTCTGCCTTGTGGCCTCGGTACTTGCCGCTCGGATAGTGACCCGTGCCTTGGAGCAAGCCGAAGTTTGCTTCAGGCGAGCATCCGTTGTCGCTGGTAAAGATGACAAGCGTGTTGTCGTCCAGTCCAGCATCTTTCACAGTGCCGAGCAACTGGCCCATGTGATGGTCTACTTGCATCACGAAGTCTGCGTAGGGATTCAGTCCGCTGGCATCCTTGAACGGTGGCACGGGAACAATTGGTGTATGTGGGGCGGGAAGCACCAGATAAAGAAAGAACGGCTTGGCCGCCTTTGCTTGCTCCGCGCGTGATTTCACATACTCGATCGATTTGTCGAACAGGTGCGGTAGTACTTCTGGGATCTTGAAGTCCGATCCGATCGGACCTTTGCGATACCAGCCGTAGCGATCTTGTCCCTTGGTTACACCCTCGACGCGATCCGGTTCAGCGGTGATTCTGCCCGTGTCGACCCAAACATACGGCGGCATGTCCAACGAGCCACAATGACAGTAGTACTGGTCGAACCCATTGATATCAGGGCCGTTCTTCACAGGCTTGGTAAAGTCGATCTTGTTACCACTTTTGTGCCAGTCCCAACCGAGATGCCACTTGCCGATCATCGCCGTGTGATAGCCTGCACTGCGCATTAGATGGCCAAGCGTCGGCCGGTCTTTTGGGATTAAGTGTGAACTCGTCCCACTCAAAACACCTCGCGCCAACCGCGACCGCCAGTTGTACCGTCCGGTCAGCAATCCATACCGTGTCGGCGTACAAACAGAACTCGAAGTATGCGCATCCAGAAATGTCAGTCCTTCGTTCGCCATCGATTGCAGGTTAGGCGTCTTGATCTTGCAGTCTGGGTTCTTTGGCGACACGTCGCCGATTCCCAAATCGTCAGCCATGACCACAATGACATTTGGTCTTGCCCCGTCAGCCCAATTGCCATTCAAACCTGTTACGAATGTGAAAACAAAAACGGCTACAACGTTTTTCCATGCAAAATGCTTGTTCATACAGTTTTCCTGAATATCGGAAGATTCGTTAACCGGCTGTCCAGTCTAGCTTTCCGTGTCACACTCTACCACGGTCTCGGGACAACACATTGGTTCATTCGTGTTGCTATCTTGCCGCAGCGTCTTGATACAAAGAAGCAGTGCAATACGATTCTGTGTGAGATCCAAATTATGAAATTAGCTTGGCTTACCGACATCCACCTGAACTTCGTCACACCCGATGAAGTGTCTTCGCTTGCGCAGCGGATCGATGAAAGTGACGCGGACGTCGTGTTGATTGGCGGTGACATCGCCGAAGCGGATTCGTTTGCGAAATCTCTTCACCAATTGTCGCACGAGTCGAGCATCCCAGTTTATTTTGTGCTCGGCAACCACGACTATTATCGTGGTTCGATTGCAGGCGTCCGCGAGGAAGCGACGGCGATTAGCCGGGAGTCATCAACTCTGAAATGGCTTCCCGATTCAGGTGTCGTCCAACTCACCGGCAAAGCATCGCTCGTTGGTCACGGTGGTTGGGGCGACGGTCGCATTGGAAGATTCTTCGAGTCTGATGTAGTGTTGAATGACTATGCGTTGATCGCGGAACTACAAGCGCTGCATCGTCACGATCTCTTGCCGCCGGAATCCATCCTGACGGCGGAATTGCACGCAAAACTTGGCGCGCTTGGCGATGAAGCGGCCGACCACTTTCGTCGAGTTCTTCCTCAGGCATTGGAAACGAGCCAGAGGATCGTCGTTCTCACTCACGTTCCGCCGTACCGTGAAGCATGCTGGCATGAAGGCCAACTTTCGGACGACAACTGGGCACCGCGTTTTTCGTGCAAAGCCGTGGGCGACGTCTTGGTTGAGTTCATGGCGGCTCGCCCAGACCGGACGATGACAGTCTTGTGTGGGCACACCCATAGCTCAGGCCATGCGCAAGTCCTGGAAAACCTGGAAGTCCTCACGGGTGACGCGGTTTATGGTCAGCCGAAAATCCAGCAGGTGTTGGACGTCGAGTGACCCAATGAACCTGTGGTCTGGTCTAACTGTCTCAACTGCAAATCCAGATCCGCTCGGCAAGCGAGAATGCACGATGATCAACTTGAAGTTGAATTCTTATGCGTATCCTATCCATCAATCCCGATTTGATCACCGAGATCCCCTTCCTCAACGCAGGCAGGCGGCCGGGTGGATTCTATGTCGATCAACTGCCGGTCCATGAGGCGTTGGTTGATCGATTGCCTGACGGCATGAGTGCCATCATTGCAACGGCGGATCTTCAGGGGCGCGAACAACTCAAAAGATCGTCAACTGGTCCGCCTCGACTGTTGGGCGAAGTCCTTCCCGAACAGCTTGCCAACGAGATTCTGCCAGAGCTGGGGCTGCCAACTGGGCAGATTGGCGTCTTGCTTGCTGGTGATTTCTATACTGTTCCTGCACTCGATCGTCGCGGTGGTTCTGGTGATGTGACCAGTGTCTGGTGGGCGTTCGCAGATCAATTCGACTGGGTTGCAGGCGTCGCTGGAAACCATGACACATTTGGCGACGACGCCCATGCCGATCCGCGTTTTCATTCTCGAAAGATTCACTATCTCGACAACGATCGAGCCAACATCGATGGCCTGAAGATTGCCGGGCTTGGTGGTATTATCGGCAGTCCCAAGCGCGCTCGAAGACGTAGCGAGGAAAACTATTGTCGTGCATTGGAATCGCTGCTCGACTCCCAGACTGACATCTTGATCATGCACGACGGTCCCGACGCGCCATCACACGGCTTCCGCGGTTCAACGCCAGTGCGCGAAGTCATTGAGTTCCTGCGACCCAACTTGGTCGTCCGTGGCCACGCGCATTGGAAGGAACCGTTCGCTGAACTCAGTGGTGGCGTGCAAGTGTTAAACGTGGGCGCGCGGGTGGTCATCTTGCGTGAACGATCGTAGGTAGCGAGCGACATCCGTTAAAAGTTGTTGGCTTGTTTTCGTTTGGTTGTCATGTCAAAACTGATGCGTCATGAGCATTGAATATAAAATCATGGGACAGCCCGGTCGTGATAACGCGTTGTTGGCGACGGTCGACATGGGTCAATCGTTGCATCGCTTGTTGTTCGATTTTGGCGAGGGATGCCTGGATGGTATTCCCGTCGCTCATCGGCAAGATATCGAAGCGGTGTTCTTCTCGCACTTCCACATCGACCACATTGCGGGATTCGACTCGTTGCTGAGATTCAATTGGTGCCGACAGGAAGTTCCTTTGCGCATCTTCGGCCCGAAAGGAACGATTGCCTTGATTCACCATCGGCTGCAAGGATTTACGTGGGATCTTGTTGAGGACCTTCCTGGCGAGTGGCACGTTTCGGAGATTTCACACAGTGAACTTAGGACGTCACGATTTCTCACGTGTGAAGGATTCGCCCATGAACATCCGTGCGATGGCCAGTCACACAATGGCGTCATTTACGAAACGAATTCGTTCAAAGTTTCGACCATCTCGTTGAGCCATAGCACGACCAGCTTGGCTTACACGCTTCGAGAAGATGACCGTACCAATGTTGATCCGGCGGTAGTTTCCGAACTTGGCATTCAGCCAGGACCTTGGCTGCGAACAATCAAAGACGTGACAGTCGATGCGAATTCCACAGTGCGAATCGATGGCGCAGAACATCGTGTTGGCAATCTACGCGACCGCTTGCTGACGAAGTCGCTTGGTCAGTCTCTGGCGAACTTGGCGGACTTCTTTTTGGATGGAGAAGCGGCGGAGAATGACCTCGTGGAGTTTCTGCACGGTTGTCAAACGCTCGTTTGCGAAAACAACTACGCGGACGATGATTTAGAACTTGCGCGCAAGAAATATCACATGACATCGTCCGACGTCGCGCGATTGGCCAGCCGTGTCCATCCCGATCGTCTCGTGCTCTTCCATCTATCGGACCGATACACCGATCCGCAATGGCAGGATCAGCTCGAACAAGCTCGTCGGCACTTTGCCGAAACTCATTGGCCAATTGAATGGCCGCGACTACAAAGGCCACAGCCATGAAAAAAGCAAATCTTTTCAAACGAATCAATGAACACTTCGATAGTGATCCTGCTCGACTTCCCGTCATCAGCCAGGACATCGAAGTCTACGAGCGGCCCAATCTCCACCTCGCAACCCAAGAACTGCTGAGCGGCAAAGACGACATCGAGTTGGTGGGAATTGTCGAGTTTGACTATGACGTAAGCCTGGCCAAGTTGTCACGCAAGTCGTCCGCCAAAGATTTTGATGAAGGGCCGATCGAATATATCGACGTCTCGCTCGCGGGCAATGAAAAACTCGCTTGTGTCAAACAGGCTTTGTATTTCTTTCAAGATGACGGTCATGCCATCACCATGCTCATTGCCGCGCAACAACATAGTTATCCGCCAAAAATCAAAGTCGAAGTGATGGGTGCCGATCGTGAGGTTGCCGAGTCATTTCTTCGGCGCTTGATTGAAATGACGCGGCAGGGGAAAGCGTATCGCGGGCACGTCTTGTCGCTCGAACGCGACTGTTACGGCGGTGTTGTCGTCAAATTTCATACACTACCGACGATCAACCGCGACGAGATTATTTTGCCGGAAGATGTGTTGCGGCGAGTCGAACAGCAAACCATCAACTTCAGCCAGAACGTCGATCGGCTTCGCCAGGCAGGACGGCACATCAAGCGCGGCATCTTGCTCCATGGACCGCCAGGGACGGGTAAAACTCTTTCGGCCATGTATCTGGCCGCGCGGATGCCGGAACGCACCGTGCTGCTAATCACCGGCGCGGGAATGGGTTCCATCGAAACGGCTTGCACACTCGCGCGCATGCTCCAACCTACGACCGTGGTCTTGGAAGACGTCGATCTGATCGGCACGCAGCGTGAACATCAAATGGTTGACGCCAACGCGTTGCTCTTTGAGTTGCTAAATCAAATGGATGGTCTGAGTGACGACGCGGACATTCTTTTCATCCTGACGACCAACCGCCCGGACATTCTTGAACCAGCATTGTCGGCAAGACCTGGTCGAATCGATCAAGCGATCGAAATTCCATTGCCCGACAAAGATTGTCGCCGTCGTCTGATGGAGCTATACGGCCGCGGCTTGAAAATCGATTCCAGCCGTTGGGACATACTGGACGAACGTACCGAGGGAACAAGCGCTGCGTTCATCCGAGAGATGTTGAGAAAAGCGGCACTGATCGCCGCGGTTGAGCAGAACGGCGATTCGATCCAAGTCGACGGTCGACATCTTGATGAAGCACTCACTGAACTTCTCGTCACAGGCGGCGCTCTTACAAAAAGTCTTCTCGGAGCATCGAGCGCGGGTAGCGACGGAGAGTAAACAGGCATGATCGCTTGCATAGACGTGGGATACCGCGAAGAATCGGCGCGAGCCGCGTGCGTCACATTCGATGACTGGGAAGATGCCCAACCGAATGGCGAACACGTGCTCGACATCGAAAAAGTCGAACCGTACGTGCCGGGTCAGTTCTACCGTCGTGAGTTGCCATGTTTGCTGGCGATTCTTGACGAGTTGCCAACAACGCCCGACGTGATCGTGATCGACGGCTACGGATCGCTCGACGAGCAAGGCAGAAAGGGTCTTGGCGGACATTTGCATGAAGCACTTGATGAAAAGATTCCGGTCATCGGCGTGGCGAAAACGCGATTTGCGACAGCAACGAATGCAGTAGAAATCCTGCGCGGAACAAGCGATCGGCCATTACTCATCACTTCAACTGGCATTAGTCAGAATCAAGCTGCCGACTGCATTCGACAAATGCACGGGCCAAATCGAATTCCAACATTGCTGAAACATGTCGATCAACTGAGTCGTACTGATGGGGTAATCTAGTATGCCCGTGGATACGTTAACGATCGAAAAAGTCGTCCAGTCGAATAACTCGTTCGCTTTTGATTTGTTTCACAATGCGGCGTCCGATCAAGATTCAAATACTCTCCTGAGCCCCTATTCGATCAGCAACGCGTTGACGATGGTCGCGGCTGGTGCGCGCGGCACGACGGGAATCGAATTGGGCGACGTGCTGCGCTTTCCAAAATCGTGTCGCAACAAACGCGACAAGGAGCAACCGTGGGACGTGCGGCGCGTTCTTCGTGGGATGAAGCAACTCAGCGATAACATGCTGCCGGAGCAATCAGACGCCCAACAGCAGACACATTGCGAGATCCGCCGACTGAAAAAGGAACTTGACAAACAGCAAAAGATGAATAAGGCCGAACGCAAGAGGAAGCACTACGACAAAGCCATTGATCTTGCCGACGAGATCAACGCTCTTCTTGAAACGGTCGATCAATATGAGTTAGCCGTTTCGAATTCTCTTTGGTGTCAATCTGGTTGTCCGTTCAATCCTGATTATGTTGAATTGGCGAATCGGATGTTGCGATGAGAATCTTTTCTCGGCGGATTTTGCAAACCACGCCGAACGAGAACGAAAACGGATCAACAAATGGGTCGAGGAGCGATCAAATGGTCGATTTGAGGACATCATTATCCCAGGTTCCATCGATCCGTTAACTCGCGCAATCGTCGCAAACGCGATCTACTTTAAAGGACAATGGATTGAGCCATTCGATGAAAGAGAGACCTACCCGGACGACTTCATACTTTCCAATGGGGACTTAGTCGAGGTGCAGTTTATGTCAAAGTGCGTTTCGTCAGCGCGCTACGCAGCATTCAATGGCGACGGATCGCTATATCCTACGCCGGACACGATTGACTTGCATGACGACGATCCAGATTGTTATCCCGACGAGGACGGGTTCTTGATGTTGGAGTTGTGTTACAAGGGAGATGCGTTTTCCATGCTCCTGATCGCACCACAAGCTGAAGACAATCTTCCAACAATTGAAAGGAATCTGGATTTCTCATCTTTTGAGTCGTGCACACGCAAGCTCCAGACGCGCCGGGTTGATACACTGATTCCAAAGTTTCGGTTGGGAGATTCCAAGTGCCTGAATCAAGTGATGTCAGGAATGGGAATGCAGCGGGTCTTCAGGTCACCACTGGAGAAAAAGGGAGCCGACCTGCGCGGAATTTGCCCGATCGAGGATAAAGCTCGACAACTCTATTTGTCAGAAGTCGTACATCGCACGTTTCTTGACGTTAACGAGAAAGGAACGGAAGCCGTCGCCGTTACGTTGGCGAAGAAAAAGGCTGCAATGAAAAAGGTACGGAAAATGGTCCCATTTATTCCTGAGTTCTATGCTGACCGTCCATTTATTTTGATGATCCGTCACCGAACGACAGACTTGATTCTATTCTTGGGCCGAGTTGTCGATCCACGTTAGCCTCTGTCGCCGAGTCGTGGTGAACCCACCGATTTCGTGGGGTGTCAAATCTAAACTAGGCGTGTCAATGCATGTGAGGGAATTGTGCCCGAATACACTTGGATCACCGACGACGTATTCACCGTGGATGAGTTTTTGTCAGCGGAAGAATGCGAGCAATACGTCACACTGAGTGAATCACTCGGATTCGATGATGCGCCAATCAACACAACCTTTGGAGCCGAAATGCGGCCCGACCTGCGAAACAACCAACGGGTGATGCTCGATGATGTCGAGCGGGCCGAGGAGCTTTGGTCACGCATACGTGACTACGTGCCGCTTCATCGCGACAATTGGGCTGCCATCGGAGTGAACGAACGACTGAGATTCTATCGTTACGATGTGGGACAACAGTTTCAGTGGCATTACGATGGCAGTTTCGAGCGAACGAGTGGCGAGCGAAGTTTGTTGACATTCATGGTTTACCTAAACGAACGCTTCCTAGGCGGCGAAACGAGCTTTGGCGACTTGCAAGGTGTGCCAGGACTCGCTGCCGGAAAGGTCGTTCCGAAAACGGGTCGCGCGTTGGTCTTCGCACATCCGTTGCTGCACAGAGGCGCAATGGTGCTTGAAGGTCGCAAGTATGTTTTGCGAACCGATGTCATGTACCGACCCAACGACTAGGAAACAAGTATGTCAAACCGCAGCGGCCGAGCTCAGATCGCACGAGAGACGCTCGAAATCCTGGAACGCGGCGGATACACTTCGCCTAGCGGCAATGAGATTCGCGTTGACGACTCGTTGCGGTTCGCGCGTGAAAACTCCGTGCTTTACACACCAGAAATGTATGGCGACGTATTCAAACGTCGCGATGCCTTGCCTCGTGATGAGCGCGAGCTAAAGTTTGAAGTCGTCAACGAAACGACCTTGGCAGCCGCTCGCGTGCGCGTTGAAACAGATCCGCAACTCGACATCCTTTGCTTGAACTTTGCGTCAGCAAAAAATCCGGGCGGCGGGTTTTTGGGAGGAAGTCGTGCCCAAGAGGAGAGCCTTGCGCGTTCGTCAGGTCTCTATCCGTGCATCAATCAGATGCAGACGATGTACGAAACGAATCGCGGCTTACGTAGCTGCCTCTACACCGACCACATGATTTACTCGCCACAGGTCCCAGTGATTCGCGATGACGAAGGTGTATTGCTCGACGAGTCGTATTGCGTTTCGTTCTTGACGTCACCCGCGGTGAATGCCGGTGCCGTTCGTAAGAACGACCCAAAGAATAACGACAAGATCGCCCCCACGATGATCAGCCGAATTGAGAAGCTGCTGTCGGTCGCTGCGATCTATGGACACGACTGCCTGGTACTCGGCGCCTGGGGTTGCGGCGTTTTCAAAAACGACCCGGTCGATGTCGCTGGTTGGTTCTATGATCACCTGGTCGGCAATCCAGCGTTCAAGGGTCAGTTCAAGAAGGTGGTCTTTGCCGTTACCGATTGGTCGGAAGAACGACGTTTCATCGGACCGTTTGAAGAACGATTTGGTGCCTGATTGTCGCCCAGTGATGTCACAATTCATCGATTGAATTTGTAGGTTGCCAACCTTCGCTTCGTTCCATCAAAAAATGAACGATCAATCGCCAAGTCAAAAGCCACTCTAATTCGGTATTGGCGATCTTCTTATTGCGGTGGGAGTAATTGCCGTCTTGTTTGGTTCGGTCCGATTTGGGATCGCTGCACTATTAGGTGTTGGAATACCTCTATCGATCTTTGGACGCGCCATCGCGAAAGGAAGAATTAAGGAAACATGGACGAAACGACCGCTTTGCATCGCTACGATTGCAACTCTCGTATTGGCCCTCGAATTCGCGATTCTCGTGTATGCTCGAGCCATTGATTCGATTACTTGGTCGGCCGTTGTCGGTGCCGGATTATGGTCCGCGGTAATTGCGAGTTGCTCTCGTACTGAGAATCGATGGTTTTCGATTGGACCTGTGGTGTTTTTGATTCTCGTTTTGTACTGCCTAGTGCAACCCTTTGTGCGGGGTTTTTCTTCAACGGGCGATTTGATTCAAGATATCCGCGGGGGACGAAGAGGAATCGAATTCTTTTCACTGAGTTTCGGGTGGTCCGGTCCAAATACCAGGTTTTTGGAACAGCGGCTGGGGCGAATGGAACCAGAATGGCGTCATCAATTGGCGCTGTGGGCAGCGCGCGATGGAA
Source organism: uncultured Pirellulaceae bacterium (assembly GCA_964343305.1). GTDB lineage: Bacteria > Planctomycetota > Planctomycetia > Pirellulales > Pirellulaceae > CAYFJO01. Next base: position 3,061 of record CAYFJO010000265.1, on the reverse strand, counting down.
ACGAACGCGTCAATTCCCGATCCCTCATTTACGATTCGGATTTGCGTGACATTTTGCGAAAACTCCCAAACCAAGAAGCACAAGACCAGGTGCTCCGTTGTTTGACAGATCCAAAAAACTTTATGCGCGTTCACCAAGGTCTATTGTTGACGTGTGTTTATGTGCTCGACTACCCGCCCGGCTATGACAAAGAAAGTTGGTGGCGGCATCACGAAGTGCTTTTTCGCCCAGAACACGATCCAAAAGCTGCTATGGAAAACATGTGGGGATGGATAGAAGTAACGGAATCCTTCGCACCTGGACACAAACCGTCTGGTTCGCCATGCGAACAGTTCCTACCAATTACTCGACAACGGCGGGCCGCAGATTACCAAATCCGTGGCGACTGGGGCGGCGACCATGAGTTGGCAAAGCAGTATGGGAGAGACATCGCCTATACCGGTCCGATCTACACTGGCTACTAATGCAATATGCCAAAACTCGCAACAGTCGATTTGATGCAGACTACGTCTGGGCTTTGTCAGAGTTTCAACTCGCACCAGTAAGTTGGTGGCCCAAATTCAATTCCAAATAGGCCACGGCATATAACTCGCGCGAACCTGCGGATCGATTCGTCGGTCCAATCTGGTCATGCGATACTTCTCCGCCCAAGATAAGTACTTTCTCTATTAGTGCGTCCCGGATGGTGGCGATTCATTCCGCGATTCTGCGCGGATGACAGGGATTTTCTGCACTTACCAAACTTATCGTGCGTACGTTGCGTGCACTTGATCGGCGTTTCGGCCGACTCATTCGCCGTGCGCAATCATCGAGGAAGATATGAACGCGAAGAAAAAACGTGACAAGAACCGACGACGTGCCCGGAAACTTGCCGACCAGGCATGGGACGCAGCCGACGAAGGCAATTTTGATTTGGCGGCGAAAATCATTCGTCGGGCGGTGGATCAAGATCCGGGTAACCCTGTTCTGTGGAATGACCAGGGATTGATACTGAGACAACTGGGCGATGACGAGAAGGCGGGCGAAGCATTTCAAGCTACGATCAGTCTTGCCACGGACTATGCCGAAGCGTATGCGAATCTCGCAGACATTCGAGCGCGGCAAGGACAGTCGCAACAAGCGGTCGCGCTCGGACGCAAAGCGGTCACGCACGCGCCGCAGATTGAGCGTTACCGCGATAGCCTCAGAGCGTACGAAGCATTGGCTGGACAAGTCACAGATCACGCTCTGGATGCGGAAGCTACGCCAATCATAAATCGTAATTCCGAGCATGCGCTCCGAAACGAGTTGCTGGAACTAGCGTCACGGGTTGACGGCTTGGGTTGGCATTCCATCGAACAGCAATTGACGCAAACCGGCTACGCACACATTCGACAACTGCTGTCGCCAGACGAGTGCGGCGAGCTGCGAGCAATGTTCGACAACGATCGGCTGTATTCCCAGACCGTCAAGATGGACAAGAGCCGATTTGGCAAAGGCACTTACCGTTACTTCAAGTCGCCGGTTCCAAGTGTCATCGACGGCATTCGACATATCGTTTAACCGCCAGATTTGCTGAACTCGAACAATCTCTTCCCCAAATCGGCGATAAAGCCCCGCCCTCGGTAATCATCTTCCAGACGGCGCAGAAACTCCTTAGGAATGCCCTCGATGCCGAGGTAAGCTCCTGAAATCGCACCGGCCATCGCCGCGATCGTGTCCGTGTCTCCGCCCAGCAAGATTGCGTTGGTGACGACCTGTTCAAATGAGTCTGGCCACAATGAGAAACAGGCGATCGCCGTAACAGCGGACTCTTGTGCTGCAATTCCATTGCCCAGTTGGTGCAGGTCATTGAACGACTTGGCGGCAAGCGCGATTTTCAGGTTCGAAACAAACTCAGGTGATCGCGCACGGCCTAGCAATTCTTCAAAGAATCTCGGACGGTCAAACGCTTCACCGCGTGTAGACAGCGCAACCGCAATCGCAACGAGCTGAGCACCCTCAATACCCAGCGGATGAAGATGAGTCGGCAACGATGACAAACGAGCTTGCTCGCAAACCTGATCGAGGTCCTGGTGGAAAAACGCGCCGATTGGAGCGACGCGCATCGCTGCGCCATTACCGAACGAGCCGCCAGGAAACATGTTTTCGGCGACCGCTTTGTAGTTGCCGCCGCTCGTCATCGTAACCAAAATCGCACGTGCCCCGCGGCCGTAGCCACGACTTGGCACGTAATTCTGCGCAAAGTAATCGCGAAGAGTTTCCTCTACGATCAGACGGTCCTTAATCAACGCCTCGGCGACGCCGATCGCCATTTGGGTATCGTCCGTGTAATGCCACGGCGCTTCTGGCAGATTGCTCAGCAAGTCTTCCGGTGACGAGAATCTCTTCCGAAGCCATTCAAAGGGCTGACCTTCGAAATGACTGCCCAGCCCATCTCCAACCGCCAGACCCAACATGCAACCGACGAATTTGTCTTCGAGATTCATTTCTTCTTTTCCCGACTGACTATTCAATCTCCATTCGGATTTCGTCAAGCAATCGCTTTGAAATTCCAAGCTGATTGTGAGGTTCAAGTTCGCCACCCTCGCCTATGGCGTCCTCGACAGTTTTTAGCCACGCGTCTGGATTACGCTTGCGAAACTCCATGAAGCTGCTTTCAAGCGAAGCTTCCAGTAGTTCGTCCATAACGTCACGTTCGTTGATTGCCCACCAATAATCCACATCTTCTTTTGGTCGAACATGCTCAAACAGTGCGGCTAGCCCAAGCAATGACACAGGATTACTAGCACAAAACTCGAATCCATCTTTCCTAGCGCTCCATAAATTTGTCGATTCATCGTATTCGTAGTCCCCGGTGTTCATTTCGAGATGATATCCTCGTGCCCTCAATACCCTAAGACACGGATTCCATGTGTTTCCAGCATCTGCAAGCGCCATGATTCACCAATTTAATTCGATATGAAATTCCAGTTTTGTGGCAGTTCAGATTCACAGACCGCTCAGTAGAAACACTCGTCCTTAACCAAATTGATTTGACCACATGACTGGCAACGGCGGAATGTCACCTCGGTTGTGTACC
>CAYFJO010000264.1:0-15016 GCA_964343305.1 uncultured Pirellulaceae bacterium | reverse complement strand
TAGTTGATTTTCTGTGCGGAAGACAACACAATGAGTCGTTTGTGTTGTAACCCCAATCCTAAACGTGACCCCTGTTGGTGGCTGGTTTGAAAGCTCTTTCCAATTTCTTTTCACATCCAAGTTGGGCGGGAATTAGTGGCATTCTTGCTATCGTTGGCATTGTCGTTGCGATTTTAGCGCTACGCCCAAGTGGAGATTCGAGTGGAGATGATCAATCGGCCGCCATTGCCGCCGAGTTAGAAAAGATCAAGGGACTTACGTCCAAATACCCAAATGCCTTCAATCTGATGCCAGAACCAAAAACGATCGAAGAAAGCCAAAAGCTGGTTTCTGAAACGATGACCATCCTGGCAAGATTGAAAAGTCACCCGCTGGTCGGCCACGAGTTGGATCTGGTCAAAAAAGCGGAGGCGGAACACAACATGCCAATCCATGTCTCCAAGGCAATCTACGAGCCAGTGCTTCAACTGGCCGAAGCGATGGATGCACGCATGAACCAAGGTGCCGATTAAGAGAGAGCCAGAACATGTTAAGAGTCCATGCTTTTTCCATCTTCGTTGTCACACTGTTGCCGGCTCGCTCGGCATGTGCCCAGCCTAAATTGCCATTTCCGCCAACCGGTGAAATCTCGCGGGGACTGAAGGGGCTCGAAGATGCCATTCGATCATCCAGCCAGACGAACATGCGCCCGTCCATGGCGGGCGTCGACCGCGAACAAGCGCGCAGCATGAGCTATGACAATCAGGCAAAAAAAACGCAGACGTATTTTGAAAACCGAAGAGCAAACCGCGCGTATCGTGACGCGGAACGAACTCCGCGCGCGTCGCGAGCGGACCTAGAACGCTACGCACGCGATGCGACTCCAGATCGGCTCACGTCGCGCCAATACGATCCGTATTACGGCCGGATCAATTGGCCGGTCATCGTGAAAGGTGCCCGGTACGCTTCCGATCGTCAGCGGCTTGATCGTTTGTTTGCCTCGCACGCAGCCGCGGGTGGCGGGATTAACACGGTCGAGTACGGTGAAATTCAATCGGTCGGCGCCTCGATGGAGTCGTCGTTGAAAGAGGACATTGCCAATGTCACTCCCGAACAATACACCTACACACGCAAGTTTCTCAAGAGTCTGCGAGCAGAAGCTCGTTATCCGGTTGGATCGTAGCTTCGCGCGCTCAACTCCTTTTCAGGACATCGCCATGTCTCGCTTCCCAATTCGAGAAATCACCCTCGTTGTGCTGCTGTGGTTCGCCGCAACCGCCGCCGCTCAGCCGAAACCACCGTTCGGCAAACTTCCGCCACTTCCCGATCTACCATCCCTCGGCACGCTGCCGGACAACTTGCCGGACATTCCCGCGTTGATCAAGTTGCTGACGTCGGGCAACGATGCGGAGCGACTCGCCGCCGCCGAGCGGATCCACGAATTCGGTCGTGCCGCGAAAGGTGCGGCCGCCGCGCTGTTGAAATCAGTCGAGGACGGCAATGAAAACGTGCGGCTGGCGTCCTTGTTGGCCTTGGGCACGATGGCGAGCGAAGACAAAGAGGCTCTGGCCAAAGTTCGCAAGCGCATGGAAGAAACCGACTCGGAATTTGAACGCGTCTTGTCGGCCTGGGCAATCGCTCGCATGTCCGGCGACAAGAACGACGTTGCCGCGACGGTCACCGTGCTGGCCAAATCACTGCGGTCAAAAGACGAGGCCGTTGCCAGTGAAGCAGCCAACGCTCTCGCGGAACTGGGCAGTGCCGCCGAGCCAACTTTGATCGACGCGCTGGACGACAAGAGTTCGCGGGTTCGAACCTTGGCGGCTGGGGCGCTCGGCACGAACCGTGCTCGTGCGGCCGTTTCGCAACTCGCCGGGTTGCTTGACGACGACAGTCCATTAGTTCGTGCAACGGCCGCTCGCTCGCTCGGACAAATCGGTCCCGCGGCTAGTGCCAGTTCGACGGCATTACTGGGAAAGCTGGAGAGCGACGAAAGCACGTTGGTTCGTGCCAACGCCGCCGGCGCACTGGGTCGCATCGGATCCAGTACACCAGAAACCATTCAAGTTTTGACCAAAACGGCAACCGATCCCGCCGAACGAGTTGCCGCGTCGTCGCTTCGCGCGTTGAATCAATTGAACGTCGACGCAGAAAAGGTGATTCCGCTGTTGGTCAAGCTGTTGGCTGATCCCAGACCTAATGTTGCTTCGGCGGCAACCAATTCACTGGCCGACATTGGTAAACCCGCCGTGCCTGCCCTGTCAAAAGCAGTCCTAGATAAACGCTCGCGATATTGGGCTGTCCTGGCTCTGTCCGACATGGGTGCTGCCGCGAAGCCAGCCACCGGTGTCCTTGCCGATGCCTTGGACGAAGCGTCCGCGGATGTTCAAGTCGAGATTCTGTTGACGCTCGCCAACATCGGACCCGATGCGAAAGAATCCATCGCAAAGATTGTTCCGAGCCTATCGAGCAAATATGAAGGCGTTCGCTATGCGGCAACGTTTGCGGTCGCCCAGATTGGAGTCAAGGATCGTGCCGCGGAGCAAGCACTGGAAACCAACGCATCCAGCAGCGACGCGTTTCTCAAGCTGATCTCCAGTTGGGCGCTCGCCAAGTTGAATCCGCGAAACCCATTGCATGGGGCGCGAGCCATCCGGGCATTGATTTCATCGCTGGCGAGCAAGGACCCGCGATTGCAACAAGCAGCGTCCATGGCCGCCGGTGAACTCGAACTTGGTCCGGCGGCGATTCCACAGTTGCTTCCGAACATCTTTTCCGCGTTCAAATCGTCGAATGAGGACGTGCGAGAAAGTGCCGTTGCGGCGCTATCCAATGCACTGTCCAAAGTTCCTGCCGAACCTGTGTTGGAAAGAGCGATGGAGAATCCACAGCTTCGACAAATGGCGTTGCGAGTTGTTGAACGGTTGGGCCCGAGGGCGAAGGGCATCGTACCAGTCATCTCGAAAGCCTTAGACGATTCTGCTTCTTCGATTCGACGGGACGCCGCGCTGGCCTTGGCCGCCATCGGACCTGCCGCTTCCGAATCCGTTCCAGCGTTGGTCGAGCGACTGAAAGACGATGCGCCCGAGGTTCGCTGGTCTGCCACCTACGCTCTGGGCAGTATTGGCCGAGATGCCGCTGACGCAAAAGAGCCGTTGCGCGCCATTGTTGGCGGGACAGACGAATCAATCAAACCCATCACGGCATGGGCACTCGCACAACTTTCGCCCCGCGATCCGACCGTTGCAACGGAGATTGTCCCCGTTCTGATCCAGGCATTGCGATCCACCCGAATTGACGACCGCCTGCGATCCGCGAATGCACTTGGTCAGTTGGGCAAACAAGCCGCCTCAGCACTTGGCGAACTGGAGTATGCTTCACGAGATCCAAATCCAAGCGTTCGTCGAGCGGCCACTACGGCGACCAACCAGATCAAAAACTGACACACAATTCTGACAGGACGATCCATGAAAACGCTCGCCAACATCTTGTTCTCGGCCATCTGCTTGTGTGTAACTGGCTGCGGCGACAATTTTTCACTCAAAGTGATCATCCCACAAGTCGCGATTCAAAAATCGGTTGACGGTTATTTTCCGATGGCAACCAAGGACGATCCGGATTGGGAAGCGCCGGTCGACATCACACTTTCAGATGCCAAAGTCATCCTCAAAGATGGCTCGGATCAAATCGGCTTCGACATCAAGATCGTCGTCGATTCGCCCAATTCCGATGAATCAAAGATTGCCACGCCGAAACTACCAGGCCCACCATTGCCGAAAGGCGGACCACCACAACTCGAAGCGCGAACGATCGAGGGAAGTGTGTCGATCTTTGTGGGGTTGAGATACGAGTCGGCCGAAGCCAAGTTCTACTGCCTCGATCCCAAGATACAGGAGTTGCACTTCGACGAATTGCCCGATCAATTTGACGAACCGGTGCGTCGAGCAACCGAGCGACTCTTGACGGAGTATCTCGCGCGCAATTCGGTGTACACATTGACCGACGATCAGACGTCAACGAGTGCCACAAAAGCAGTTCTGAAGTCCATCAAAATCGAAGACGGAACCGCCTACGCGGAACTAGGAGCCGACGAGTAGGGCAGGCTGTGCCTGCCGAATGAGTTCTTTGATGAGCTGTATCTCATCGTCACCTAACTTGCACAACGGCGGGCGTACGTGGGCGGCGTCCAGGCGTCCGAGGATCACAAGAGCTTCCTTCATGCGATTGTGCATGTCGACCAAGGGGTCCGAGTAGAACGCCTGGACCGTCGGATAGATCCGATCGTTCACCAACTGGGCCGATGACAAATCACCCGCTTGAACCGCTTCCCAGAGCTCGACGTGCAAATTCGCGATGACACTTCCCGCACCCGATAGCAATCCGTCGCAACCCATCACCAACGAACCGAGCAGCCACGCGCTGTGCGTCGAAAGCACATTGACGCGACGGTCGAGCCCATGAAGTTCGCGAATGTGTCGTTCGTGTAATGGCGGGTCGTTGCACCAATCCTTGATCGCTCGTATCGATGGGATCTTTTCACATAGCATTAACAAAGTTTTCAGTGGATAATCAAGGCCACCTGACAATGGATATTGGAACAGGATCAGCGGCAGGTCCGTCGCATCGGCAATGCTGGCGACGTGCGCCAATGCCATCTCGGGTCGTTGCTGACCGCCCAGCGCCAAAACGTCCGATGGGAAGACAAGCAATCCGTCCGCTCCGCATTGGTCAGCCATCCGCGCAATCCTCGCCGCTTCACGGCAATTTGACGTGAAAACACCTGCGACCAAAGGCAAAGTGTCGGCGACCTCGTCCCGGGCGATTTCCAATGAGCGTTGTTGCTCGCCGAATGACAGAGCATGGACTTCTGCCGCGTGGCCATTCACAGTGATGGCCGAGATGCCGTCGACATCGGCCAAGTCACACAAGTGGCGACGATAGGCGGCCTCGTCAATTTCCAAGTCAACATCGAACGGCATCAGGCACGCAGGAATCACGCCGCAGGGCTGAAACGACCGGTCATGTGCATCAGAATGCGTTGCTGAATCTTGCATGGTGTCATGGTAGCATGAATGGCCGTTCGCTACATTCACCCGCTTTGCCACATGTAGATTTCACAACAATGTCTCAATTCACGTTTGTTGGTCATGCTCTCGTTGCCTTTTTTGCAGTCGCCAATTCATTGGCGATCAACGCAGGCGTCGCTGAGGAAAATCTCTCGCCTGAAAAAAGCGAGTTTACGATCGTTACCCTGGGCGATTCGATCACCAAGGGCGTGCGCAGTGGAGTGACGTCGGAACAGACGTTTGCTTCGCTTATCGAATCGCGATTGCGTGAAAGCGATATTTCAGTTCGCGTCATCAACGTCGGTATCGGCGGCGAGCGAACCGATCAGGCTTTTATGCGGCTCGATAAGATCGTCGCACTCAAGCCCGACATCGTCACCGTGATGTACGGGACAAACGATAGTTACGTCGATAAAGGAAAGACGGCCAGTCGCATCACGCTCGATGCGTATCGCAGCAATCTGACGAAGATCGTGAGGGATTTGCTGCGTCGAGGAATTCAGCCAGTGTTGATGACCGAGCCACGTTGGGCGGACGATGCGCGACCGAATGGTTTGGGCGAGAACCCGAATGTGCGCCTGGAGCCGTATGTGGTTGCCTGTCGCGAAACGGCAAGAGAGTGGCGCACGCCGATCGTCGACCATTTCACCGCATGGAGTGAATCTGGCAAGCAAGGAACCAATTTACGCGAGTGGACCACTGACGGTTGTCATCCCAACCCGGCGGGTCATCGTGAGATCGCCGCCGCAATGCTGCCGGTGATTCAGCAGGCGATTGGGCCCAAGTTGAAAACTCGCCAAAAGTTGCTCGCCGGCGAATCCATTCGAGTTGTTTGTTTCGGCGACAGCGTTACCGGCGTCTACTATCACACGGGAAGCCGGCGTGCGTACACCGATATGGTTGGAATCGCACTGCGTCGCGGCAACCCGCGAGCCAAAGTCGAAATGATCAACGCCGGCATTAGCGGCCACACGACGATCAACGCCCTGTCACGCATCGATGCCGACGTGCTAAGCCACAAACCGGACCTCGTGACCGTCATGTTCGGGCTCAACGACATGACGCGCGTCTCGCTCGAAGATTATCGGGTGAATCTAAAGCAAATCGTTGTGAAGTGCCGAGACGCCGGAGCGGAAGTTGTGCTGGCGACGCCGAACAATGTCATCAACACCGGCAGCCGGCCCACTGAAAAACTGGTTCAATACTGTGACGCAGTCCGCGAAGTGGGTCGCGAATTGAATGTGACCGTGTGCGACACGTATCGCGAGCTTGAGGCCGTTCGAGCGCACGATTTGTTTGACTGGCGGCTGTTGATGAGCGACGCGATCCATCCCAACATGGACGGTCACAAGCGGATCGCCACGGCGCTCGCGCAAACGATTTCCGGGTTGCGAATCTCGCTCGACGCTGTGAATCCGCTGCAGCCTGCGATCACGAAAACCATGTCGTTGCTGCGTGATGAAAAGCCCGTTCGCATTTTGGCCATGACGCCGATCGCCAAATTGATCGAGCCGGTCTTGCATGAGCTTTATCCTGATGCCGAATTCATCGTCGAGTCGTGGCCCGTGGGGGATTTATCGCTCGCGAAAATTCAGCAGGATGCCGAAGTTCGTGTTCGCAAGATGAAACCGCATCTTGTCTTGATTGCCGTGCCGAGAAACGCGACGGCGAAGACCGACGAAGCGTTCGCCAACTCGTACGGCTGGATCATGAATTGGTCGCTGAATTTCGGCCCGCCACCTTGGGATTGTGTGGTCGTTCATCCGTCCGTTGTTGACGCCGCGGAGCAATCAGAGGGTCGCGACGACCTCATTCGCCGATTAGTACGGGCTCAAGACCTCAGCCTGATCGACCGCCAACCCGGCAGTAAGGCCGTTGCGTCAGCTATTCTTCGTGAGTGGTTCCGACAACAATGGGAGAGTGGACTGAAGTAGCCGAATTCGTGAGACTTCGGTCGTCTTGTAAAGTCTATTTGATCCGAACTCTCACGAGTCCGGCTACGAAGAAAATCAAGCGAGAAAACCTGTGTCGAACGATTCGTCCGCGTCCAAGGTTCTTACGTTGGACCAATTCTTAAAGCTGTGCGCCGTCACGGAAACCGGCGGCCAGGCGAAGTGGCTGATCCAGAATGGCGAAGTTAAAGTGAATGGTGAAGTTGAGTTGCGACGCCGTCGAAAGCTGGCCGAGGGCGACACTATCGAAGTTGGCGGCGAGAGATTTTGCTTCGACGAATTTCAAACCGATGGTTGATTGGGCGGCGACTTCGCTGCCAGGGCCGGCTTCGTGGTACGCCGACAGTTCAATCATTTGTCAATTCAGTCGCCATCTCTACGAGTGCATCGAGTAGCTTGTCCGACGCTTTGGATTCGACGCGATTCGTTCCGAGCCATGTTTCGTATCCGCCCAGTCGATGCTGTCGCGGTGTGGGAAGATAGCCCAAATATCCGTGGGCCAGTTCGACCATAAAAGCAGGCTTGATCGGGCAACGGGACCTGAACTCCAGGCCAATTTCACAGAAGACCTCGAACGGCATCGTGCCAATGCAAACGTCGCCAATTCGTAGCACGTGAAGCGGCACGGTGGTCGTATCGGGATACTCCGCTAGCCGCTGTGTCCGTTCGGCGTAAATGTATGACAGATCGCGGTCGCTCTTTCTGCCGGCGGCGATGGTGTCTTCGGCCCACTTTCGTTGCTGGGCCGTTGGACGCCGCCAGGCTATTGTCGGCTCGCGATAAACGGCTGCCAGTGTCACCTGATCGTCGAATGTCAGCGACGCCATCGCATCGTGCACTTTCTTGGCAACGTCTTCGCCAACGAAGCGAATCTGCTCGTAAGGCTTCTTGCGTGGACGCGGTGTGACAAAATTGATGTTGTTGATGTCGCCACTCGTGCCGTTGGCCATCATGGCGACGAACGGTGGTGCATCGGGATCGTCGTCGTGCCCCTCCGCTGCCAACAAGCGTTTGAGATGCTCGCTAAACACGGCGAAGTAATCCGCCGAAACATGTCCTCGCCCAACTCCACCGATGTAGTGCAACGAATACGCCGCGAAGACCGCGATCGGCGGACCATGGGGATCGCGGACCGCGATGAATGGCACCGTCGCGTCGGTCGGACCAGCAGGTTCGACGAGATTTTCATTTCCTCTCGGCGGATTCATCTTCACCATGTCGCTGCCGCCGAACGGATTCGTGGGCACGGTGCCGGGACGCATGTGCCAGCGGCGATTGAAAACATGCTCCGGAGCTTCGGCCGTGCCGAACGCGATCTGTGCGGGACGAAGGTTGTTGATCGCCCGCGCCACACCGTCGGAAATACGCCGCGCGACGAACTGCTGGTAATCGTCCGCCGACTGGTTCAGTTTTCTTGAATCCGCTCCGAGCGCGCTTACGGCCGAATGGGTGTGTGTCGCGCTAATCATCACGTGCTCGCGCGGAATACCATGCCGCTCGGCGATTTGCTTGCGTGCTTCCTTACTCACAATGCGATTGATTCCCAGCAGGTCGCAAACCACTAGCGCCAACTTCATCTTGCCATCATCCAGCACCAGGCACCGCGCATGCAGTTCGTCGTGAATGTGCGTCGACGGGTAGGGCACAAAGCCGCCGATGATCTTGCCGCCGATTTTGGGAGTGATGTTGCTGGTCGCCGCACCGGCTCGAAACGCTTCCGCACATGCAACCGACCCGACAGCGAAGAGCGAGATCAAAGCGAAAGCAAGAATCGTCGGTTTCATTAGATAACTCCTGAGTGGTTGGTTGACGTTCACACATCGGCGCCGCAATCAGGTTACCAGGAAAGCACAAAAAAATCGCCAACGCGAGATCAACTCGAGTTGGCAATTTTTGCTGGTCTGAAGATCAGACGCTTAGGCCGAAGTGCTGGCCGGTGCTTGTTCTTGCCGCATCTTTTCGATTTGTTGCATCATTTCTGGCGTGAAACGCTTGCGAACGTCCGTTTCCAAAATACCAAAGGTGGCTTCGTGACGTTGCAGGGAAACGTTCAAGGCGGCCAACAGTCGTTTGGCAGTGAAATAGTTCAAGATGACTTTTTGGTTCACTTTGATGGCGCGGCTCATGTTGCCGGTGGGATCTTCGTTCAAACCGAAATCGACAACTAACTCTTCTGGGGTGCCACTGACTCGACAGAAGTTGGCATAGCTGACCGAGGCATTCACGTCGTTCAACGAGATGGTCTGCTGACGTCGGGCCGGAGCGGCTTGCTTTTCTTCAGCGGCTTCCGAATTTGCGGCGTCGTCCATCTTTTCCTCGCTCGCCACGATGGGTGCTTCATCTGCGGGTTTTGTCGATTCTTTGGTTGTTTCTGCCATGTCTTTTACCTCTTCTTTCTTCTTTGAGTCTTTCTTGGGTTTTTTACGTCCAAACATGATGGTGTTCCGATTAACTAAAAGTGGTGGATGTGTTACACGTGCTAATAGCTCGATCGAAGCTTCCAACAGCAGGTCGCTGCCGAAGACTCTAGAATGTTTCGAAGGTCGTCCGAAGCAACGACGATTTGAGAAACAAATGCTAAAATAAGAGAAAGCCCGGTAAGTGGTATGAGTTACACCGCTCGCCAGAATTACACGAGAGATTTTGTGAGAGCGATCCATGTCGAATGATCCGTTTGAACCGGCACCCGACGAAGGTGCCCCGCAGCAACCGCAACCGCCTCAGCACATCAGCGCCCGTGTGCCCGACCCGATCAGCCGCGGTGTCTTCAGCACAGGCAGCATTGTCGTCACAGGCGGCAACGAATTCGTCATCGACTTTGTGCAGAACCTTGGCCAGCCCGCGCTGATTGTCGCCCGCATCGTGATGCCTCACGTCACGATGCCACAATTCATTCAGGCGCTGCAACAAAACATTGACAACTTTACGAATCGTTTTGGCCCTCCGCCGGAACTTCCCAAAGCGACGAAGCCAGGACCCGCGCCAAACATTCAATCCGTCTATGACGACTTGAAGTTGCCGGACGAAATGCTGAGCGGATCGTATGCCAACGGCGTCATGATTTCGCACACGCCGTCCGAATTCAAATTCGATTTCCTGACGAATCTATTCCCGCAAACCGCCGTCTCCGCCCGAGTCATCCTCTCCGCTCCACAAGTGCCGCGGATGCTCGAATCCCTCAAAGGCACCTACGCCCAATTCGAACAACGCGTCAAAGAACAGCAGAAGAAACAGCAGCAGCCACCACCGGACGATCCTCCGTCGACCGACCCGCCTGAAAGTGAGTAGGGTCCGCTGTGCGGACCATAACCGTCTTCGGTCCGCACAGCGGACCTACGAAAATGTCGCAAGTCATCACGAGTCCGCCAGACAAAGCATTTCAGCCCGACGGCTCGAAGCCTGGCGGTTGGTGGCACACGATCGAAGGTGACGATCGGATCGCTTGCGATCTGTGTCCACGTGACTGCCGGTTGAAACCAGGCAATCGCGGCTTCTGTTTCGTCCGCGAAAACCGCGGCGGCGAAATGGTGCTGACCACTTACGGGCGCAGCACCGGATTTTGCATCGATCCGATTGAGAAGAAACCGCTCAACCATTTTTATCCCGGCACCAGCATCCTGTCGTTCGGCACGGCCGGCTGCAATCTCGGTTGCAAGTTCTGCCAAAACTGGGACATCTCCAAGTCGCGCGAAGTCGAGCGGCTCAGCGAGTTGGCCACGCCCGAAGCGATCGCCAAAGCAGCCCAGGAGCTCGGTTGCCACAGCGTCGCGTTCACCTACAACGATCCGGTGATCTGGGCCGAATATGCGATCGATGTTGCGGCAGCGTGTCACGATGTTGGGATAAAGACCGTAGCGGTGACGGCCGGATACATTACGCCGGCGGCGAGGGAACCGTTTTTCAACGCGATGGACGCGGCCAACGTCGATTTGAAAGCCTTCACCGAAGATTTTTACTTCAAACTCACCCAATCCCACATCGAGCCCGTGCTGGAGTCGCTCAAGTGGCTCAAGCACGAAAGCGACGTCTGGTTCGAAATCACCAACCTGATAATCCCCGAAGCGAACGACACGGAAGACGAAGTTCGCCAGATGTGTGATTGGATTCTCGAGCATTTAGGTGACGACGTTCCCGTCCATTTCACCGCATTTCACCCCGATTTCCGGATGCAAGACCGACCGCGGACCCCGCATGAGACGCTGCTGATGGCCCGAAAGGCGGCACTTTCCTCGGGAATTAAGCACGCTTACACCGGAAACGTCAATGATCTCCAACATCAAAGCACCTACTGTCCACACTGTCACGCACTTTTGATAGAAAGGAACTGGTACGAACTTGGAACCTATCATTTAGATGGAGACAAATGCGGCCACTGCGGCGCCCTCGTCGCCGGCCGATTTATGGACCAACCCGGAACTTGGGGTCGTCGTCGGTTGCCCGTCAAGATTTCGCAATATGCGGATTCGCAAGACGCGCCGCCGCAACAACTCGTTTCCTCACAGAGAAGAGAGGCAGTTATGCCAGCTACAGCAGAACCCAAAGTCGACCCAGTGAAATGTCCAGAACTTACCACGGAACAACAAGACGCCATCTTTCGCTTCGCCTGCGAACAGATCACCGCCCAAGTTTGCGGCCACCCTTTGCAACCCGCTGACGCAACGCTGGCCGGCGCTTCGCGCGAAGTTGTGATGGGGGCCTTCGTCACTGCCAAACGCAAAGGCCGCTTGCGTGGCTGTTGTGGCGTGTTGGGCCAACCCTATACGATCCTCAACGCCGTCGCCGCTTCGGCCAAGCGAACCGCGATCGAAGATATGCGGCTGCCGCCGATTTCTCCCAGCGAACTTCCGTTTCTGGACATCGACGTGACGTTGCTGTTCGGCTTTCAAGAGATGGAGTCGAAGGGCGAAGACCGGATCAAGGAAGTGGAAATCGGCAAGCACGGTTTACAGATTCAGCGCGGCAACGCCAGCGGGCTTTTGCTGCCCAGCGTGCCAGTGGAAAACAATTGGGACGCGGAGGAGTTTCTCAAGCAAGTCTGCCGCAAAGCGCGTTTGCCGGTGACGGCCTGGAAAGACGACAACGCGCGGCTGCGCAAATTTGAAGGTCTGATGTTCGGCGCAGGTTATCACCCCGAAACATTGCCCGCCGAAGGTTTATCGACGCACTTTGTCTCGCCGGACGAAGTCAAAAGGCTTCTCGCGTTCATGGGCAGCAATCTGATGGCGATTTCCACCGGTGCGACGCCCAATTACTACTCGCCCGGCGCCAGCGACGGCACGGTCAACGGCATCGCGATCACGATGCGAAGCGGGGAAAATGACGACTCACAGCACATCGCTCAGACGTCGCTGCGTCCCGGCTTTGCACTGCAATCCACGTTGTTCAATCTCACACAGTCGGCCGCCCGCGGTTTGCACGGTGCTGCTGCTCGAGGCTTCCAAGGCGATGTCAATTTCGGTTTGACCGTGCTCGCCGATCCAGCCATGCATGGCACGTTGGCCGAACCCGATCTCGACGGCTTCGATCCCAAGACCCGCGCCTTGATGTTGATCGAACGAAATAAGACCGTCTGGATCTACCGGCCCGAAAGCACGACCGACGAGTTGCTGAGTGCCGCCCGCGAACAGGCCAAAGTGATTAGTCCCGAAGCGACCCAGTTGTTCAGCCTCGTGGCTCGATCTACGGTCGCGGACATCACCGTGTCCAACGTCCCACAAGCACAAACAGGCTCGACCGATCGCCCCGCCGCAGTCGCCGGTTCGTTTTACCCCGCCGACGAAGGCGAGCTGAATTCGATGGTCGACTCGATGTTGGGCAGCAAACCTTGGAAGCTTCAGTCTTGGCCGGCGGTCATGGTTCCGCACGCCGGTTTGAAGTATTCCGGTCAGATCGCCGCCGACGTGTTCCGACGCATCAAGATTCCGGAAACTGTGATTGTGATCGGTCCGAAACACACCCGGATGGGCGTGCAATGGGCCGTCGCTCCGAACGAAGCCTGGTCGATTCCTGGCGCGACGATCCAGTCCGACGTGGAACTTGCCAAGCAACTTGCCGAAGAGTTGCCCGGTTTCGAATTGGATGCCGGCGCACACCGCAACGAGCATGCAATTGAAGTCGAATTGCCGTTCCTCGCGAAGCTCGCGCCACAAACCAAGGTCGTGGGCATCGCCATCGGCGGCGGCAACTTTGAAACTTGCCAGGAGATCGCCACAGGACTCGCCAAGGTGATGCGAGCCCAGCGCAAGAAGCCGTTGCTGGTGATCTCCAGCGACATGAATCATTTCGCCACCGACGAGGAAAATCGCCGGCTTGACGAAATGGCGATGAAGGCACTCGACACGCTGGATCCCAAGAACATTTACGACACGGTGACCAACAACAACATCAGCATGTGCGGCATGCTGCCAGCCGTCATCGTTTTGGAAACGCTCAAGCAGATGCGTAAGTTGAAGAAATCAACTCGTGTCGGCTACGCAACCACCGCCGATGTAACCGGCGACAAGAGCCGAGTTGTAGGCTACTCGGGAATGCTGTTTGGATAACGGAGCGGTAACACGTAGCTGAATTCGTGAGAATTCAGTCGACATCACGCTTTGTCTGAATTCTTACGAATTCAGCTACATTTTCTTCGCAACACCGCGATGCAACAATCGATTCCCATGAAGCCAAACAACAACGCCTATCGAACGCCCAGTGGAGTGTCTGGATTGATCCGGTCTTACGTGGGCAGTTCGTCCCAGCGAAAGTTGGCAACATGGGCCAAGCTGGTCCCGCGAATCGCCGCACTGGAGGAGGAGTACCAGAATCTCGACGACGAAAAGCTGCGTCGCGAAAGCCGCTCGCTCCAATACGAAGCCAAAAGCGGCGTGAAACTAATCAAACTGTTGCCGCAAGCGTTTGCCCTTGTCCGCGAAGCCGCGCGGCGGACAATCAACCTGCGTCACTACGACGTCCAAATGCTCGGCGGCGCGGCATTGGTCAACGAATCGTTCGCCGAAATGCAGACGGGCGAAGGCAAGACGCTGGTCGCGACGCTGCCACTCTATCTTTACGCTTTGTCCGGCAAAGGCGCACACTTGGCGACGGTCAACGACTATCTGGCCAAACGCGATGCCGAATGGATGACGCCGATTTATACCGCGCTGGGCATGGCCGTTGGCGTCGTGCAGTCGGACGATCCGCGCGAAGCCCGTTTTGCCGCGTACGCCTGCGATGTGACTTATGGCACGGCGAAGGAGTTTGGCTTCGACTTTCTGCGCGACCAACTGATGATGCGCGAGACCGGAGACAACAAGAAAAGGTTTCTCCGCAAGTCGGCGTCGGCCGACATCAGCAAGCAGCCGTTGTGTGACGATCCCAACTTTATTTTGATCGACGAAGCGGACAGTATTCTGATCGACGAGGCCCGCACCCCGCTGATCATCGGTGCCTTTGACGAGGCGCGCAAGGAGCAGCTCGAGGCGTGCTACAAGTGGGCTGCCGAAGCGGTCGTCGACGGCAAGTTTGTCGAGAAGGAGCATTACAAATACGACCACGACAAACGTTCGGTCGAGTTGAACGTCGACGGCCGGCAGATGTTGCGTTTGCTTCGCGCGCCGGAAATCGTCGAAGCAGTCGGTTTGCTGGAACTGTATCAATTCATCGAACGGGCGATCAAAGTCCGTCGCGATTTTCAACTCGACCGCGAGTACGTCGTTCGCGACGGCGACGAAGGCCCGGAGATTGTGATCGTCGACGAGTTCACCGGACGTTTGGCCGAAGGCCGCAAGTGGCGGGCGGGCATCCATCAAGCCATCGAAGCCAAAGAAGGTGTCCCGGTCACCGTCGGCACGGGCCAAGCCGCGCGGATCACGATGCAAGACTTGATTACGCGATACCCTCACATCGCCGGTATGACCGGAACGTGCACAACATCCGCCACGGAAATGCGCAAAGTTTACCATCGAGGTGTTGTCGCCATTCCCACGAACCGACCACCTCGACGTGAGCGTCTGCCCGATCGCATCTTTCCCACGACCG
>CAYFJO010000263.1:12407-15045 GCA_964343305.1 uncultured Pirellulaceae bacterium | reverse complement strand
AGCGGGGAAGTCGAGGATCACTTAGTGGTGTTTGCGGGTATCGATTACAGTGACGCACCAGACCATGTCAACAATGCCAACGGATTCGACGCCACTGGCAACAGCACGGTGGGTGACTACGGCAGCGCGAGCCACATCATCGCTGGCGCCACCCTGGGTAATTCCATCGATTCGGAAGAGGGCAGTCAGTATTCCGATAATGCCGATGGCGACAACACGTTGGGCGTCACGAACGATGAAGACGGCGTCTTGTTCATCAGCGGAATCAACGACCAGTCGTTGCCTGTCGCCGGTCAAAACTTCCCGGGCCAAAACGTTTGGATAGCCGGCCGGGATGACAACACAGCGCTCGTAACCGTGGGCAGCGAAGCGGGCAAGCTGTTTGCTTGGATTGACTTTGACAATGATGGGATCTTCGATCCGGCCAATGATCTATTTGACATGCCGGCAATCGGTGTCGATGTGCAGCCCAACCAGACGGTTGCCCTGCGGGCCAACATTGATGTAGATCGTGCCGGTGAGCGAATGTATGCCCGGTTTCGTGTTGTGGACGCGGAAAGCGCGACGGGGTTGATGTTAGCTCCAACCGGTCAAACGTTTAGTGGTGAAGTCGAGGACTACTCGATTCAGGTTTTTGGCCTCGATTTTGGTGACGCCGCGGACACCACCATCTCAATCGGTCAAGGTGACTATCAAACCTTGTTGGTCAACGGTGGTCCGCATCATGCCACGCTAGGGCCCGTCCTTGGGCAATTCGTCGACAATGAACTGGACGGCCTGCCCGATGTGAACGCCGGTGCTACGGGCTTAGGAGATGACGGCAACAACATTGATGATGAAGATGGAGTGACCTTTGATGACGGTGGCGTTCTTCATCGCAACCTGCCGTTCGGATTCAGTATTCAAGTCACCAATCAACCCGGCCGAGTCGTGGGATGGGTCGACTTCGACCGCAACGGAGACTTCGACGCGTCAGAGCTAGTCTTCGACCAGGTGTTGGGCACAACCTTTAGTCCAATTCCCCAAACGCCGTTGTTGGCCGCGGTGCCAGCGACCGCGGTGGCTGGCCCAACCGTGGCAAGATTCCGCGTTTTTGATCAAACCTTTGTCGGCGCGGCATCTCCCAATGGGCTCGCCACAACGGGTGAAGTGGAAGACCACCGCGTCTTCATCCAACCGTTGGACTACGGCGATGCGCCAGAAACTTACGGCACATCGTTTGGCGGGGGCTCGACGGACCCGGCCCGCCATCAAATCGTCAACGTTGGTCCGACTTTGGGCGACGTGCGAGACGACGACGCGGATGGGCAACCCACCGTGGACGCGACCGGCGATGACAACAATCCCCTCGGTGCCTTGGACGACGAAGATGGTGTGACGTTTTTCAACAACGGAGTTCTCAGTCCCATTCTCACGGCCGGATTCAACGCGTCACTCCAAGTCGAAGTGGGCGGCCAAAACATTGGTGGAGCGGATGGACTGTTGTACGCCTGGTTGGATCTGAACGCCGACGGTGTGTTTGACGACAACCCGTTAGGACTTGGCGGTGAACGCATCTACGAGGCCGTTGCGGTGAACAACGGCCTGAATTCACTGATGCCGTTTATCGTTCCGTTTAGTGCTGTTGCGGGAGATACTTTTGCCCGGGTCCGAATTGTTGATCCGACCCATCCTGTGATTGGGCCAAATGGGCTGGCCGCCAACGGTGAAGTGGAAGATTACCTGGTCTCCATTCAACAATTGGATTTTGGCGACGCTCCAGACTTGGGCGCTGGCACGGGAACGGGAGATTATCAAACCACCTCGGCGAACGGCGGTCCGCAGCACGTCATCGCCGGGCCCCGTTTGGGTATCTTGGCTGATCCAGAAGCCGACGGCCAACCGGATCCCGATGCCTTGGGAGACGATGCCACCGATGACGATGACGAAGACGGCGCGAATTTCATCACTGGATTGTTTCTCGACGAACTGGGCACGGTCGAGGTCACCGTCACGGGTGTCGACGGTCGCGTGGATGCCTGGATCGACTTCAACCAGAATGGCGTATTCGACGACACCGTTGGTTCACTCGAGAAGATCATTGATAGCCAGGACGTGGTTGCCGGAACCACCGTCCCGTTTGACTTCAACGTGCCGGCTGGTGCCTCGCTTGGTGAAACCGTGGCACGTTTTCGTGTCAGCTCCGTGGGAGGACTGACTCCAAACGGTGTGGCACTTGATGGGGAAGTGGAAGACCACGAAGTGTTGATTTCGTCGGTGGACCTTGGCGACGCGCCGGACAGCTACGGTACTCTGGTCGCATCAGATGGTGCACGACACGCGATCGGCGGACCAAAGCTCGGGGCGCTGCGCGACCAAGAGTCGGATGCCAATCGGCCCTTGAACGGTTTCGGAGACGATGGATTTCGACTGTTCGCGCTGCCGTTCGACGGCACAGACCAGGTCATTGAATTGGATCACTTGAACGGCAACGACATCAGCCGTTTCAATTTGCCCGAGCCACTAACCTTTACTTCCGGCCTGGCTTTTGACGGCATTTCCCTGTGGTACATCAACGGCGACGGAGCGGTCGATACGCTGTACCAAATCGAAGGGAACACGGGCCAGGTGGTCAATCAAACTGTGGTTGCCGACGCCA
>CAYFJO010000263.1:0-12307 GCA_964343305.1 uncultured Pirellulaceae bacterium | reverse complement strand
CCTGGCGGCAACTCCGGTTGTTACGGATGCCTTTGGAAATTCCCTCGATGACGAAGACGGCGTCACAGTGAATGGCCAGGACATTTCCACCGTCGAGTTTGTTGCGGGTGAACCAGCGCAAATTGACGTCGCCGTTGAATTGTCTGGAGTCGCGTTCGTCCAAGTGTGGGTGGACCGCGATCGTGATGGCGTGTTTGACCATCCCAGCGAACAGGTTGCGAACGAAGTCTTGACGACGACGGGCACGGCTTCCTTTCCATTCACACCGAACGCTGGCTCGCTCGGTGAGAGTTACATGCGGGTCCGCGTCAGCTCGGCTGGCAACCTGGGGCCGACCGGCCCGGCGACCGATGGTGAAGTGGAAGATCATCGAATCAAAGTCATTTCACCGGGTTACGTGACGCCGATTGAGAATTTCAATGGCTTGACGTTCAGCGGTGTCAATCCGCCAGACACGGTGGGTGATGCGGGGCCGAATCATTATGTTCAAGCGACCAACGCAACTGGCAGCTCGCAAGTCGCGGTCTTTGACAAAACCGGAGCGACCTTGGACACGTTTGTCATGGATACGCTTGGTGGACCAACCGGTGACGGCGATCCGATTGTCCTCTATGATCATTTGGCGGATCGCTGGCTGCTCGCGGAATTCTCGGCACTCACGAATGATTTGCTCGTTCACATTTCGACGGGTCCGATTCCGACGAGCAATCCCGCGGACTGGTTCAGCTACACATTTAACACGCCGAACTTCCCAGACTATCCGAAGTTTTCGGTGTGGCCCGATGCGTATTATGTGACGACCAATGAGAATACCGGAGTCCCTGAACCGGCTGTCTATGCGCTCGATCGCACGAACATGCTCACCAATACGCCGCTGCGAGCCCACCAGCGTTATACAGCGCCTGCACTTGGCGGATTCGACTTCCAGGCCCTGACACCCGCCGACTTGGATGGTCCCGCGCCGCCGACAGGTTCGCCGGCCTTCTTCGCACGTCACGTGGATGACGAGGTCCATTCGGGGGCGAGTAACACGGCGGACTTCATCGAAGTTTATCAGTTTATCACCGACTTTAATAACGTTGCCAATTCACGCCTGGATCGGATCGCCAACATTCCGGTCGCCGAGTTTTCTTCTGAGTTGTGCGGTTTGACCAGCGGCAGTTGTTTCCCGCAACCCGGCAACGTCGATCCTCCTGTCGACCCGCTTCGCGAAGTGCTCATGTGGCGATTGCAGTACCGCAACTTCGAAAACGGCACGCCTGACGATGACACGCAACGCGAAGTCTTGGTGGGCAATTTCACCACCGACTTCAGTGGCGACAACGACGGCGGGGTCCGTTGGTTCGAACTGCGCAGAGAGGTTGGTGGCGGATGGGAGTTGCACCAAGAAGGTGAAGTTTCCATTGGCGACGACAACCGGTTCATGGGCGCGATTTCGATGGACGGCGTCGGCAACATCGCGTTGGGTTACAACATCATTGACACGGACGTTTCCGGCGGACTGCGATACGTCGGCCGTCGCGCGGGCGACCCGACCGGCACGATGACGATGTTTGAAGAAACGATCGTCAACGGTTTCGGCTCGATCCCAAGCATCCGCTGGGGCGACTACAGCGCCATGAGTGTCGACCCAGCGGACGACCGGACATTTTGGTTTACTGGCGAGTTTGCCAACAACAACGTCTGGGGAACCCGCATCGCGGCCTTTGCCTTTGACAACGATCCCGGCCCGACCGTTGAGGATTACGGCGTGAGCATCCGGGAGACCCCCCCCGGCACGACGGTTGCCGAAGGTGGCACCAGGGACACATTTTCCGTTGCCTTGACGTCCGTCCCCGCGGGTCCGGTCGATATTACCTCGACGGCGGACGGCGAAACGGAATTGAGCACGGATGGAATCAATTTCTTTAATTCGGTCACCTATACGTTGAACAGTCTTGCTCCACAGATCGTTACCGTGCAAGCGATTGATGACGGCGATTTCGAATTTGGCGATCACATCAGCGTCATTACGAACGAAATCTCGCAGACGAACGATCCCAACTTCCCCGCCGGTCCGTCGGTCAATGTGACCGTGACCGTCCAGGACAACGACACGTTGTCGTCACCGTTGGTGGCCGTTGATTTTGGCACCGATAGCTTGTCGCCAGTCAATTGGACGCGCATTGGCACGATTGGCACCCCGATGTTGTTTAACAGTTTGATCGACGAAAGCGGCGCGACGACACCGATCAATCTGCGTCTGCTGGACTCCGGCGGTGCGATCCTCGAACAGACCATCACCGTTGATCCGCTCACATTGCCAACCCACATTCAGCCGTTGGATGGCGTTGACGACAACGTTTCTATCGGGGCCACTGATACACTCACTGCGATTTGGGATAACCTCACGCCTGGTGTTGAATATCAAATCTGGGTCATTGCCCATACCGATTCCAGCGTCGCGTTGGTCCAGGACGTGACGATCGCCGGAAACACAACCACCACGTTCAGCCAGACTTTCCTCGATACGGGACTCGCCATCAACGACGAGTCAGGATCGGCGGCGAGAGATCTGAATTCGTATCCAGAAATCGTCCAGCCGGATGCCACTGGGCAGATCACCATTACGATTGCCGCCAATCCGGCGGGCAGTCTCGATGTTGTGCTGTCCGCGTTGGCGATCCGGCCGATTCTGCCAGAATTGGACTACGGTGATGCTCCAGACGTGACCGCTGGCGTTGCCGTGGGCGACTACCAGACGCTTTCGGCAAACGACGGCCCATCACACTTGATCGTCAACGGTGGTGTGATGCTCGGTGCGGCGATCGATTCTGAGACCGATGGCCAGCCCAACGCCGCGGCCACAGGCGACGATACGACCAACAGCAACGACGAAGACGGTGTGACCTTTACGTCCGCATTGATTCCAGGACAACCCGCCACAGCCGAAGTTTCCGTCAACGGCACGGGTTTCCTGGATGCTTGGATCGACTTTAATCAAAACGGTAGCTTCGCCGACCCGGGCGAAAAGGTTGCTTCCGGCGAGGAAGTCAGTAACCGTGTTGGACGTTTGTTCGCGACCAGTCGTGATATCCTGGAAGACGAGATCATCGAGATTGATCCTACCACCGGTGACACCATTCGCACGTTCCTCGCGCCGCAAACCGTCGGCATCCTCAATGGCCTGGCGTTTGACGGCGTCGACATCTGGTATCTCGAAGGAATCGGCGGCACGCAAGATATCCTCTATCGTATTAACGCTGACACAGGGATGGTGCAGCAACAGTTCGACTTGCAGGCACTCTTGTCCGACCAAGACTATGACGGATTGGCCGCACTGGACGGAAAGATCTACATTCAAGATTCCAGCAATAACCGCATTCAGGTTTTGGACCCGCTGGCGGGTACGTTCCAACCGATTCCAATCGTGCCAGGTGTTCAATTGGACGGCGGCTTAGGTGCGTTTGACGACCCGGACAATTTGACCGATGCACTGGTTGCGACCAACCGTGCGAATAAGCAAATCTATCTGATCAATCCTGTTACGGGAATCATCGAAAACTCCATTTCACACAACATCACATCGAACACAGGCATCGCCGTGGTCGGCGACCTGATTTACGCGGCGGATCTGGATGCGGATATTCACCTCTTTCAGCGCGACGGGACTCCTGTCTGCGCGACGGATGTTTTTGGTCTTGCTACCTGCCAAGTTGTGGTACAACCAAGTTTCGCCAGTTCCGACATCAGTTTGCGTTCGTTGGGTGGCGGACTGGGAGCGGTTTCCGGACCACGGGTCAATATGGTTGGCTTCGATGTGCCAATCGGCGCACAAACCGGGACCACTTACGCCAGATTCCGCGTCAGCTCCGCGGGCAATCTCGCGCCGACCGGTCCAGCGTCGGATGGCGAAGTCGAAGATTATCAAGTTGGCATTGGTTACGACTTTGGCGACGCTCCCGACACGACCATCGGCGTTGGAGCGGGCGACTACCAGACACTGTCGGCCAACGACGGCCCTCGTCACACAATTGGAGGTCCGCGCTTGGGCACTTTGATCGACCACGACGCGAATGGTCAGCCAAACGCTGGAGCGACAGGCGACGATACCGATGGAACGGACGATGAAGACGGTGTCGTCTTTGGCGCACTGACGCAGGGCCAATCGGCGACGGCCAACATCACGGTCAATAACGTAGACGGCCGCGTGGATGCCTGGATCGACTTTAATCGAAACGGTAGCTTCGCGGACCTGGGCGAAAAGATCGTTGATAGCCAACTCATCACGGCGGGCTCTACGGATACCGTCACATTCGTCGTGCCAGGCACGGCTCAGGGAGGTACGACGCTGGCTCGCGTCCGCGTCAGCCGTAGTGGTGGTTTAACACCCAACGGCGCGGCGGCTGATAGCGAAGGCGGTGAAGTCGAAGATTATGCGGTGATCATCAACATTCCCAACCTGGCGGACGGCATTGGTGTCCAGCGTGGTAGTAGCGTCTACCGAGATGCCAACAGCAATGGTGTTTGGGACGGTGCGGGTACCGATCTATGGAGTCAGTTTGGATTGGCGACCGACGAGTTCTTCTTTGGCGATTGGAATGGCGATGGCCGCGACAAGATCGGCGTTCGCCGCGGGAGCCAGATTTTCCTTGACGTCAACGGCAACGGCACCTGGGACGGCACCGCGGGTGGTGACCGATCTGGATTCATCGGGCTGCCGACGGATCAACTGGTCGTCGGCGATTGGGACGGCGATAACGAAGAAGAAATCGGTCTGCGACGAGGCAATATGGTCTTTTTGGACGTCAACGGCAACGTGAACTGGGACGGCACTGTTGGCGGCGACGCCAAGTACACGTTTGGTCTCGGCAGCGACACGTTCCTGGTCGGCGATTGGAATGGCGACGGCAGCGAAAACATCGGTGTCCATCGCGACAATCGCTTCTACTTCGATATGAATGGCAACGGCAATTGGGACGGATCTGGCATCGACGACTTGATTCAAATCGGCAATGTTGGCGACGAGCCATTCGTCGGTGACTTCGACGGCAATGGAACGGTGACGTGGGGCTTGCGTCGCGGTGACACCTATTATCGCGGCGGCAATACCGGCAGCGATTATATGGTGAGCCAATTTGGCAGTTCGACCGACACGCTTGTGCTTGGCGACTGGAATGGCGACGGCAGCACTGATTTGGGTGTGCAGCGAGGCAACAAGGTTTATCTCGACGGCAATGGCGACGGGCGATATACAAGCACCGCCGCCGGCGACGTCGCGGGCGTCTTTGGCAACGTCGGTGATCGCTTGGTCGTCGGCCAGTGGACCACGTCACTCACGGCAGTTCAACGAGCGGCTGAGGACAGTGACTCGCCAGTCGCTGTTTCGTCCATCGAACAAGCCGACTTGGCACCGATTGTCGAGGCGGCCATTGATCTGTTCGCCGATGCCGGGCTTCGCCCCGATCAAATCGAGTTGCTCCAACAGATCACGGTTCGTATTGATGATTTGGGTGGAGCACAACTTGGCCGATTCGACGGAAGAACTATCACTCTCGACGACGACGCGGCGGGTTATGGTTGGTTCGTCGATTTAACTCCGCATGCCAACGAAGAATTCCAGGCGGACAGCAAAGATCGGTTGGTGGCGGCTGGTCAAAGTGCCGCATCCGGACAAATGGATCTGTTGTCCGCCGTCCTACACGAGATGGGGCACGCGCTTGGCATGCAAGACAACTACTCCAACATCGAGTCCAACAAGATCATGAACGGCTGGCTCGATCAAGGCTCCCGGCGATTGCCCACCGAAGGCGAGTTGGCGGAAATCTTGTTCGGAAAATAGAACCAGCGATCCCATTCCATCAGAAGCATGGTTCAAAAGCGGGACAGGTCGACAGCGCCGGGATAAACCGGCATGGAGTCGCGGAGGAAAGAGCTGTACGAGGAAGGAGTAACGTCTCGGACGGTTTGGAAAAGCGTCCTACAAACATGCGCGCACGGCGCGCAAAAGTTACAGAGTGAGACTCTAATCTTGAAACGTACGCCGGGGATTGACGGACTTGAGGGCACGTTTTGCCGCGTCTCGGACGGTTTCGTTTTCCTGTTCGTTGTTCAACATTGCGATCAGTGGTTCGGTTGCGATTAGCTCAGCAGCCGTGCCGATTTTTTCGAGCGCCAGGACTGCTTCTTTGCGCGTATTCACGTCTTCATGTTTCATCAACTCGACTAGCTTCAAAATAATGGGCCTCGTCGATGGTTTGATTTGTCCCAAACCTTTTGACGCTCGATAGCGGATTTGTGGCGTGCTGCTGTCGAGTGCTGCGATCAATTCCTTCTCAGCCGCGGCTCCAATGCTGCCGAGTGCCGCACAGGCATAAACGCGCGTTTGCAAATCACCGGACTCGTTATTCATTTCCGCAACCAAGGGCACGATGGCTACATCGCCGTGAGACGACAGCCATGAAATCGC
The DNA here is from genome assembly GCA_964343305.1 of uncultured Pirellulaceae bacterium. Lineage (GTDB taxonomy): Bacteria > Planctomycetota > Planctomycetia > Pirellulales > Pirellulaceae > CAYFJO01. The sequence continues at coordinate 5,859 of CAYFJO010000263.1, read as the reverse complement.
GGCCGCCAATACCTTTTGATCGCCGGCCGCGGTCTTCAATCCTTCGATGGCTTCTTCGACACTGTTGAATGAAATTGGGGCCTCGTCTGGCGGATCGATGCTATCGGGCTGCGGATCTGCATTTGCCGGGGTGTCGGAGTTGTTTGAAGCCGTATTCGTGCCGTCGTCGGATGCACCACAACCAATGAATGTCAAAGCAGCCAGAAGAAAGATGACTCGCGTCACGACATGCTCCAATCAGAACAAAAGAATGTTGAAAAGTACGAAACACTTTAGCCAAGTGGTAGCCGAATTCGAATCCACACTAACCCGACGCGCAAGCGAGGGGTGACGTCCAAGACCCCTCGCTTGCGCGTCGGGTTAGTAAATAATCCACGCTAACCGCCCTCAATGCAAGGTACTGTCAGTCGATGCTAGTTGATTATGCTGTCACTTGGAATTTTTTTCTGTTGTTGATTTCTTGCCATGTGGCTCTAATGATTCACCTACGAAATGGAATCTTATCGCAACAAAACGGAGATGATTTGATGAAACGATCGTTTGCAATCACACTAATTCTCTTCACATGGTTGGTTGGCGCGTCGGAATCAATGGGGCAAAATCGCTATCGCCAGCCTCTTACGCCAGTCCTACCAGGCGCTGCACCGTCACCGGTTGATCCCATGGCCGTGCCGCGTCTCAAACCGACCGGCCGGTTCAACATCCACCTGAAAGACGGCTCGACCGTGATTGGAAAAGTGTCTGACAAGCAGCCGCTGAAAGTGAAGACCATTTTTGGCGAAGCGACGATTCCCCTCAACAAGATCGCATCGGTTCAGTTTGAAGGTGAGGCCGGCAAAACCAAGGTTTTGCTGCGCAACAATGACCGGATCACGGGTGAGCTGACGCTGGAATCAATCACAGTCGAAACCGAATGGGCCGAACTCGAAATTGGCGCAAAGCACATTCGAATGATGGCAAGCCAGGAACTGGGAAGCGGCCAAGCCGTCATCCGGCACGCTGTCACCGAAACGCTCCCAGACGGGACTCACCGAGTGCGCTACATCGAAGAAGTCGTACCGGCGGGACCTAGGAGCACGCCAACCACCGTATACCCAGGCGCTAGTCCCTATTCGACACCTCCTGCTCCTGCGAGCGCTGTACCAGAACCGACGTTTCATCCAGCCAGATCCGATGCACGATAAAGCCCGCAGAACAACTATCGCTTGGCTGGATTGCGGTAATCCAACGGCGGCTGTTGACCCGGTTGCAACAGAGTTTTGTATTCCTGATCACCTAATCGTTGGGCGTGTTCAGCCTTTGCCGCTTGGAGAATCGACGGGTTTTCGTACAAATCCCACGCAGTTGCAGCAACGGTCTTGGCGGCCAATTGCATGCCTTTGCGACCGATGCTCATTCCGCCGGCCGCAACCGCTTGCCACGAATGGCCCGGCGTGCCGGGAACCCAGCAGGCAGTACTAAAACCGGTCGTCGGCACGACCCACGAGACATCGCCTACGTCAGTCGAGCCTTTGCCCAACATTCCACTCTGGTCCTGGACCTCCTCGATGGTCTCCAGCGGTGGCGGATTGGCCAACGTGTTTTGAATCCGCATTGCAAACGCGCGCTCTTCGTCCGTGAATCGCAAGTCGTTCAACTCGCTCAAGTTCTTCTTCGCGATTTGGGCCAGCGTGTTGTTGGGAAACAACTGCATCGTGCCGCCGAGGAATTGGATTTTCAGTTTCGTTTCGGTCGCCAACGCGCCGGCCTGTGCGCATTTGACAAGCCGTGGATACAAATCTCGCAATATGTCGGAGTCGGGATGGCGGATGTAGTAATAAACTTCGGCAAAGTTGGGCACCACATTCGGAGCGTCGCCGCCATGCGAAATGATGTGGTGGATGCGGGTGAAATCGGGAGTGTGTTCACGCAAGAGTTGTGCGGCATGGTTGGTCAATTCGACGGCATCCAGTGCCGAACGGCCTTGTTCCGGCGAACCAGCGGCATGGGCGCTCTTGCCGCGGAATTGAAACTTGGCCGCGATCCGCGCCAAGCATGAGCGATCACCGGCCGCGTTCTGATTGCTTGGATGCCAATGCAAGACAGCGTCACAGTCGCTGAACAGACCCTCGCGAACCATAAACACTTTGGCCGCACCACCTTCTTCCGCGGGACAGCCATAAAACCGCAGCGTGCCCCGAATCTTGCCCGACTTGATCTGCTCGGCAATCGCAATCGCGGCCGACGCCGATGCCACACCGAACAAATGGTGCCCACAACCGTGACCGTAATTCGTACCTTCCCGAGTTTGCCTTTCGGGTGAGGCCGTTTGTGACAGACCGGGAAGCGCGTCGAATTCTCCCAAGACACCGATCACCGGCTTGCCAAACCCGATGGTGGCGGTGAACGCCGTTGGAATCTCGGCGACCCCTTCTTTGATCTTAAAGCCGGCTTGTTTCAACATCTCTGACAGCAGCGCCGCTGATTTTTCCTCTTGATAACCCGGTTCGGCCCACTCCCAGATCATCGTGGCTGCGCGCCATGAATCTTCTTTCCGGGACTCAATCGATTCGATCAGCATGGACTTTTGAGCAGCACAAGGGCCAACGGCCAACAACAAGAGCAATGTGCTTCGTATCATGGGAATTGTATTCATTGGCCGTCCCTTTCCGATCTACTTGTTTGCGATTTCTTGTTTTCGTGCGCGCACTTCTGTAGGACGCATTTCCAATATTTCCAATCCGTCCGGGCGGAACGAAATTCCGTCCTACAGTCGATTGCGGCTCTGCCGTTAAACATGGATTGATATGCTAGACGGGTGCCGGGCGTTTCATGATTTTAAACGCGCAGTTCGATCCCCAGCCTTCCTTGCACGCCAGGTGGATATACAACATGGCAAACGGTTCCAACTGTCGCGCGTTGACGAGCGGTCCCGCGTCAACGGGATCCAGACCCAAGTCGGCCGCCAACTGGTGCACCACCGATTTTGCCTCGGCATCGTCGCCGCAATAAAACATGGTCGCAGCCAGACCGTCGTACGATGGATCTTGCATGGTGGCGACGCTGACGGTGTTAAACGCCTTGACGACGTGTGCCCCCGGCGCCCACTCCGAAACCTTCTCACTTGCCGAAGTGGCGAATCCAAGATCCAGTCCATCGAACGACGCGTTGATCGGGTTGATGCAATCGACAATCACCTTGCCATCCAGGTTGCCCAACGACTTGATTGTTTCTTCGGCCGCCGTCCACGGAATCGACGCCACGACCACATCGCCGGCCTCGGCCGCTGACGCGTTATCCTTGACCTGTGCCTGCTCGGCAATCGACTTCGCCAATTCTTGTGCCTTCTCACTGCTTGGATCGCGAGAACCAAACGTCACTTCGTGTCCCTTTTCAACCCAGCGTCGCCCCAAAGTCGCCCCCACGAAACCTGTTCCCAAGACGGCAATTCTCACGGTGATTTCTCTCCCTTTTCAATGTGAGTATAGGCTGTTTCGACGGCTATCGCAGCGAAATTAATCCAACTATCATATACGATTCTCTCCAGCGTGGTGCTGCGCCGCCACGAAATTGTTAGATTTCAACCCCCTTCGTTTCACTCGATGACGCAGCCCTCCCACAAGCGAACGCCTCGGGCAATCGCCTTTCTCTTTGAATACTCCGGATTCCTTTTGATCGGGACGATCGTCGCGCTCGTTTGGGCGAATATGGACCCAGATCGGCAAGAGAAGAACGGCGAAGTTCATCATGGCAGCTATAATAAATTCATTCATTTAACACTGGTCGGCGGCGATCATCACGCCGATGGCGGACATGGCAATGACGACCATGAACGCGACGAAGATCATCCCGACGCCGAGCCCCACGGTTCCAGTGCTGACGAACCCACGGGTCTCATTGCAACCATCCTCGACAGGTTGATCAATCGCCCTCAGCCGAAAACAACCGTCCATCCCGATGGCACGACAACCACGACGGTCGAGCGGCACGGCATCACGTTTCACTTCTTGATCAACGACATTCTGATGGCGTTGTTTTTTGCCATCGCCGCCAAGGAAGTATGGGAATCGTTGTTGCCGGGCGGCGCGTTGTCGAACCCTCGTAAAGCGGCCACGCCTTTGTTGGCCACGCTGGGCGGGATTGTCGGACCGGCCGGATTGTATCTGCTCGGTGCGATGGCTTGGGGCCGATACGACGAACTGGGACAAGGTTGGGCCATCCCTTGCGCGACCGATATTGCCTTCAGTTATCTTTTTGCCAGGCTGATTTTTGGGGCCGGACACCCAGCAATCGCCTTCCTGCTGTTGCTGGCCATTGCCGATGACGCGGCAGGTCTTGTGATTCTGGCAATATTCTATCCCAGCAAACCGATCGAACCGATGTGGCTTTTGCTGACGGTTGGTGCGGTGGCGCTAGGTTATGGATTTCGTCGATTGCGACTACAAAGCTTTTGGTGGTATCTGCTGATTCCTGGGACGCTCAGTTGGCTATCCTTTGATCTTGCGGGCATCCATCCGGCGCTTGGCCTGGTACCCATCATTCCGACGCTGCCGCACGCCCACACCGACTTGGGCATGTTTGCCCGCGCCGAGTTGAATCGCCACGACACCTTGAACGAGTTCGAGCATTGGTGGAAGAATCCCGTGGAAATCATTCTGGGACTGTTCGGGCTGGCCAACGCCGGCGTGGTGATGAACAGCATTGGGCCGGGAACGTGGCTAGTGCTGATCGGATTGCTCATCGGCAAACCGCTGGGGATTACGCTGTTCACCTGGTTTGCGGAACGAGTTCTGAAACTGGAAGTGCCGGCGGGCATGGGATACAAGCACATCTTGAGTCTGGGGATGGTGGCCGCGATCGGATTTACGGTGGCGTTGTTCGTTTCCACGGCGGCGTTCAAGGAACCCGGGCCGGTGCAGGACTCGGTCAAGATGGGAGCTTTGCTGAGTTTCATGGCCGCGGCGATCGCATTTGTGCTGGCACGATCGATTGGTGTGAGGCCGGAGAAGTCGGTTGAGCCGAGTGAGTGATGTGGCCTCTTGGGCGAGCAGCAGGAAGTGACTTACCAGTAGGGCGGTTTTCCAAACCGTCCCAGACGGATTAGAAATCCGTCTTACGGTAAGTTTTCACCCGCCGCTCGCCTTGCTTCTCGAAAGGGTGCGCTCTTTCGAGGAGCGAATGGCGACATTAGGCGCATAAAAAAAGCCCCCGGATGGTCAAGTCCCAGGGGGGCGAAGGACTTAACTCTTGCTCCGGGAGCGATTGGACGGCTCAGGATTCGAGCGTCATGCTCGCATCTTCGCACGGGTCGACAAGCTTTCGCAGGTTTTACAAAACGGCCGCCAGCTTCCATGCCAACGGAGTTCGCTTCGCGGTCCGCAGAGACGCATGCACAAGTCACACGCTCCAGATGCAGACACACCCACGGGCTTGCTCATCAGCACAACTCAGTGATTTGCGTTGATGAGGGGGGAGAATATGGCATTCACCGGGCACGGTCAATAGAGATTTCCCGGTGATTGTGTTAACAAAGCCCGGTGTTTTTTGAAAACCCTGGCTTCTCACTGGGCATGGTTCAAAAAGCGCTGTCAGGTATCCCTTTGTGCAAAGCACCCTTCGGGCCGTTCCGGCAAAGGGGACCTGTCCCAATACTGTTCGGCCCGATCATTGCGTAGAGATGTTTCGAATTGTGGCGAGCGCAGCGTGGGCGGTTTCGTTGCTCAGAATAAATATCGGAAAGGCTCAGAGGCAGGTGTCGGAATCGAGAAATCGGTCGAGTGACGACGTGGCTGGCAAGGAAACGCTCCACTTCGAAATGCGTGTGCTACCGCCACTTCACCAAGCCGCTTCCCTCGCTGTGTTTGAGAAACGAGGCTTCGG
>CAYFJO010000262.1:0-15055 GCA_964343305.1 uncultured Pirellulaceae bacterium | reverse complement strand
AGTGGCACAGGTAGAGAAAGAAAGGCCCCTGCTGGTTGTCTTCAATGAACTGAAGGGCGCGGTCCGTGATTTGTTCGGCAACCTCAACGTTCCCGTAGAACTTTCCGCCAGGGCCTCCCTTTCCGTTTGACGAACTTAGGTCGAACCCCTGTGTGTCTTCCCCAAGATGCCACTTGCCGAGTCGGGCAGAGGTGTAGCCAGCCAACTTAAGCACTTCTGGGATGCAAACAAACCTCGGATCTAGAGAGTTAGTGATGGGAAACTGGGCGGCGGCCTCTTTGGCTAGAGCCTTGTTTTTTCGACTGATTGCCGGAACAAGGAGTCGCATGAACTCCGGGTTGCCCTTGGACCTGCCACCGGGCGTATAGATTTGATGGCGAGGCGTGTAGGTACCAGACATCAGGCACGCTCGCGTAGGAGCGCAGTTGGGCCCGCCGGAATAAGCCGCGTTGAACGTCATTCCCTGGCCAGCCAGTCGGTCAATGTGAGGCGTCTCGAAGAACTCCGCACCGGCGTACTCCACATCTTGCCAACCCAGATCGTCAGCCATGATGAAGATGATATTGGGACGAGTCTCTGCGGCAACGGTGGACGCTAAGACACACACAATGGTCAAAAGCAGCGTCAAGATTAGGATTGTATTGCGAGTCAACATAGGTTTAATTACCTGTAACGGCTGTCATCTACTTTCGATGGAATTGAAATTGAACGGTCTTACTTCTTTTTCCTTTTTCGACCGCCGCGACTCGCCTTGCCCTCGACCAACAGCGCCTGCTCCCATTCGTCGAGAACGCTTTGCCAGTCTTCCAGCGACTTCGTTGGATACTCGGTAGACCAGCCACCCTTGCGGAATTCCTCGGTCACACCGACGTCCTTCACATCCTCTCGCCAGCGAGTGATTTCCGCCAAGAGTATCGCTTTCGTCTCCGCATGCTTTGGGTCGTCCGCCAGGTTCGTTATTTCGTGCGGATCACTCTTGAGATCGTACAGCTCAAACTCCGGTTTGGTCGCTGCCATGAATCGAGACTGAACGGGATCGAGTTTTCCCTGGATATTCAGGACGTTCATCAGTGCGAGGATGGGATACTGCCGCTCTTTGTATTCATTCAGTTGACAGTAGGCGCGTTCCGGCATGAGGTTGTGGATCAACTTGTAACGATCATCTCGTACGGCCCGCATCGCATCGTGCGTGCCGTCCATCTTATCGCGATTGAAATGGACGTACTCGCGCGACGGCACATCCTCGCCAAATAGATAGAGTCCATGCAGTTCGTGATCGGGCTTTGCGCCGGTGAGTTTCACGATCGTCTGACAAATGTCGAGCGAGGAGACCAACTCGTTCGAGACCGAACCCGGGTTGATGTGTTTCGGCCATCGCACGATCAATGGGATACGAACTCCGGCCTCGTAGAGAAATTGTTTTCCACGAATGTGACAGCGCCCGTGATCGCCGATGAAAAAGACTATCGTATTATCCGCTAGACCGTCGTCTTCCAGTTGCTGAAGCAGTTGTCCGACCTGACGATCTACAACCTGGACGGTCTCCAGACCGTTGGCCCAGTCACGACGTACCAACGGCAAGTCCGGATAATAAGGCGGCAACTTGACCTTGTCGGCGTCAATGGGACGTTCCGGATCTCGCATGAAACTGCGATGCGTGCCGCCAAAAGTTGCCTGCACGTAAAACGGTTGATTCTTCTCGCGCCCGTGCCAGCTCTTTCCCATGAACAATTTTCGGGACGTCGTGAAATTACAATCGGTCTTTGCGCCGACCATCGTTGCCGTGTAGTACCCGGCCTCTTCCAGTAGATGTGGAATCGGCTTGATCCCATACGGCAGTGGCTTCTTGTCCTTCGTGCGATGTTGATGTGCTCCGATGTAGTTCTGATGGAAGCCGGTCATCATTGCCGATCGCGAAGTCGAGCAGACGGGCGAGGTGGTATAGGCTCGTACAAACCGGATTCCCTCGTCAGAGAGCTTGTCTATGTTCGGTGTATGCACAAGCGGCGTACCGTAGCACGACAGATCGGCGGACCAGTCCTCGATCATAATCCACAATATGTTCGGCATCTCACCGTGCCATTTGCCCGTCACATCCTGGGGGCTTCCGTCATCTGCGTGGGTACGGCCTAGAAGGCTCAAATAGAATACCGCAACGACTAACATACGACCGATTGCTGTCTTCATTGTTGCACTCATGGTTTTTTTTGGGTGCGGTCTCAGTGAGGCGGAGATTTGCAGGGGTTTTGGACGTTGACTTTGTGGTTTTAACTGGGAGTTTGTCATTGATATTTCAAGAAGGGGCGTCCTCCGCGAGATTGGAAGTTTGCTTCACGAACCTTCTCGCAGGGCAAGGACGCCCCGATGGATTATCCTATTCGTTTCGGTCTGGCCAACGCAACGGCACGGGAACAAACGCAGGTCGCCGAGCAATGCGTGGATGCGGCCTGGGACGCGCTGCGGCCGAAGTTGGTCGAACTTGTGCGTTCGTTTCTCGGTGCGCCGCTCAACCCGGCCGCTTTTTTCGCTTTTGAAATCGCCTTGGTGGCTCTGGTGCGGGAACTCGGTCGGGGGTTGCTGGAACGAACGCTCAACGCGCTGGAACCGTCGCGGCCAGAGTCGCTGCCGCGGGACCTGTGGCATGAGTGCGGCGGCTATCGAAGACGCAACGCGAAAACTCGCAATCCCCACGTGGCCACGCTGTTGGGCAACGTCGTCTTGTGGCGTCGCGGCTGGCGCAGTTGGCAAGCGGCCGATCGCTCGATCTTTCCGCTGGAGATGATGTTGGGTTTGACGGCGGGAGTGTCGCCCGGCTTGGTGGACTGGCTGGGACGGAAGATGGCCGAGGCCGGAGCCAGTCAAGGACGTGTCTTGGAATTGCTTCGAACGGAGTGCGGCGTGGCGATGGGCGTCAAACGATTGCGGGCCTGCATCGAGCAATTGAGCGAAAGCATGTCGGACTTGCGGCAAGAGCAACAAGTCGATCGGTTGCTGGAAGCCTTGGAAAAAGCACGCACCAGCCGTGGCAATCGCAAGCCGGTGTTGGCCGTGGGCCGCGACGGCATCACCCTGCGCGAGTACACGCATCGTTTCTTCGAAGTGGCGACCGCCGCCACCCTCAGCGTCTACGACCGGGCGGGCAAGCGGCTGGCAACGGTCTATTTGGCCTGGCCGCCGGAACTCGGCCAAGCCACGATGGACCGGATGCTGACCGACTTGCTAAGAGAACTGCTCGGGCGCTGGACCGGCCCGCTTCCGCAATTGGCTTACGTGGCCGATTCGGGTGGCAACGAAAGCAGCTACTTTGAAAAGACGCTGTGGCGGATGACGCATCCACGCACCGGCCAGCCGCTCACCTGGCAGCGGGTGGTCGACTACTATCACGTCGCCGAGCGGATCTGGACGATGGCCGCCGCGCTGTTGGGCAAAGACACTCGGGAAAGTGTCGCCTGGGCCCACCGCATGCTCAAAGCACTCAAGAAACCGAGCGGCCCCAGCCGCGTGTTGCATTCGGCCGCCAGCCTGTTCCACCGCCGCGATTTGCCGGACGCGCGAGCCAAAGATTTCTGGAAAGCCTACCGTTACCTGCAAAAGCGAACGCAGTTCCTGCGTTATCATGATTATGCTTCGCGCCATCTCCCCCTGGGCAGCGGAGTGACCGAAGCCGCCTGCAAGACGATCTTCACCCAACGGCTCAAGCTCTCAGGGATGCGCTGGAGTCACCAGGGAGCGAAAACGATCTTGGCGTTGCGAGTGATTCTGCTGAGTAAGACTTGGTCCCCGGCGATGGCGGCCTACCTAAAAACCATCACCCCGACCGGCCTACGACCTTACGCTCCGCCAAAAGAAAAGCGGGTTAAAATCGCCGCGTAAACCCCCTCCCAATGAGTTCACACCCTTTTTTTTGGACTAGATATGTTTGCCACTCGGACAGATTCTACTTGTCAGTCGTCTTGCGTTGGCGTTTCTTCTTTTGCGATTTCGGTTTAACGCCCAGGTACTGCTGCATGCGGCCGACGTATCCGCCGTGACTAAACTCACACGCTTTCATTGCATCCTTGTACGGTTCGACTCCGTCCCCAATCCAGTCAATGATGTTGAAGATCTTCAGTGATGCGTACGAGCTTTCTTTCAGCAACTCTCTCCAACACGCTTTTGCCGCCGCTTTCTCGCCACCGCGGTACAGAATCCACGCGGCCATGACGCGAACATGATGTGACTCGTCGTTGAGATACTCGCGGACAAAGTCGATATCGACTTCGACCTTTGCCCGTTGCGCATTAAGAAGTCCCACCATTGCCCAATAGCGGACTCCCGGATCAGCTTCAGCCAATGCACAATAAAGGACCGATCGATCGATGTTCCCAAACTTGGACATCAATGCAGCGGATGAGATCTTTTGGTAGCGTTTCAGGTCATATAACTTCGGGTCGCGCACATACTCGTAGATTGTCTTGCCCGCTTCTTCGGTAAGCTTAACCAGTTCGCTTTCCGGCAGCAGAGCCGAATCAAAGTTTTCGAGTTGCCATTGATCCAATGCCGCACTCAGACGTTCAATCTCCTCCGCATATTTCGGATCGTCTATCAAGTTATGCACGTTGTCAGGATCAGCCGCCGTGTCGTAAAGTTCAGCCATCGGTTTGGTGCCGAAGAAACGCCCGGTAATTGCGTCCGTCTTACCGTCTTTGTGGTGTTGCTCCCAAGCCTGAGTCGCCTTCATTGTCCAAAGGTAATTCAAGTGCTGGCCCCACGGTGCGTACGGCATATAGTTGCGAATGTAGAGAAACCGTCGGTCGCGAATCGCTCGAACATTGTCGCAGCGCTCGTCCATGCGAGCACGGAAGCTAACGTGATACTCGCGTGACTCCTTATTCGGCCCGAGAAATGTCTTGCCCTGTAAATACTCCGGCGTCTCGGCCCCGCATATGCTGAGCCAAGTCTTCGTCATGTCGATGAAGCTAACCAGGTCGTCGATCTTTGTGCCTGGTGCGGCGGGACGTAGGTGTTTGAATTTTTCTGGAATTCGGATGATCAACGGGCAATGCGTGCCGCTGTTAAAGAGGAACCGCTTGCTTCGAGCGATGACGCCACCGTGGTCTGAGTTGTGCACAACGATCGTGTTCTCCGCGAGACCGGCCTCTTCCAAGTCCGCCTGAGCTTGGCCGATATCGGCATCCATCTTCTTCATCTGATCGTGGTAGTGGGCGTAGTTCTTTCTGATGTCTGGAATGTCCGGATGGTACTTCGCGAGCCTGACATTTTTGGGACTGTGTGTCGTGTAGTTGACATCACCAAACGCACGCGACTCGTGAGACTTCGTATTGTTGATCACCATGAAGAATGGTTGCTGTTTCTTCAGTTCCACCCAATTCACCTTGTCGGTGTCCCACGCATCCCGGTCCTGGCGTCCGCCGATGTTGTAATCCGTCTTTCGTGAGTTCCCGACAAAGTAGCCCGCCTTCTTCAGAAGATCCGGGTAGTACTTGATCGTCTCATGTGGAATGGGATAGCGGCTGCGCATCGGATGCGTTCCCATCGACAACGCATGGACCCCAGTGATCCAAGTGCTGCGAGACGGAGCGCACACCGGTGCGTTGGCGTAACAGTGCATGTACTGAAACCCCTCTTCCGCCAGCTTGTCGATGTTGGGCGTTTCCGCGTGAGGATTTCCATAACAGCCAACCCAATTGACGTTATTGTCTTCGCACGTCAGCCAAAGGATGTTCGGCCGTTCGGCTGCTGAAGCGAACGAGCTAAGCACAACAAATAGCAGCGACAGAAAATAGTTCGCACCGAATTGATAATGACGTTGAGTTGCAGGCGCAACTGATCGGACGGTATTCTTCGGATTCTTCATGATGTTTCCTCTTGGCTACCCAATGAGATGTGGACTGATTAATAATACCGTCGCTGCGTTGGCTTTTGGCGTCAATCAATAATCAATTTGCGACAAATCGAACTATGTCGTGATGTTTTAGGCAGGTGAACAAACGCTTACAAATCATTTTCCGTTTGTGGAAACCGTTTTCGGCTATCGCTGTCAATCGGCTTGCCGGTGCGTGTGCTCCACCACTCGCTGGCCCGCTTTGCATCGTAGCTCGGATTTGGAATTGGCATTCGCGCGAGAACATTTTGTCGCCACGTTTTCAGTTTCTGTTTCAAATCGGCAACGCGGCCCTTTTTCTCAGGCGCAACGTTTTTCGTTTCACCGATATCCTCAGTCAAGTGATACAACTCCACATCGCCAGTGCCATCGAGATACTCGATCAGCTTCCAGTCGCGATCACGAATGCTGCTAGCCGGCCGATCGTGGTGGTAGTGTGGATAGTGCCAGTGGATCGCATCGCGATTGAGATTCGCCTTGGCGTCCGATAGAACCGGCTTGAGACTCAGGCCGTCGATCGTCTGGTTCGTTGGCAGCGAACCACCAGCCAGATCAACGAAGGTCGGATAAAAGTCGTAACTGATCGCCGGTTCGGAACAGACGCTGCCGGGCTTCGTCAGCGGCGGATACTTTACGATCAACGGCACACGGACGCCACCTTCGTGAAGCGATCCTTTCTCGCCTTTGAGTGGAGCGAGACTCGCGACGTTGTCGTCAGCGTGCTCACGATAATCGTAGCGGCGGTAGAGCCCACCGTTGTCAGACGTAAAGACGATCATGGTGTTGTCGGACAAGCCCTCGTCATCAACCGCATCGACAATTCGACCTACCATGTCGTCACAGTGCTCGATCATCGCGGCATAGACGGGATGCGGGAGTTCGCGATTCATCTCTGCGGTTTTCTTCTTGTATTTCTCAACCTTGTCCGACATCGCGGCCAATGGAATATGCACCGCATAAGGAGAAAGCATCAGGAAGAAAGGTTTGCTTTTGTTTTCTCGGATGAAGTCAATGCAGAGATCGGCTTCGAAGTCGGTTCGATTCTGTTCCGACTTCGGCTTCAAATCAGGTCGCCCATAAACGCGATATTTGCCTGGCAAGTGCGGACCGTTGATGACCGCCGAAAAGTCGTAACCTTGATGATTCGGCTGGAACTGTGCTACTGAGCCAAGATGCCATTTGCCCACGTAGCCCGTGGCGTAGCCAGCTTCCTTCAATGCTTCGGCGACTGTGACCGTGTCGAGCGGCAACGCCATTGTCGGCCGTGGCGTAATAACGCGTTCGAATGGTCGCCAGTGCCCCGAGATAAAATCTGTGATTCCGATACGGGCCTGATTCTGCCCCGATTGCACAGCACAACGCGTTGGCGAGCAAACCGCGCCCGCCGCGTAAAAGTCCGTGAATCGCATGCCCTCGGAAGCAAGTTGATCGATGCGTGGTGTCTCGACGAATTCGTTTCCATAGCAACCCACGTCTCGCCAACCCATGTCATCGATAAAGATCAGAACAATGTTGGGCGTGTCGGCGGCCAACAGTGCATTTTGGGAATAGCTGACCACGACGAGAAACAAAACCAAAAAGCGAATCACGACAGAATCTCCTGAATGACGGATGAAAGTAAGACCTCGGCTTTTGCGGCGGAACAATCTCTCGCTCAGTTGGTCGCCAAGCGCGGCGCGGAATGTCCTTGGCTGCGGATTTTCTTGAGCAGCGATTGAAGTTCTTTGACTTGATCCGGATGGCCTGCGGCGAGGTTTTTTCGTTGCCCCGGATCATTGGACAAGTTGTAGAGTTCCGTGAGTTGTTTATCGTCGTCGGGGTAGTTGTGCTTCGCTTCCCACTCTTTGTTTCGGCCGCTCACGTAGCCATCCTTTGCGTCGATCAGCAACCAAACACCGCGACGGATCGCGTATTGATCTGCGCGGGTATTATGAATGTGCGTTGAACGGACCTTGTCAACTTCACCGCGCAGCAGCGGCAGCAGGTTGTGTGAGTCCTCGGCGGAGTCCTTCGGCAACTCAATGTTCAGCATTGCAGCAAGCGTAGCCATCACATCGATTTGCGAGACCAGCGCGTTGGACGTACTTCTGGCCTTCGTGAGGCCGGGCCACCTAATGACGAAAGGTACGTGGTGTCCGCCTTCGTAAATATCCCTCTTCAGGCCGCGGAACGGAGTCGATGACCAATGATCATACTTTTGGTCTCGTGCATACGCATACTTCTCGGGTCCGTTGTCGGCGGTAAAAATGACAATCGTGCGATCGGCCTGACCCGAATCCGAAACAGCCTTGAGCAATCTGCCGGCAGCGTCATCGGTTTCGAATACAAAGTCACCGTATGCGCCAGCTTCCGACTTGCCATCGAATTTATCATTCGGAATGATCGGTGCGTGTGGCGAGGGAAACGCGAAGTACAGAAAAAACGGTTTGTCTGAGTCTTTCTGAGCCTTGATGAAGTCGACTCCCCGCTGAGTGATCGTGGGAATGTTCTGGTAAGGATCCCAGTCGGATGACATTGGCCCAGGACGACATTCCCAATTACCTTCTTTGATCTTCTTCCACTTGGTCGTGTCCATGATCGTGTCGGGTGCTTTCACGACATGGTCGTCCTCGATCCAGCAGTAGGGTGGAAAGTTGATAACCGTGTCACCGAAATAGCGGTCGAATCCGTGAGCTAACGGTCCATCCGGAATCGCTTTGCTCCAGTCAAAGGCTTCGGGTCCCCAAACCTTGCGGCGGCCTTGGCCACGAGGTTTAGCGCCAGTCACTTTTATTGCGTCCCAGTTCCAACCAAGATGCCACTTGCCAATGCAAGCCGTCGCGTATCCGCTTTGCTGCATCATCTCCGGCAAAGTAAGCCTTTCTTTAGCAAACACCGAACCACCAAGCGGTCCAACAATGCCATGAAAATCTCGCCAATGATGACGCCCAGTCAGCAGGGCATAGCGACTTGGCGTGCAGATGCCCGATGACGAATGTCCATCCGTAAACCGCATTCCTTCCCGAGCCAACTGATTCAGGTTGGGTGTAGGAATCTTCGAATCCGAATTGTTTGTCCGCAAATCGCCAAAGCCGAGATCATCCGCATACAGGATCAGAACGTTGAGTTGAGTGGATTCGGCGGCGAACGAAGACGACCAGCCAAGAAACAGCATCGCGGAAAATGCAATCAGTCTCATAAGTTACCTGTAGCATTCAAATGGTTTTGAGGACGTGTGAGTCAGAATACCACAAAACTCAAGTTGTGATCCGTGCCAACACACCGTACTGCAGTTCCAATTCAGTTTGGCCAGATTTATTCAATTGGCCCAGATGGGGGAGCCCTCCAATCGAGGCCGCCCAGGGGGTATTATGTGTCGGGACATCATAGTCCGACGTTGCGGATCCAATACCAGATAGACCGCTGCAGATAGGTCGACTGGTCAACTCGCACGAGTTTGTCCAACCGACGCGAGTTAGCTCATTGCCAACTCCTGTGCGAAAGTCATGCTGCCCATCGAGAAACCTATCGATCTCGTTGGTGGAAACCGCATGGCTGTGAACATCTCGCGCGGGTGAAGTGTATGATCTGGCCCGTCGTTGCGAGTGCTTATTGGATTACCGATACTGTTACCTGACTTCAGCTTTCGCTAGATTTCGGAGCCCTGGCATGTATGTAGTTGAAAGATCATCGGCACTCGTCAAAACAATCAAGTTGTTACTGATGGGATGGTTTACGGGCACCTGCCTTGTGGATGTCGCCACAGCCCAGGCGTTGAAAGTCAGTCAGACAGATGACGTGATCGTTGTCCGCCGCCGTTCTCAGGCCATCGTCACTTACAACAAGGTGTCGCCACCGGCCCCGCGTGGAATCGATTCGATCTACGAACGCAGCGGATGTTTGCATCCGATTAATTCGCCGAGGGGACGAACTGTTACTCAGATGTTTCCTATCGATCATCCGCATCAACACGGTATTTTTTCAGCGTGGGTGAAGACAAAGTACGATGGTCAGGCCGTTGACTTTTGGAATCTGGCGGGCGGCACGGGACGAGTGCTGCATGAGCGAGTTGTCAGGACGTTCCAAGAAAAAAACGCAGTTGGATTCGAAGTTGATTTGATTCACCGCGCAACAATGAAGGTGCCTGTTGATGTTCTTCGTGAAAGGTGGAAAGTCACCGTCTATCCGACGGATGGAACCTATCATTACTTTGACTTGGAAAGCACGCAACGAGCACTCACCGACAAACCACTGATCGTCAGCAAGCATCATTATGGCGGCATGGTCCTGCGCGGACCGACGCGGTGGCTGACCGCGCAAGACCACCACGTGCGCAAACATCCCGACTTGGCTCGCGAGCCTAGTAAGTTCGTGAACGATCTAGGTTCGGACCGAATGAAAGGGAATCACCAACACGCGAAATGGGTGGCCCTGACAGGGAGCCTCGACGGCAAACCTGCGACAATCGCTGTCCTGTCCCACGCCGACAACTTTCGGGCTCCCCAAGCCGCACGGCTCCATCCCACGAAACCTTACTTTTGCTTCGCGCCGTGTGTCGACGGGACGTTCGCGATCGATCGCGAGCATCCATTCAATGCTCGTTACCGCTACCTGGTTACGGACACTGAACCCGACGCCAAATGGATCGATCAACAGTGGGACGCGTGGTGTGGCAAATGACGTCGTCGTATCTTGGAGTCACTCGCATCATGTTTTCACGCTTCTGTGCTTTAACGATTCTTTGGCCTCTCGTGGTCGTCGCTGATGCGAACGCTGCTAAGGATCGCCCTAATATCTTGTTCATTGCAATCGACGATTTGAATGATTGGATCGGTTGCCTTGATGGACATCCCCAGGTAAAGACTCCGCACATGGATGCATTGGCTCGGCGCAGCGTCCTCTTCACCGAAGCACACTGTGCAGCGCCCGTTTGCGGACCATCACGAGCCGCCATCATGTCGGGGAGACGCCCTTGGACGACTGGCGTCTATTCCAACAATGCGAACTACCCGAAACGATTGCCCGATGTGGAATCGATGCCTGAATTCCTCGTCCGCCACGGCTATCATGTCATGGGATCGGGAAAGCTCTTTCATGGCGATTCCAATTATCCGAAAGGGGCATTCCATGAATACGCTAAAAGCACTCCTCAGCCCTGGCCAAAGGCGGCTATTCTAAGCTCGCGACAAAAGCCGGTTTACGAATGGCGAGTTGATGGCAAGGTGATTACGTTTCCTCGCAATGGCATGCCAGCCGATTGGACCTGGAAAGACACCCATACTTTTGACTGGGGCCCGCTCGATTTACCCGACGATAAATTCCGCGATTCGGCTGTCGTCGAGTGGGGTAGGAAGCGGCTGAAGAAGAGCTATGACAAGCCGTTCTTCTTAGGCGTCGGAATCCATTTGCCTCATCAACCTCTATATGCGCCCCAGCGATTTCACGACATGTATCCACCGGAATCGACCGTGTCACCGCCCTATCTCAAGAACGATCTGAAAGATCTTTCGAGGGCCGGTCGAGACTATGCCTTGATTCCGACCACGTCAGGTTCGCACGCCACGGTCGTCAAACACAACCAATGGCGAAATGCGGTGTCGAGTTATTTGGCGACGGTGACTTTCGTCGATCATCTGCTCGGCAGTCTCTTGCGTGAACTCGACAGGAGTGAACACGCGAAGAACACGTGGATTGTGCTCTGGTCCGATCACGGTTGGCATCTTGGGGAGAAGGATCATTGGGGCAAGGCGACGGGATGGTTCAGGGCAACGCGTGTTCCGCTGCTGATTGTTCCGCCGCTTTCCGTGAGGCCAGATGGTTTTCAGCCTGGAACCAAGTGCGATCAACCGGTCAACTTGATTGATCTCTTCCCGACGGTCGCGGCGATGGCTGGCTTGAGGCCGAACGACGGGCTCGAAGGCGCCAGTTTGTTGCCGTTGGTCAGCGATCCGGATTCCGATTGGCCGGATCACACGGTGACGACTTTCGGTCGCGGCAACCATGCCATCACCACCAAGCGTTGGCGTTTTATCCAGTGCTTCGATGGCAGTGCGGAACTGTATGATCGTTCGGAGGATCCTCACGAATGGCACAACTTAATTGACGATCCCCGCTGGCGCCAGCTCGTGATCGAATTCAAGAGCAATGTTCCGAAAGAACCGCAATGGAAGCATTTCATTCGCTATGGAAGATTCAAAGCGGTTCTCCCCGCAGATGGAGGCTCGATGTTGTTGTACAACCACGCAGTGGAGAACCATTTGGAAGAACGCAACGACGAATCTGGCAAGTACCCCGAAATCGTTGAACAGATCACAACCTGGTTGAAGAAGAATCCGACGAATCAAAAACGAATTGTGATTCCAGCGGACGATCACAAAAAGTGAATTATTGCGTCTTTGCCGTTTAAATCGCCGGCATTACGAATTTCTCCCACAAGGTATTCCAAGTTACTTGCTCAAGAAGGTGTCGCTGGTAACAACCTGCCGCAATAAATCTTTCAACCCGCTTCCTTGTTCGAGCATACGGCTCACCATGCGATCGATCTCTGGGCGGTCGGCGGCGTTCATCGTGCGACCGGTCGCGTAGGTCAGCAATTTGATACACAAGTTGCGGGAAAACAACTCGAGATCGCTGGCCATGATTCTCTTCAGGCCGTTGACGTTGGTGAACTTTTCGCCGCTGGGCATCTGGCCGGATGAATCGACATCATGGCCCGATTCATACTTGGTTCGCCACTGACCAATCGCATCGAAGTTCTCGAGCGCGAAACCGAGCGGATCGATCTTCTTATGGCAGTCGTTGCATGACTCGACCATGCGATGCTTGGCGTAGAGTTCGCGAATGGTCAATTCGCCGCGGGCATCGGGTTCGGGGATGTCAACGTCCGGCGGTGGCGGCGCGGGTGGCGTGCCGAGCAGGTTTTCGAGGATCCAGATGCCTCGGACGACGGGCGAAGTGTCGACACCGTTGGCGGATGCGGTTAATACCGAGGCCTGACCGAGCAGACCGCCACGGTGATGCGTGCCGGTCAGCGACACCTTCTGGAACGCGGTGACGGTGTTGACTTTTCCGGTCAATCCGTAAAGCCGGCCAAGGTTGGCGTTGATGATCGCGAAATCGGCGTCGATGAAGTTGGCGATCGACAGGTTCTCGTCCAATAGGTGGCGGAAGAACGCGTTGCTTTCCTTCACCATCGCTTCGGCGATTCGGTTGCGGTGGTAGTCGTAAAACTTCATCGGATCGGGGGCCATTTCGACGGTGTTGTCAAGGTGCAGCCATGACCAGACGAACGAGTTGACGAATTCATCCGAGCGCGGATCGGCGAGCATGCGATCGACGTGGGCGATCAGAGCGTTCGAGTCGCGCAGTTTTCCATTGGCCGCGTCGCGCAACAGTGCGTCATCGGGCATGGTGTTCCACAGGAAGTACGACAGACGCGAGGCGATAGCGTAGTCGTCGAGTTCGGCAGTCGGTTCCTGCAGATAAAGAAACCGCGGCGAACACAGGATCGCCTCGATCGCGGTGCGGATGCCTTCAGGGCTCTTTTCGGCGAGGCGGATGTAGGGGGCGATCTGTTCGTCGGTCATTGGTCGCCGAAACGCGCGCGTGGCGAAATTGCGGATGATTTGTTCGTTCGTTTGTCCTTCGCGGCCCCACACGGATTCGTGGCTAGCCGGTGGCCACTCGTCGTAGTGCGGGCCGGATTCGGTAGCGCTGTAAATGTTGATCCGGGGGGCGTCGACTTTTTCAAAACGATCGATCAGGAGTTTGCCGTATCGCTCATTCTGTTCTCTCTTGGGCAACTCGCGAAAGGCGTCGAGATCGAAATTCGGATCGACCAAAAGAATGGGATCGATGACGCCCCAGTAACCGTTGCCAAAGCCAACCTCGACACGCCACTGCTTGGGCAACCACAGTCGCTTCTTGATCACAACGCGTTGGTTGTTGGGTAGGTCGACCGCATGAACCAGCGTGCGGGGACGTGTTTGGATGGCAGATGTTTTGTTTGGCGCGGTGATGTAGATTTCGAAACGGTGCAGGTCTTCTGGACGGTAGACGGGGTAGTCGTTTCGCCTTTAAGCGCTGAATTCCTTGGCAAGGTTGCCGCGGCCTTTTGATTCGACCTCGAAAGTGAAGTCGTAAAAGCAGTCGTGCGTCGCGCCGTCGCGCGAGTTCATCAATGACTGGCCACGCGGGTCGCCGGGCGCGCGTTCGTCGTTGCGCGTCAGAACAACGTAGTCGCGATCCTTGTCGTTGGCCTGCACGCTAAAATTCTTCGGGCGGGTCTTTCCCTCTTGCTTCAGCCGGTAAGTAGCGGGTGCAGGCTTTTCTTGTGGAAACGTGGCCTGGTCAACAACACGGCGGGCGACCTTGAGATATTGGCGCAGAAGGAAATCGGACATCTGCAACGCTTCGCCGAGATTGTCGAAGCCTTCCTTCTTGTCGTCGGCAGGGAATGCTTCGGTCGGGTCGTTTACCGTCACGTCGATATGCAGCAGATCGCGAATGGTGTTGCGATACTGAGCGCGGTTGAGGCGGCGAAGCAGGACTTGTTTGGGTTTGTTGGACGACGCGGCATCGACGACGCGCTTTTGAAGCAGCGAAAGGATCGCTGTTCGGCTTTCCTGCGACGGTTTCGGTTCGCCCTTTGGTGGCATTTCACCGGAGTCGACGCGATCGATGATCTCCTGCCAGAGTTCGATGTTGTCGTTGTCGGATGGTTTCCACGCGAGTGTATCGAGACGGAGTTTCGCTTTCTGTTTGTCGGGTCCATGGCACTTGACGCAGTGTTGTTTGAAGAACGACTGCGTGTCCGCGTGCGCGGATAGCGACGCAAACGCGATTGCGATGGTGAAGAGGATTAGTCGCTTCATGATTAACGCAGCCCCGTCAACGTGCCATTACTTCGATTGAAGTAATCCTGCTCCGCACCCATGCGTTGCAGCATGCTCAGATACAGGTTGCACAGAGGTTGTTTGCGACCGGCGTCGATGTGCTGGCCGTGTTTCCATCCGCCACCGGCAAGGATCAGGGGCAGGTCGGTGTTGCTGTGACGACTGCCGCTGCCGAGGCCGGAACCGAACAAAACCTGTGTTGTGTCGAGCATCGGGCGACCATCGTGATCCTTGGTGTCCTTCAGGTAGTTCCCCATTCTATGCGCAGCGTGAGGCGTTTGTGGATATCTCGGAATGG
>CAYFJO010000261.1:0-15105 GCA_964343305.1 uncultured Pirellulaceae bacterium | reverse complement strand
GGCGCTCGCAGTGCCATTCGGATGCGAATCCGACAGGACTCAAATCAGCATCCGCACATGGGTTTTCGCGTGGCAATGGAGATCAAAGAGGCAAAGGGCATCCCGCCCGCCGTCGAAGAACTGCCGGCCGTGCGAAAAGACTCCGATCCTGCAAAAATAAAACCGTTCGACGCGGTAGCGGCTCAGAAAGCTCTGGCCGAGCATTGCGACAAAGAAATAACGATCGATCTCGGCGGTGACACCACGATGGAGTTTGTGGCCATCCCGATTGGCACGTTCCTGATGGGTTCGGCCAACGGTCTGCGCGACGAGCGGCCGCTACACAAAGTTTCGATCACGAAACCGTTTTACATGGGCAAGTACGAAGTGACCCAAGGCCAGTGGCAGGCGCTGATGGGTGAGCATCCTCGCTTGGCACAAGCAAAAAAGAACCCGCGCCAAGCGCACAATGTCGGACCGGACAAACCGATGTACGGCCTGAACTGGACCGATACTCAGCAGTTCATCGCCGCGCTGAAGAAAAAGCGGCCCAATCTTCATTTTCGCTTGCCGACCGAAGCCCAATGGGAACACGCCTGCCGCGCCGGCAGCCGAACCGAATACCAATTTGGCGACGACGCAACGAAGTTGGCTGAGTTCGCTTTGGTCTGTGCCGATGATGCGCTGCCGCTTCGCGAACGCGATCCGCTCGACACAACCGTTGGCCGCCGCAAGCCGAACGCGTTGGGCGTTTACGACCTGCACGGCAGCATGTGGGAGTGGTGCGTGGATCGCTACGGCGGCGACTATTACTCCGTCGCGCCGATCAACGATCCGCAGGGTCCAAGCGACGGGCTGCTGCGAGTCCTGCGTGGCGGGTCATGGTTCCGCTACGGCCGCTACGCTAGATCCGCCTATCGCCACTCTGCCCATCCCGACGCCACGTCCAGCGACTTCGGCTTCCGTGTCGTGATCAATGCTGGCCCTCCGCCGCGTCGCAACGCCAGCAATGTTCGGCGCGGGTCTCCCGACTCCGCAGAAACGGCCGACCGTAAGGTCTCCAAAAAATCGGACGGCGATTCAGAGTCGGGGAGACCTGCGGTCGAGCCGATGGCTCGGTCAGGAGACCGGCCACAACCCGTACGCGACATCGACTACACCAAACTTGCACGCAGCTTGGTGCGTCATCCCAACAATCCCGTGATCAAAGTCGGAGAAAAAGGCGCATGGAACGACCAGACGTTAGGCTGCTTCACGGTGCTCGATGACGGCGACCAGTTCTACTTCTACTCCGGCGGCGCCCAGTTCGGCAAAAAGAAAAACGTCGGCATGGCCACATCCAAAGACGGCATCCACTGGACCTATTTCGAGAAGAACCCCCTCTTCCCAGGCAGCATGCCGTACGCGATCAAAGTTGGCGAAGCGTTTCGTCTCTATCATCCTGGCGGCGGTGGATTGCAGATGAGAACGTCTGAGAACGCTTTCCAATGGAGCGAACCCAAGAAGGTCATGAGCGGCTGTATGGACCCGTGCGTGATTCAGGTGAGTCAGAACAAATTTCACCTGTACTACTGCGGCGGCGGGATGATCAAGAATAACGGAAAACAAGTCTGGGAATTCAAAAACTATGTGGCGACGTCCAACGACGGCATCACGTGGAACAAGCAACCAAAACTGGTCCTGTCGCTCGGCCCCAAGGGAACATGGGATGAAGGATCGCACGCCGGCCCGTGTGTGTTGAAACTTCCCGACGGCTTTCACATGTGGTATCTCGGCAGCGGCCCCATGGACAACAAGATCGCTTGGCGAATCGGGCACGCCACCTCGCCAGACGGGCTGACATGGACCAAGTCCAGCAAGGAACCAGTCCTCGACGTCGGCAAGCCCGGCGCATGGGACCAGGGCACGTTCATGTCGTTCGACATCATCTTCCGCGACGGCAAGCTCCTCTTCTGGTACGCCGCCGCCCCGACCGGCCACGAAGAAGAGACCAAGATGAAGATCCAGATCGGCCACGGTACTAGCTCGTGACCCAGAATGAAAGAATAGTGCAACGCCGGGTTTATGTTCAAATGAAAACGCTGCAAATCGGCTCAGGCGGAGCGGTCCATGCGAAGTATTACGACCACACGGGCCGACTCGACACGGCCGACGATCCAGACACCGTCCCGCAGGTAAAGATTACCGAGTCGCGACCAGTCATGAGGTGAGCTTACAGTTCGTACTCTTTGCGGTAGGCGCGGTGAAGGTACTGGTTAGCATCGCTGTTTTTGAATTCGAGTTTGTCTCCATCCCAATCGAGGCGTTCGCCTGGAAAATACATGCCGACGACTCCCATACTGATCGTGGCGGTCATGGGACCAGCATAGCCGAAGTGCGTTCCGGTCGTGCCGCGATTGATCTTCTCGCCCTTACACGCCATGACCCACTCCTTGTAGTGTCCTTCGCTCCTGGGTAGCGTGCGTTCAGGCCGCTCGTAATCCTTGTCGAAGGGTTGACAGAATCGCGCATGCGACCCGCCCAGCATCTTGCCCTTGTCGCCGATGAACAAACAACCGTTGCCGCCGAGCTTCATATTTTCGGGCATGTCGGCTGGTCTTTCGGGCTTCTTGCCACCGTCATACCAGTACACCTTGACCGCGGGACGATCATCTTTGGCAGGAAATCCCCACTCCACGATCGACCATGCAGGAAACGAGACCTTGTTGAACGCACTGCACTCGGTCTTGACGTACGTCGGCTGGTCAAGGCCAAGAGCCATGAAGGCCGGGTCCATGTTGTGACAAGCCATATCACCGATGGCGCCGCAGCCAAAATCCAAATACCCGCGCCACTTGAACGGATGGATGTTGGCGCTGTACGGCATCTTGGGTGCCACGCCGAGGAAGTTATTCCAATCGATGTGAGCGGGGACCTCGGCATCTTCCTCGGGCAGTGAGACCTTGTCTCCCTGTGGCCACCATCTTTGCGCACGGTCAGTCCAAACATGCACTTCTTCGACCGTACCGATGACGCCACTCTTGATGCACTCGATTGTGGACTCGAGTCCGCCACCGGAGTGACCCTGGTTCCCCATCTGCGTGATCACGCCGTACATGTTTGCCGCGTCCCTCATCGCGAAGCACTCTTTGATTGTCCTAGCCAGTGGCTTCTGACAGTAGACATGTTTTCCAAGTTGCATCGCAGCCATCGAAACCGGGGCGTGCATGTGATCAGGAGTCGAGACGACCACTGCGTCGAAGTTGCTCGCCTGTTCATCGAACATTTTGCGAAAGTCGGAATAGAGCTTAAGTTCTTTCGCAGCCTCGTGCTTGACGGTGCCCGCCGCACGTTTCGAGTCGACGTCGCACAGCGCACTCGGCAAAGCACCAGCCGCGATCACTGAACGGAAATCCCCACCACCCATTCCACCACAACCGACCTTGGCGAAGTACAGAGTGTCTGACGGAGCGGCTCTCTTCTTCGTCTTGCCCAGGCAATACGAGGGGACAATGGTCACTGTGGCGACCGCAGCGGCAGCGGATGAAACGAAACGACGTCGAGTGAGTTTTTTCATTTGGTTGGATCTCCTACATCTGTGGCTCGTTTTCCAAACACCGTTCTACTCGCATGGCAGCGAGAATGGAAGCGTTTTGAAACCCTTTTATGGGCATGGTTCAAGAACGGGGACTGGCTCCGACCTAATCCACGAGAATCGTTGGAAATAAGTCGTGCTAGCCCATCTGTGGGTTCCGTTACAAAGGAGTGAAAGAAGGGTGGGAAAAGTCGCAAGAAAGGTCGTCGGAGAGTTGCATCAGGGGCGGCGGGGGATCAAAATTCCTATCAGTTGCTGAAAGCTCCAAATGTCGAATTCGCGTCACCCAAATTTCGTTTACCTGGTTCTAGTTCCTCTGTTGTTGTCATGCCGGTTCTCTAGTCCGCCTGCGTCCGGTGCTGAAACGCCTGTCAACCCCAAGCACTCGAACTCGCTGATCCACGAAAAAAGCCCTTATCTGCGGCAGCACGCCCACAACCCCGTTGACTGGGTCCCCTGGTCGCAGCAGGCGCTTAAGCGGGCGAAGAAGGAAGACAAGCTGATCTTCCTCTCGATTGGCTACTCGACTTGTCATTGGTGCCACGTCATGGAGCGAGAGTGCTTTGAGGACGAGGAAGTGGCCGAGCTGCTCAACCGGGATTTCGTCTGCGTCAAGGTCGATCGCGAAGAACGGCCCGATGTGGACGACGTCTACATGAGCATCGCCCAAGGGTTAGGCAGCGGCAACGGCTGGCCGCTGACCGTCGTGATGACCCCGGATGGGCGACCCTTCTTTGCCGGTACCTACATCCCCAAACACGATAAGTACCGGATCCTGGGGTTGATGAAGCGGCTGCCGATCCTCGTGCGGCAAGTGCGCTACGGCAGTAATCTACTGGACGCAGCAGCTCAGCGGGCCCAGCGGCGCATCGAGCTGCTCAACCGGTCAGCGCAGCCGATGGACGTGTTGTTTAAGGACGCCCAACTGGACGGAGTCTTCCAAGGGCTCATGATGTCGCATGACCCGGTCTACGGCGGGTTTGGGCTGTCGATGAAATTTCCCCGGCCGCATCAACTCTTGTATTTGCTCAGCTATCATCAGCGAACGGGCAACCGTCAGGCCCTGGCCGCGGTCAAGCTGACGCTGGACCGGATTCGAGCCGGTGGGATCTACGACCAAGTTGGTTTCGGCATCCACCGTTACGCCACCGACAGAATCTGGAAGGTCCCTCATTTTGAGAAGATGCTGTACGACCAGGCACAACTGGCCATGGCGTCGGCCGAATGCTATCGCGCAAGCGGGCAAGAGAAGTATCGCCGGATGACCGACGAACTGTTCGAGTACGTGCTCCGCGACCTGACGTCGCCGCAAGGGGCCTTCTACTCGGCCGAAGACGCCGACAGCGAAGGCGAAGAGGGCAAATTCTATCTGTGGACCGCCGACGAGCTGCGGAAAGTACTTTCGGATGAGCAGTTCGCGGCGGTCAGCCGGATCAATGACATTCAGCAGGACGGGAATTGGACCGATGGACCCAGCGGCGAGCGTCAGCCGACAAATATCCTCTACCGACTGACCAGCGACGGAACGAAATCGCTTGACCGGATTCCAGACGAGTTGCAGAAACCGTTCGAGGCGGCTCGCCGGACACTGTTTGAAAATCGCTCGCGGCGCGTGCGGCCGCTGCGCGACGAGAAGATCCTCACCGACCTGAACGGCCTGATGATTGCGTCACTGGCTCGCGGCGGACGGCTCTTCCACGAAGAGCGATATGTTCGGGCGGCGGCCAGGGCATTCGATTTCGTCGACACACATTCGCGTGACCAGCGCGGTCGTTTACTTCACGTTTGGTGTGGGGGCAGCGCGGCAATTACCGCTTTTCTGGATGACTATGCCTTTCTCGCATTCGCTGCCGTCGAACTCTACAAGGCAACCTACGATCCGAAGTATCTGGAGTCCTCGCGGCAATTGATCGATGCGATGCACGAGCTATTCGCCGACGAGGCGGAAGGCGGCTACTTTTTCACGGCCAAAGATGCGGAGCGACTGCCGATTCGCCCCAAGAAGTTCGGCGACATGGCAGTTCCCTCGGGCAACTCGGTGGCCACACTCGTTTTGTCCCAACTGGCGCGTCTGTCAGGCGAACCGAAATACGAGGACCGGGCGGCAAAACTGGAACGGATTCTTGCAATCGGCCTGATGAACATGCCGGCCCGCAGCACACAGTTTGCCGTCGCTCTCGAATACCGGCGAAGACCCGGCGTCGAGGTGGTCATTGTCGGAGACCCCGCAGCCGCGGACACGCGGCAGATGCTCGCGAGTCTCAAAAAAAACGCATCGCAGCAGACCGTCACGATTCTGGTCAAAGACACCCAGGATCCAACCCAAGCGAAACTGTTGTCCGAGGTCGCACCTTTTACGAAGCCCTACGCCCAAATCGACGGCAAGGCGACGGCGTACGTGTGCCGGAATCGGATTTGCCAACTCCCGACGAACAATCCGCAAGTCATGCTCGGCCAGCTCAGCGAGCCGCCTCCGGTGCGAGAGTAGATGGCGCAATCCCCTGCACGCGACCGGAGGGAGACGAGCCGCGCGAGTTGTAACTGGTGCTCGATCCCGAGTTCCTCTAGTAGAACGAGCCTGCCTCATTTGGAACGTTTCGAAAGAACTGTTTTCAAATCCGGCGCGGGATGTTTGTCAGGATCGAACCACTCTTCGCGCAGGGCGGAGAACCACGGTTTCATTCCCCGGACCTCGCGGAGACTGTGCCAGTCGATTGCCGCAGACACGAACGAATGCAAACCCGACTCACTCGGCGAAAATCGGGCCGGTTCGCCCACCGGCAGTTGTCGGGCGCCGCCGCGTGTTTTCACCTCGCGCGTGCCGGTGATCCGGCTGGTCGCGATGATCTCGCCGCTCGGGCCCAGCACGACAACACGTTCGCGCGGTCCACCGCTTTGATTTCCAATGGTGACTTCATCTGCCGAGGGCATGAACCACGCTTGCCCGCCCCACTTCGCCGAGGTAAACGCTCGGCGTCCCTCCGGCATATAGTGCACCACTTTGCCGCTGGAAGATTTCACGCAAACTGGCGCCACCGTGCTTAGCACGAGAGCATACGTTCCGGCCGGTTGATCGGCGGCGATTTGAAGCTCGATCCCCTGTTGGTCGTCGCCCTGACGAAGCCACTGCGTGTAGAACTGCCGGGCGTCGATCTCCGAGCCGTCCGGAGCCACGATCGAAACGTGGTGTTCCTGACGACGACCCATGTTATGCAGGTAAAGATGCAGGCCGATGTTCAACGGCTTTCCGGCTTCCTTCAGAACCAGCGCCACGTGGCGGCCCTCGCGACCGCTGGCCGTTCCTTCCACTCGATCGACCGGAAGTCTGGAATTGAAATGGAGCAGCGGAGCCAGCCCCGTCGTGACCTCGCCCTCAGCCTCACCGGCCATGGCCACGACCCAATCCCGCAGGATCGGGCCAGCCACGTGCGCTTCGAACCGGGCGTAGCCGCGCCACTCGTTCGCGTCGTCCGCGGTTGCCAATGTTTGAGTCCGCGCGAGCTGAACATTGGCGGCATGCTGCGCGGGGTCCCCGAATTGCTCAGCCAAGGCGTGCCGCGTCCACATGGACCACGGTCCCGAACCGCCCCGCCCCGGCTCAATCTCTACCGCGTCCCCCTGATGCGCGTTCCAGCGCCGCAGCGCTTCGAAAATCCGCGGTCGCTTCTCCGGCAACACCCGCGCCGCCAGCAGAAGCGGCTGATCGAGATAGTGGTTCGTCTTCACGCCGAGAAAATTGCCGTCGTCCAGTTGGGCATCCAGAGTGAGGTCGAGATAGGTCTTCAACTGTTCACGAAGCTCCGGCCGCCACGTCGCTTCGTAGAGGATCGCCAGGTCCTTCAGCATGATATAGAGATGCCGCGAACGCCGTTCGCGGTTGTCGCGGAAATGGGCCGAGCGAGTTTCGAAATCATCGCGAATTAATGCCTCGGCGCGCATCTGCGTCACATCCCACGCCCGCCGATACCCCGTCATGTAATAGTAATACGGCAGATACTCACTATCGATATAGAACGTGGCGACCGAAGGCCCATAACCAAGCTGCAAAGCGGAATAATGATATTGCCCGCCACGAATCTTATAATCCTCTGCGCGCTCCCATTTCGGAACGTGGCAAGTATCAATATCCATGCAATGACGGTTGTTGGTCTCGCCATGTTTCCAATATCGCCGGTCGCCGGAACGCAGCCATAACACCCACGGCGCGACCGACCAGCCCTTGCCGTGGTTCATCCAATAGCGATACGTCGTGAATCCCCGGGCGCCAACCCACGACCACTGGATATCGCCATACGTCCACACGCCGAAATCGCCATCGAACGCGTTTTCGCGCGTGACCCAATCGAAGGCGCGTTCGAGTCCGGCTTCGATCTCGGGAAAGCGCTCGGGATCGCGCGGAGACATGGGCGAAGGCAGGCCAGCCCTCGCGCTAAACGCAGGATCGGCAAAGGCCAGAACCGGCTCCTGCGTCAGGATGTTCTTGACCTTGGGATCCACTTCAGGATCGCCGCGCCACAGGACGAATTCCCAAGTCCGGGCGACACCACGCGGCGATAGGTGCGGCAACGCGTCCTGCCCGTTGAAGGCCACATTCCAAAGACCGCCCGTCGGATCATCGTGCAGACGCAGATTCCATTTCTCTTTCTCAGGAATCACATAATCGACCGCCAGCACATCCGGTTTGAGGTTCATCGGCTGAGCAGGATCGAGCAAGCCAATCCGCAACTGACCATCGTGAGAACCCAGTGAAACCGGAAACTGCTGCCACGGCCAGCGAAGCGCGGCAAACAGTTGCGTCTCGGCGTTGGCGAGTTCAGCCCAGCCATCCAGTTGTTTCCCATCAGCGGTTGCTGGCGCGCCTTCGACCACGTTCCAGCCGGTTTGCCGCAAACGCAGCCCCTGCTCGGCACGAATCGTTTCGCCAGCGAGCCCCACTCGCGTTTCGCCATCGGTGACCGTGTCGGGCGCTTCCCAAATCAGCCCGCCAAGCTCCGTTTCCGGGCCGGTTTGCCAGATCATGGTGTGATAGACCCTGACAAACGGCAAACCCGGATACTGCCGGACCCGCGTCTCGAAATCCGCGATCGAACTCCCGTCCTCAGCCAAGTATTTGCCAGTGCGTTTTTCTTCGAATCGAATCGGTCCATGCACTTCGAATTCGGCAACATCTGTCGTCGCGATGTAGCGTTTCTGATTTCCGTCCGTCAGCATGAAACCTCCGATCGCTGCCGGTGTTGGCGGAGTACTCGATGGCGTTGGCGGCGGAGCCACATCGCTCCCGAACTCCAGAAACAGCGGCGTCGCCGAGCCATTGCGAATCTCCGCCAGCAGGTCGATCAGCAGCCAACGAACATGCTCGCGTTCGGCCGTCCATGTCGCGGTCACCTCGAACTGAGCCCCGATCTCCGTTCCGTCCGAATCGACCACACGGTAACCGTCCGTTGCCTTCAGCCTCCCCTCGGCAAACGGCACCCCAAACGTCACGGGCTGCTTGCCGGAATAATGTTCGAGTCCGGCAGGAATGTTGAAGTGGATGGGGACACGCTCCGCCGCCGTGGCGCTCATGGCCGCACCGAGGCACATCGTGATTGTGGTTAGAAGTGAGAGTCGCATGGTTAATTCGTTCCAAGGGATTGGTTGTCAGGAACTTGCTTCTTTCAATCAATTACAGCGACCGCAAGTGGGCGAGGCTTCGCCGGATGCTCGCCAGCGGGTCGGGGACACTACCGGCTCGCAAACCGCCATGAGTCCGGTACGGTCCGGGCATATCGAATCACGCAGTAATGCGCGCCACTCTGGGCGAGGTCGTGGGCGGTAACTGCCGGCCAGCGTTCGGTTGCGAACCGGTGATTCAGCGTCGTAACGCGGAACGTCAGAATCTGCCGGTTGTTGTGGACCGGTGACAGCTTGGCGAACCCGATCATCGGCAATTCCATACCCAGCGTCTGGCGGCCGTCGAGAATCGTGCGGACGTTCGACACGGAGAAGTTTTGCGGATTCACGTCCCAGCAGAACAGCGGATCGCGCTTCTGACGATGCGGCGAGGCGGCGAAGTCGCCGCTGAAGATTCGGAGTTTGCCGTCCGGCATCAGCCACGAGGTGCGCGGACAGTAGCTTGAGGGAGTCGGCGCGTAGTGTGGCTCGCCGAAGCCGGCAAATGGGTCTTTCGTGCGAAACCATGCCGTGCAGGAGCCGCGATAGCCGTCCAACACATGCCCTCGATTGCGGACACAAAGAATCCACTCGTCGCCGACACGGTTGATCGATGCTTCAAAGAACCTCCCTTTGCCCGACTCCGAACGCACCAGTTTCCCGGTCTTTGACCATTCGTAAAGGCCGGTCTTTGGATTGAATCGGTATTCGATGGCGGCAATGCCGTTGTTGTTGAAGTGCGGCGTGTCGAGCCAGCGTGTGTAAGTCGTGTCGAGCGGTTCAGGCGGGTGCGCCCAATGATTCATTCGCGGGCGGCGTTCACTCAACGAACAGATCGCTTCGCCTGATTCGAAGCCCTTTTGACGCAGCATGGTGGGCTTGGTGAGCAGTTCGATGTCGTCTCCCGCATCGTTGAGCCGAAACTGCACCCACTCCAGTTGCAGCGTGCCTTCGAGTTCCTTATCGGCATGCGGATCCAACACCTTGCCATCAACGACCGCTCGCGCCCGACGGTACCACGCGGCCACGAAGTGGTTGTGATGCGGGACGACTCGATCGTCCGCACCGATCGCTCCTTTGGGCACGCCGAACACTTTGGGGTGGCCGTGGATTTTCCAGTACTTCGAGCCGTCCTCGAACGGGTCCCAGTCATCGCGGAAAGGGATCAGTATCTTCTCGCGAACCACGGGCCCGTCCGGAGCGCCGCGCCGGATCTGGTAGAGGATCGATCGCTCCGTGTCGATTCCCTCGAAGGCGCGCGTCTGAAATACCCACATCCAACGGTTCCGGCTCATCTGCCAGCAGTAAGGATGGGATGGCTGAACCCAATCCTCTTTCTGTTCGCCCGGAATCGTGGTGTCGTCAATGAAGACACCCTTGTAAATGATGCGTGGACCCGACTCGGCCGTCTTCGGATGGAACCGCTCGTTTCCGGCGTAGCTGGCGAATCGATGCGCGACTTCCGCTTCCTTCGGTGTACCGTGATGAAAGAAGTAGCGGTGCCGCAATCGCAGCACGCCGCGGGGCGCGATGGTGTAATTTCCATCGCCTTTGATTGCGCCCTGATTCCGCTCGAAGCTGTAGATTCCCCAACGACTCGCGCTGAGCAACCCGTAGTAACGCGCGTGCCAGCCGGTTGGATAGCGCGGGTTCGCCGGATGATCGAACACGGCAATCCCGACGGTCTTGCCGCTCGCATCCGGTCCGTGGTAATCGATCCACTCGGCGCGTTTGCCCCACGCATTGTCGTTCACGTCACCGCGGCTGTTGACGATCTTTCCGTAGCCTTTGCTCTCCGAGTGTTTGCCGTGGGGCCGAACCTTGATGGTGCTCGCCACGCGAACGGCGAGTCCGGCGTCATCGGTATCGCCCAGCGTGACGTGTTTGTCAGGAGCATGAAGCTCGACATCGTAGTCGAGCATCGTCTGCCCCTTGCCAACGTCGATGAACCGCAGTGTCTTTCGTTCGCGAAGGATGGCCTTGCCGTCGCCGATCCATTTCGTCCACACCACTAGCTCACCAGCGTTTTCGCCTGATTCGATTTTCTCAAACCGGTCGTGAACGATCTCCGTGGTATGGCCGTTTCGCCTCAGTTGCGGAGACCAGAAATTGAAGCCGTTAACATCGCCGTGTGTGAAGTGCAGCGAACGATGATGCTCATGGTCGGACTGCTCATTCGGCACGTCTTCCTTCATCGGAAAGTGCCGCGTCACGGCCTCGCCGTTGGGACCGATGACCGGATAAAGGATGGGGAAGAAGTCCGGCTCGTAGCGATACTCGGTAAAAAGACGTCCGTCGATCTCAACGCGGACGGCGTGATTGTCGAGTTCAGTGAGCTTGACGTCCGCCACCGCGGTAACTGTCACAATCAAGATGAGAGCAAATGAATAAGTAAGAGTGGAATTCATGAAAAGTCCCAATGGCACGAGGCCGGATTTAATGAAACGTCAGGTTTACAGCATACCACGCCGTTGCTTTTTCTTCTTGGCGTTAATCGGCGGGATGCCGTTGGGTCTACCGGACCCGCCCACGTAGGAAAAGCTGTAGTTGCGCACCCACGCAACGCCTTTCACGCCCTCCGGCCTCGTGCAGATCACCCAGACGTCACCGTACCGGGCAAGACTCACTTCCCAGCCATGCAGACTGAGAAACGGACCGGTCTCGACCCTGTGCTTAGTTCACTTTCGGACAACGTTTGCTCCGGGTTGCTCGACCATCGTTGAAGTTCCAACGATGACCACCTTGGCGTTCTTCGGGCTCCGAAAAACGTTCTTGCGAATGACATTGTTGTCCGCACCTGTTGGCTTGCCATTTCGTTCGCCGTTCTGCTCCTGGATGGCAGTCAACTGAGTCGGGGCATTCCCCGTGTTTTCAAAGATGTTGCCTTCAATGGTGTAACCCTTCGCGTCTTCCACCTGAGCCCACAGCCAAATCGCAGGATACTTTCCGGCTTCTTCTGTTGAGTTATCGCGAAATATGTTGCCGCGAATGATGTTGCCAGACTCTTTGCCTCCGTTGATCCACAGGCCCTGCTTGTGGTTTTCAGCGATGAGGTTGTTCTCGATCAGGTTGTCGCGATCGCCCGGATTGCCAAGCCCGGTGATTCCGGCACTGTTGCGGACGAATTTGTTGTTTCGCAAGACATGGCCGACGTTGTGCCAACAGAAATACAGCCCGACGCCATTGCCTTCGGCACGGTTGTTCTCGAACGTTGATCGCCGAAGACCTGTTCCCGGATGCAGGCCGTTGCCGGCACAATTGGTGACCACGCAGTTGCGAACCAGTACGTTCTCGCCCGTCTGTACACTGATTCCGTCGGCGAACGAGTTATCGACGTGGACGTTCTCGATCCGGGAGTTGCGGGCGTTGTAAAGATGGATTGGTGACAAGGTGTATCGCCGGAGCTTTGGCCGCTGGTCGGCGGGAATGCTCCATTCCAGACTCAGGTTCGAGACCTCGATGTTTCCCGCGTTCTCACATGTCACCAACGGGAAGAGCGACCATACCGCGGGCCGCTTCCAGAACCCACTCTCGTGCCGCTGGTGATCGAGCCGGACGGGACGTTCCAGCTTCAGCACATTCCCTTTGATCGCCCGAATGAACGAAAGCGATTCGTTTGAGTTGCCATTGCCGCTTCCCACGGCAACCGCCTGGCCAACGGAGAATCCGGATGCATCGGCGACTTCCAGTTGATCGTCCCCTTTTGCACAATCACGGGTCAGCGCCGAGCACAGCCCAAATGATATCCACCCCTCTTCCTTCAGCCGTGCTGGTTCATCGATCGTAATGATGTTGTCGTTGACAGCTTTGACGACCTTCGGCTTGTAATATCCGAGCCATCCCGTTTGAGGCCGTTTCGGCCAGCAAAAGACCGTGGTTCCAACCTTCACTCTCGCGCACCCACTTTCGAGCGTCAGACGATTCCCGTCGATTGCGGTTACTCGAATCCAGGAGTTGACCGGTTTTCCTGCGAGAACCGTCTTGCCGGCACCTTGACCAGTCAAACGAACATTCGACGGCAACATCAGGGAACGCATCAGCTCGAAACGTCCCGCAGGCAGTCGCACTTCGCCCCCTTTCTCTCCAAGAGAGTCGATCACCGCCTGAATGCCGCAGTCGGGCAAGCTCGTATCGATGGGCGACGAAGCGTCAGCCACCGCGCCAGCGGCGAT
The DNA here is from genome assembly GCA_964343305.1 of uncultured Pirellulaceae bacterium. Classification (GTDB taxonomy): domain Bacteria; phylum Planctomycetota; class Planctomycetia; order Pirellulales; family Pirellulaceae; genus CAYFJO01. Next base: position 1,728 of record CAYFJO010000261.1, on the reverse strand, counting down.
CAGCGGCAGGGTGAGGATCGTCAAAAGAAGGGCTTTCATTGAGGATCTTGTTTCTGGATTGTTCAATGGAGATTTCATGACACAAGTCGCAATCGTTTCGATTCAAGCACGCGGTAAACATCCGGCAAATGAAAATGCCGCAACACCGCGATATCCCATTGCTCTAACCATCGCTGAAGTACACTCGATTGTTCATCAATTCGTTGTTCGATTCGCCCGCCGGACCTGCCGTGAACAGTAAACCAGGACGGTCAGCCACTTGGTTGTGGCCGGTGGGGCGTTCGATGGACGGCAGCCAGTGCGATGTGTTGGCGTCGAACTTGCTGATCGCTCGAAACTGAGTGTTGTAGTCTCCATCTACTGTGAACGCGACGACTTCGTTAGTTGGGTCGCCCCAAATCTTTTCCTTCTGTTCGCCGGTTTGCAGTTGCGCGACACCGTGAAGTCGCCCGGCCTCATCGAACGACAAGCCGCCCGCCATGATCAAATTGCACGGCTTCCACTCCGCTGGTAGATGATCGTTCAGGCGGATTCGTTTCCACTGGCCCGATCCGTCGGGCGTCGCGAGCCAAGTCTCGCCGTTCAGCTTGGCCGTGATGCTGTAGATTAGGTGCAGCTTGCCCGCAGGCGACACGGCCAGACAACCCGCTCGCAGAGTTCGCTTGAAGTCTTCACCGCCTTTTGCGAGGACCTCGACGTTGTCCGGTGTAATCGGGCTCTTGATGATCGAACCGTCGGATCGTTTCCACAAGCGGCCAAAGTTGTCGCTCTTCATGTAAGCCACTGTTTGCAATCGGCCGTAGCTATTCTTGTCTGAGTTTTCATGAAACCGACAGCAGAGATGAATCGTGCGATGATCCGGTCCCCAAGCGAGTGATTCCTGAAAATGTGCGTAGCCTTTATGACGCGCTTGCAATACGGGGCCGACGCGATTCCAATCGCGGCCTGGTTTCCTTTCCCACAACTCGACCGTCCAAGGCCGATCGCTGAAACTCCTGCGAGCCGTGAAGTACAGCGTGTCATCTTTGCCGCAAATCATCGTGGGATACGTTAGTCGTTCGCCGAACTGCACCTCGTTTTCCCACTCGGATGCGTCGTTCGGGCGCTTGGACCGTCGGTAGCGAAACGGATCGTGATGCGTGAAGTAAGCAATGTGCAGATAACCTGCCGAGTCGATCGTTAATGCAGATCCACCATGATTGTCCTTGGCCTCGCCTACCGTGTAGGTCGGCGACCACCGCCAGGATCTTCGATCGAGCGTGGCGATACGTACGCGGAACCCTTCCGGTGGCGAATCAAGCCAGGCAACATGTGTCTTCCCTTCGGACGTGATGATCCGATTGGCTTCGGCGTATCCCGTCGCGCGCCCGCATCCCTGAGTCGAGAGCAGATGCGGAACTTTATACTTTGCCGCATCTCCGAGCACGGGAGACGTGATCACACTCGCGGACGCGCCGACTGCGCCAGCAAGTAGACCACGTCGACTGATCGCAGACAATTGAGACATATTCATGTTGATCGACCTTGACCTTAATCTCGCGCGTCGCACGCGGACGATGCAGCGTGAGACTTGCGCTGTCGAGTTTCTCAAGTAAGTGCCAACCGACGAGCCAAGCCAGCCATAGGTTCAGTTCGTCGATCGGTTCCAAAGTGGCACCACTTTACTGGTACACCGTGGATTATTCACTAACCCGACGCGCAAGCGAGGGGTCTTGGACGTCGCCCCTC
>CAYFJO010000260.1:0-15186 GCA_964343305.1 uncultured Pirellulaceae bacterium | reverse complement strand
GAGCACAATCACTTGGCCGACTCCCAATCCTCCTCACAAACCGGGGCCGTCGGATGGTCAAAACGTACCGGCGTGCCGTGCAGTGGATATCGCGCCTGTTTCCCTTCGCTTCGCTTCGACTTGTAAACCAGAACATCCACTTTGTCGCCGCTTTGAAACGGAACTTGGTCCAGCACCACACATCCATCTTCGCGAACGACGGCAGTTGTGTGGTGAGCAGACATGGAATGATCTTCTAAAACGGTTGCATTCTATCGATTCTTCCAGTCTACATTAGCCAGTGAGGCAAGTGCAAGTTGCAAAGCATGCGTGCCGTCACGGCCGTGGCCTTGGGCTTGCAGTGCGAGGTAGAGTTGATGTGCGAGGGCCAGGCCAGGAAGTGAGAGGCCGAGCTGTTTTGCTTCCGCAAGGGCGATGCTCATGTCTTTGATGAAATGCTCGACAAAGAATCCGGGATCGAAATTGTTGTCGATGATGCGTGGGCCGAGGTTGGACAGTGACCAGCTTCCAGCCGCGCCGGTTGAAACCGATTGCATGACCGTCGGCAGATCGAGCCCTGCTTTGTAGCCGTACAACAGGGCTTCGCAAACGCCAATCATATTGCTCGCGATCAGCGTTTGGTTGACCATTTTGGTGTGTTGGCCCGCGCCGGGTCCGCCTTGATGGACGATCGTTTTGCCCATCGCGTCCCAGCAAGGTTGCAGCGCATCGACCGCGTCCTTGTCGCCGCCAATCATGATCGACAACCGAGCTTCCTTTGCGCCGACGTCGCCACCAGACACGGGGGCATCGACGCTTTGGATTCCTTGCGCTTTGGCCGCCGCGGCGATTTCGATTGCGAGCGATGGTTCACTGGTGGTCATGTCGACCAGGATGTTGCCAGACTTGCTGCCGGCCAGTGCTCCGTCGTCCCCCAGGAAAACTTCGCGAACATCTTGTGGAAATCCGACGATGGCGAAGATCACATCACTTTGCTCGGCGACGGCTTTGGGGCTGTCGGCCCAATTCGCGCCTTTGTCTATTAAGGCGTCGGCTTTGCTCTTGGTGCGCGTAAAGACCGTGGCCGAAAATCCGGCGTCCATCAAGTGACCGCACATGCTGGAGCCCATGACGCCTGTGCCAATCCAGCCGATTTTGGATTCACCGGGAGTTACGTTGATTGCCATGATGTTCGTTCCTCAGGAGGTGGGTTGTATAGAAGGCGAGCGCGGAAGTCACCAACTTACCCACTTGAAGATGCCGCGACAACTACCAGCGATGTTCGGGACGCTGGAGGATTTCGTTCATAAGAATCGCCTGCTGGATACTCGCGGGCGAGCTGAACATGCGGACGAGGTTTCGCGCAAACTGATTGGCAGCCTCATCATCGACGTACGGTGTCGCATCCTGGTCTTCGGTATAGGGTGTCGCTCCTTTGTCTTGGTAGGCGGAAGCGACGCGAGAAGACTCACCGGACAAATCGCTAATCTCGTGATCAAACTTCTCGTGCAGATGGGCTTCCATCATGTCGTCGGCTTGACGCTCACGAGTACCCCGCTGTGCGGCGCGTTGGTCGAAATTCGATGTCTGGATTTGACGTGAAGCAACCTGCGACTGAATGTGCCGCCCCTGATTCCCTTGAACCGAGCGCGGGTCGACCGGTTGGGGTTCGACATACTCCGGCTCGACGAATTCAATCTCGGGCTGCGGCGGCGGTTGTTGTCCACCGCCTCGTCGGGCGGCAGCTTGTCGAAGGAATTTTTCGATTTCGTCCATCATGGTGGATCGTTCCCGGTCGGAATTTGGACGGATTGGCAATCCGTCCTACGGAATCACTAATTGCTGCTCTCTGTGCTGGCGGTTGCGATGGACTTTCTCATGTCGGTGTCGGCCTGGACGTTTCGCAGTTTATAGTAGTCCATAATACCCAATCGGCCGCTACGGAAGGACTCGGCCATTGCTTTTGGTACTTCCGCTTCGGCTTCTACCAGTTTAGCACGAGCTTCTTCGACCGAAGCCGTTTTTTCCTGTTCGGCGGCCACGGCCATGGCTCGGCGACCCTCCGCTTTAGCTCGGGCCACACGCGTATCGGCTTCGGCCTGATGCGCCTGCAAACTGGCGCCGATGTTATCACCGACATCGATATCAGCGATGTCAATGGAGACGATTTCGAACGCCGTTTGCGAATCCAATCGCTTGGCCAGCACGGCTTTTGAAATCACGTCGGGGTTTTCCAAAACGGCCTTATGGTCGTCAGCCGAACCAATCGCACTGACGATACCTTCCCCCACGCGGGCGATGATCGTTTCTTCGGTGGCACCACCGATGAGTTGTTGCAGGTTAGCACGCACGGTGACTCGGGCCGTCACTTTCAATTGAATGCCATCACGGGCGACCGCGTCGAGTGAGGCTCGCGTTCCACCTTTCGGCGGACAATCGATGACCTTCGGGTAAACGCTCGTTTGCACCGCTTCCAACACGTTTCGTCCAGCCAGGTCGATGGCGGTTGCTTCGCGGAAACTCAGTTTAATCGTCTTGGCTTTGTTGGCGGCGATCAGCGATCGGATCACGAGCGGCACATTGCCGCCAGCGAGATAGTGTGCTTCCAACGACTTGGTGGTCATCTCTGGGTCGGTCAATCCAGCCTGTACGGACATGACCTTGCTTTGGACGATGACCGCGGGACGCACTTTGCGAAACGTCATGCCCAGCAATTCCAACAACGTAATGCCGGCGTTGGTCAGATAGGATTGGATCCACCACTTAAAATACGAAGCAAAGACCGCCAGGATGATCAAGCCGATGAGGATAAAAAAGACAACTACCCCGATCAGAATCATCTGTCCCGGATCCATATCCTGAGCCAACAGCCACATAGGTCCCATCCTTTGTTCGGTTTCTGAATAAACGAATAGAAAAGAAGTCGCCTTGGGTGCAATTCCTTTCCGTGAAACAACAAACGACTAATCGCAGGTTTATCGCAGTCCGCTGAAAATGTCAAGCCAACGAACCACGTGTTCCGGGCACGACCCTCATCGCAATCTTCTTGCGAATCCAATGGCAAAAGGTTATGGTGACGCGCTGCGTCGCGAGTTCCACCTTCACTTTTTGTTGATACGGAGACGAGTAATGCGATTCTCGTTCTATAAACTCTGGCTTTGCGTACTGCTTGCCACGATCATTGGCTGTGGTGGCGGCGAAAACACGTCGAACGACGATTCGGCGAATGACAATGACAACACAGTTGCTGCTGGTGATGATTCCGCTACAAATGACGCCGCGACCGACGATTCCGCCAGTGGCGACGACAGTTCGGCGGACGACAGCGACGCAGCAGATGACTCGTCCGGCGATGACTCGTCCGGCGATGACACATCGGCGGCGGATGCCGCGCCTGCGGACGACAATGATGTCGCGTCTGTACCCGCGCCGGTCGAAAACGGTTTCGATACGAGGTATGTATCAGACGAATTCTTTGCGGCTCTGGTCATTCATCCCAAGCGGATTCTCGAATCGGAATTGGTGCAAAGCATTCCGGAGGGACTTCGCGATGAAATGTTAAGCGAAATGGAACCGTTCGATCCGACCACCGTCGAACAAATCGCTTTGTTTACTGTCCCGGTGACGCCTGAGGATGTGATGATGTTGATGACCGGGTTTGGCAGTGAGCCATCATTCGAGGACATCCCGGTGGAGGGTGCAATCCCGCCAGATGGCGATTCTCCGGAGGAGAGATCTGAAGGGCCGGACTCGGACGATGGGTCGGAGCCAGGGTCTTCTCCGCCCGACGAACCCGCGGGGCAGGCCGGGACGGAAGCCGACGAATCAACACCCAATTTCGATGGCCTGTTTACCGGGTTGGAAGAAGAGCCCGAAGTCGATCCTGAGGAGCCAAAATTTGATCCTAACGATGGCTTCGAGGAAGAAGTTCGTTTGGATGAAGAGCTCGGCGAGTTCGAGCAACCATCTTTTGCCAAGCTTTTTGGTTTCATCGTTCGATTCGTCGACGCGGACGCTGCCGCCTTCTTGAAGGAGAAGATTCAGGAGGACGCTGAACAGATCGAACACGCTGGTCAGACCATTTATCTCAATCCAGACGATCCGGAAACTTCCGCCTGGATGCCGGACGATCGTACCTTCGTCGTTTCAGGTGTTGAACGAACGAAAAAGGTGATCGACTCCAAGGGAAGTTTGAAGAGTCCGCTGATCTCACAACTCGCGGCAACCTCGGTTGACAACGACCTGTTTGCCTTGGCCATGATTGCTCCCGTGCGAGAGACGTTGACGGGAATGGCGGTACAGGCAACCACTGACGAGGATGGGAACCCTGCCGCAGGCATGCCAGACGTCGTGGGTCCTCTCGAAAAACTAAGTTCGGTTTCTATCGTCGGCAATGTCGGCGCCGGGAATCTGCTGGAAATCCACCTCACATCCGTCGACGAGGCGGCGCGTGATGAGTTGAAGGGGGCTGTCGATTTCGGTCTCTCGGCGCTGAAGTTCGGGGCAGGGTCGTTGCTCGAGGAGATGAAGGACGATCCGGAAGCTGGGGCCCTGGTCGAATTCGGCGGCAAATTACTCAAAGGGATCGCGGCAACCACCAAGGACCAAAGTGTCGTCGTATCACTGGCTCGTCCCGATGGAATTGCAGAAGCGATCATGAGTGCGATCGCACAAGCCGAGGAAGCGGCCAAGAAAGCTCAGAGGCTGAACAACCTTAAGATGGTTGGAATCGCGCTCCATAACTATTATGACACGTATCGTATGTTGCCCAGCAACCTGCCAATGCAAGAAGGCAAGCCGGCATCCAGTTGGCGTGTCGATCTGCTCCCGTATTTGGACCAAGCTTTTCTCGCTGACCAGTACAACTTTGATGAAGCCTGGGATAGCGGAGTCAATGATCAAGCGTTGGGCGCGATGATGCCGATGGTTTTCGGCGATTCCGACAGCAAATCCACCATTGTCTTGCTCACTGGCAAGAACACGGCCTATCCATCGGACGGCCCATTGTCGTTTAACGATATCACAGACGGATTGTCGAACACGATCTTTGCCGTTCGGATCTCGGGCAAAGAGGCTGTCACATGGACACAACCCGTTGACATGGTCTTTGACCCCGAGAAACCACTCGCGTGTCTGGGAGAAATCCCGGAAGAAGGCCTCGACGTCGTGTTCTTCGATGGCTTTGCCCGCACGCTGCCCAAGGACATCGACGCCGACACGTTCCGGAAACTGGTCGATCCGCGGGATGGTGAAGAAGTCAATTTGGACGACTGACTACCCTTGACTCGTTTTTCACTGAGCAACGCTGCGGCTGCCGTTGGGACCGCCCGCGATGGGTTGGTCTTCTGGCAGTGGCCAGCAGGCGGTTAAGAAGCCACGCTTGAACATTTCGCGCTTGAGGACCAGAAACTCGTTGAAGCTGTCGGGATAGACCCAGACGGTGATCGTGGCGGTGTCGGGGTTGAGCGAGCCAAGCGTTTTCATGAACTCCGAATCCTCGAGCATCGCCTGGTCGAACGGTTCGCCAAGTTGCTGGCCGGTTGGTCTAAGGTAGAAGCCGAGGAATTCGGGGCCTTTGCGTTGCACGACACCGAACTTTGTCTCAGCGGTGCTCACCTTAATAGCCAGCTTGTACCGCAAGTGAAAGCCGCCGATCGGGCCCACCGTTTCGGTGGTCTCTGAAACGGTTCGAAGCTTCTCGGCCTTCAGACGGATTTCGTTCTTCATCAATTCGATCAACTCTTCCAGCGGCACGTATGCCAACCGGCCGTTGAGCAACCGAAAGTGGATCTCTTTGCCGAACACGGTTTTGGCCATTGGTGTTGGGATGTGCTCGATGGCAATCGTTTCGGCGGCAGAATTCTCGACGACGGATTTCTGTTGAGCGATTTCGGATAGTCTCGCGTGCGCCGCGTTTAGATCGCGCCGTAGTTCGAGAGCTTCGCGATCCTTCGCGCCGAGCTTCTTGCGTTGCTCGTCCAGGTCGCGTGCCACGATGGTGATGGCGGTTTGAATGTAGTTCCGCTCGGCGCGTCGCGTGTCGATGGCGGCTTGCTGCATCTTGACCTTTTGTTGGATCTCTTTGAAACTGCGTTCCAGGCCGTTCGTCGCACCCTTGGTGGTTTCGATGTCGGTCTTCAGTTTGGCGACGGCGGTTTGATGTTCCTCGGAGACGGGAGTCACTTTGGCGTTCTTGGCGCGTGCGCCGACGACGATCACCAGGATGACGAGAATGCCAACCAGATTTGCGACAACGTCCAAGAAGGAGTCTTGGCCGGGATCATCGTGTTGTTTGCGTGCTCGTGCCATTGCTCTGTGGGACGGATGGGCAATCCGTCCTACTGTCTACCTTCCGCTCTTGCGTCGAACTTCCAGGCCGCTGCCTTGTAGCATCGATTGCAGTTCGATGAACGTGCGTTCTCCGCCCCGCGCCACTTCGACACTCAGGATGGGTTTCCAATAAGCACTGCGACCCGCGATCCCCCAGCCTTGCATGTGCTTCCACGTGTTGGAGACAAACTCGTCGATAGCCGCCACCGTGTCGCCTTGCAGACGCGTGACGTAAGGCCGCTCGCCGGTTGCTCGCTGTGGAATCAGCTCAATTCGGTCGCCGTAGCAAACGACTCGAATTGGTCGCGTGTATGCCGTGGCGTTGTTGGAATAGTTTTTCAGCCCCCAGTTTTTGCCCCGCGACTCGGCCAAGCAGTTCTTCGAACCACCGACACTGGCCGGGCTCGGTGTGCCGCCTGGACTAGAATCCGATGGGGCACCGAACTTGGGACTGGGACCAAAGAACTCTCTGTTGTCGGGGTGATTCTGATTATTGGCGGAGCCACGTAGTGGGTTTTCTTCGTTGGATTGCGTGTCGCCGCCCCCAGTGAATCCGTTGCGCCTGGATTCACTGTCGAAAAATGGATCTTGCCCCGCGCCCCCTTCGCGAACGAATCCGCCACCGCCGGGTCGTGGACGCAGCACGACCGGACTGTCGTCCGACTTGCTTCCCCCTAGACCACTGGTGGCAAACCGGGACGGCTGTGCCTGCACCAATGCAGCTTGGCGGCGTCTGGCAAGTTCCACCGCGTCACGAATCGTCTTCGCAAGCACCGGATCGGCGTCCTGGTATTTGAGGTTCAACTTGTCGTCAATTAACTCGTAACCGAATTCGTCATCCCACGACTTCATCGCTGCACGAGCCATTGCGTAGGCCTCGGTGCCATTGGGACGAACGATCAACAGCGGATAAGGCTCACCGTCTTTGGTCACCGCGCCGCTGCGCACGAGGTATTCACGTACGGCCAGCAAGGCGGCATCGAGCGGGTTGCCGGGTACCAACGGTGCAAGGAAGTCGCCCCGCTTGAGTACGATGCCCTCGGGTTGAAGAGTCACGCTGCGGCGAGTGCATTCGATGTAAATGGGCCGCCGCGCCGTGCCGTTGGGGCCTTTGTACAGAATGAGCGAATAAGATTTTGGCTTTTCGGCCGCTTCCGTACGTGCCTTATTCAGCTCATCGACGGCACGTTCGATTTCGTCCTGAAGTTTAGCGAGTTCCGCCTTCAATGCCCCCTGGTCTTCTTTTCGTACGGAATCGATTTCCTGCAAATCCTTGAGCTGCTGCTGCAGTTGATCGGCTTCTTGCTTGAGCTTCAGGATATGATCTTCGAGGTGGCTCAACTCGGCGCGGTGAGCGGCGAGTTTGTCGATCATTTCCGGCCGTTGCTCCGCCAGGATTTGTTGCCGCCATTGGTGCTCTTCGAGTTCTTCGTTGAGCTTGCGTTGCACTTCGCCGTGCCGCTGCCGTTGCTCTTCTGTTTGCGTTTTGGCGTGAGCCTCCGCACGTTTGACGACCAGCACCAACACGACAATCAGTGCACCCATCGTGCAGATCAGCACGGCGAGAAACGGAAACAGCGACATGTTGGTCGCTTGTCGACGGGTGATCGTTCGCCTCATGCCGCGCGGCCTTTGTTGTCGTCTGTCAAGTCAACTCGCTTAGCCGTTTCGCCAGTATGGCTCAGCCGCGTGCTGAGCAAGTGAATCGCTGCCGAGAGACTCATCACGGTGTCTTCGAAATTCTTCGCGCCAGCCAGCGACTTTAAGTTTTCGTTCAGCAGCGTTTCCAGGTTGATGACATCGCCCGTTGTTTGGACAACTTGCTTCATGATGTCGCCCTGGCGCGTGAGTTCTTTTTGCTGCTCGAGCATCGCCTGGGCGTTGGCCGCAAAGGCCGTTTGCCAACCTTGCGACTGCTGTTGCAACGCGTCGGCGGACGCTTGACTGATGGATTGCATTTGCTGGACATGATGGCCGAGAACCTGGTCCAAGGCCGCCGCGACCGCCGCTTGCGAGTGCTGCGTGGAATCGCTGGAAAGGCTGCTCCAGCGTTGATGAGCGGCTTCGATCGTCGCTTCCCAAAGCTGGCTTTGCCGCTCGACTGTCCTTTCGGTCGCTTCAATCACCGCGCGACCCATTCGCTCGATCGAACGAACGTGCGGGTCGCTGCCACCGCCAACTTCTTCGAACCGGCCAACAACTTGATGCGCCGCGCGAGCATCGACCGATTCGAGCAATTGCGTTTCAAAGCGATCGATCAAGAAAACGCCAAACATCAGCACTACCGACAACGACAAGGCCAGTGCGGTGGTGTCAAACGCGATGTACAATCCCGACAGTAGCACTTTCATCGCGCTGTCGAGGTTTTCCAGATCCAATGATCCGAAATTCTCTAGCGCCATCGTGATGCCGACCACCGTGCCAAGGAAGCCGAGCATGGGAATCGCCCAGATCATGATCCGGACCAGCGAATAACTGTCTTGTTGGCGCGACCCGTCCAGGTCGGCCAAATATTTCAATTCGTCGTCCAGCCCGTCGATCGACTGCTTGCGGAAGACAAACTGCAATGCGTCGCGCAGCCGCCTCCATAGATAACTCGACTTCAACGGCAGCGAGTGTTCGTCGAGCTGCCCGAGTAGTTGCTCGGCATCTTCGGCCGTTTGGCCTTCGATTGGTTCATCAAGCGCAACATGATCGATCGCCAGGTATTGGAAGATCACGTCGATTGCTTTCACCGCTAGCCCGGCAAAGCCGACAAAGAACATGGCCGTGACGACTTTGGAAACGATGTGGCTGGCAAAATACCGGATGAAAAAATCGTTGGCCAATTGCCCCTGTTTGATTAGCAGGTAGAAGCCAACGTACAGCGACAGGCCAATGATCAGCGGCAGACCGAGGCTCCGCAGGCTGGCAAAGATAGACGAATGAGTCGAGGGTTTGGACACTGTGAGCTTCCTTTCTCGTCGTGGCAGGCTTCCTGTCGTGCTATCATTGTTCGCAGGCTGGACGCCTACGCCACGAAACGCACTGTCATCAAAATCGGCTTAACCGGCAAAGTTTGATTAGTCATTGTCGTGTGAATCATTGAGAAACTCGCCCAAATCAAGACCAAATTGGCTGACCCGAATAATCGGCAAAGTTTGCCAAAGTCGCGTGGCAATGACTGCCGATAGTTTTGTTCGTCGACAACCGTATTAAGCGATACGCAGGATGTGTACGCTTGGTGCGATGCAGAATAGGACGCTGGGTGATGAATCATCCCAGGGGGGATTAAGTCCGGGTGAGTTCGCTTGCGAGCCGCCCGGGCTCTTTTATTGCTACGCCGCTTGGCTCAGAGTGCGTCACTCCCGATACGTCGCAAAGCAGCGAGGCGTTTCCCACAGCCGAACTTCCGCGACCGGAAATCCATGCTCTTTGGTGAAGTCGTAGATCAACTTGGCAATGTTCTCGGCGGTCGGGTTCGTATCGATCAGGTACATCGGCTCGCCAAGTTGTTGAAAATGAGCAACGACCGGATCGTCTCGGTTGAGAATCATGCGGTGATCCAGATTGTCGTCGATCCACGTGCTGACGATGCGTTTGATGTCGCTGAAGTCCAGCACCATCCCCAGATCGTCTAGTTGTTCGCCTTCGAGTGTGATCACAGCACGACCATTGTGTCCGTGTAGAAAGCGGCACTTGCCGTCGTAGTTCAACAAGCGGTGGCCGTAACAGAAGTCGATCTCGCGCGTCACTTTGAACATGGCCTTGTCTTACGGATGAGATTTGATCAAATGTGTTCCGCTTCAGAATAGGAGTGAAGGACTGTTCTTGCAACGAGGCACGAACAAAACCATGAACGCAACGCGCCAACAACTCGAAACGTGGGACCGCGAACACTTTTGGCACCCGTTTACGCAGATGCAACAATACGCGGAAGAACGGCCGCTGATCATCGAGCGGGCCGAAGGTTTTGAGTTGATCGATGTGGACGGCAATCGCTACATCGACGGCGTGTCGTCGTTGTGGTGCAACGTGCACGGGCATCAGGTTCCGGAACTCGACGAAGCGATTCGCCTGCAACTTGGCAAGGTCGCGCATTCCACCACGCTCGGCCCGTCGAACGTGCCCGCCATCGAACTGGCTCGTCGTTTGGTCGAAATCACACCGGAGGGCTTGAATAGAGTCTTCTACTCGGACAGCGGTGCAACAGCGGTGGAAATTGCATTGAAGATGGCGTTTCAATTCTGGCAGCAGTGCGATGATCCACGGCCGAACAAGACAAAGTTTCTTTCGCTGGGCGAAGCCTACCACGGCGACACGGTGGGCTCGGTGAGCGTCGGTGGAATGGACCTGTTTCATTCGAAGTTCCGCCCGCTGTTATTTGAGACGATCCAGTCGCCACCGCCATATTGTTATCGTTGCCCGCTGAGGTTGGAGCCTGCGACGTGTGAAGTCGAGTGCCTCAACCATCTGGTGAGCCTGATCGAACAGCATCACGAAGAGTTGGCCGCCGTGATCATCGAACCGCTCGTCCAGGGTGCCGCGGGCATGATCACCGCACCTGACGGTTTTCTGGAACGAGTTCGCGACGCCACACGCACTAACAGCGTGCTGCTGATCGCCGACGAAGTTGCGGTTGCCTTCGGCCGCACGGGAACGATGTTTGCCTGCGAGCAAGTAGGCATCACCCCCGACATCTTGTGTCTAGCCAAGGGTATCACTGGCGGTTATCTCCCGCTCGCGGCAACGTTGACCACGGACGAAATCTTCAACGCCTTCCTTGGCAAACCGGACGATTACAAAACGTTCTATCACGGCCACACTTACACCGGAAATCCGCTAGGAGCCGCCGTTGCGTTGGCCAACCTTGATTTGTTTTACAAGGAAGACGACGAAGGCCGAAATCTGCTCGAGGAGTTGCCGGGTAAGATTGCTTTGCTCAAACAAAAGCTCGACAAAATCGGTGAACTCGAGTGGGTCGGTGAGGTTCGCCAAAAGGGACTCATGGTCGGCATCGAGTTAGTCAAAGATCGCGAAACGAAGGAGTCGTTTCCAGCACCAGAATTGGTCGGGCGGAAAGTGTGTCTGGATGCTCGCAACCATGGCGTGCTAATCCGACCACTCGGCGACGTAGTGATTCTCATGCCTCCGCCTGCGATCGATTTGATTAGCCTAGACAGGATCTGTGATGCAGTTTTTCACAGCATCAAGAGGACTTGCGCAGCCAAGGCGGCATAACATCGGGCAGGCATTCTCAACAACATCGCCCGCGAAAAACCAAACTCAGTCTGGCTCTGCTGCGCTCGATCGCAGCTTCTGGACCTGATTGACTACGAGTGTCATTTCAGCAGGCTGCGAATTTCGCTGCTGTCGAGCTTTTCACCTTTGATGGCGATCTCGATGCCAAGGGAATCAAGCCTTTGTCCCTGCCAGCAAGTTGCGATTTCTCCCGGTTTGCCCCAAATGGATCCAAAGCCCCAACCGCTGAACGGTCGATTGCTTTGCCTGACAATCCATGGCAGATCGTCACCACTTTGTAATGCGGCACTGGCAAGCCCGAGAAATCGTAAGGCGGATCGTCGGTCCGCATTGTTGGCCCATACGATGTTGGGCGATACCTGACCGCCCTCTGTGAAGAGTTCCTTGCCGATCGCAACGATGACGACCTCGCCGGTGTCTGTGCGTCTCAATCGCACATATCGAATGTCTTCTTCCTGAATTTTTTCCAGGGGAATAGCAAATGCGTTGGAAGTATCAATCGCGGTGTCCCAGTAGATTGCGCTGTTACCGCGAAAGACCACCAGCCAACCGTTTTCCTTCTCGGTTCGAATCTGCAACAAACGGCTTTCCGCTTCCTGTCTTTCGAGCCCCTCAAGGCGTGGAGCGGCCAGTCGATACCAATGTGCGGCGCGATCTCGCATGGCTTCGGCGTATGTCTCATCGGCCGCCGCAGCCTGCCACCAGCCATTGGCCAATTGGAATTGCTCCGCAGCATCGGTTGGCAGGGCAATTTCTTGTTGGGCCAACTGCGCCAGCGGCACGTCGTCGCCAGCCGCCAGATGTTGAAGTCCGCCGTTCCAATCTCGCTTGATCAGACAGCGGTGTTTGCCCACGAGGGCATTCGTTTTTGGGTTAGCGGGCTCGACCTTTAGACGATCGAGGGCCGCCGCGACGTTTTCGAATGCGGACCGCGCTTCCCGGATTTCCCTTTGACGCTCCAGGCTGCGCCGCGACAGCGTGGCGATCTTCGCCGTCCGCGACGATGCCACAAAGATCTTGACCAGCCGCTCGGCGCCGTCAAAGTCGTCGCGCTCCAGCGCCAAATCAATCAAGACATCCGATTGTCGCGCCAGCGCCGGCATCTGATCAACCAGCGCCCGGCGAGAAGCTTCGGTCATTCCGTTCAACTTGAGCGGATAAACGTCCGTGTCGTAGCGCGCGGCCATTTCATTCGCCGTCGCCACCAGGCTCGCTGCATCACCCGCCATAGCAAACGCCCCCACCGCGAGTTCGTAGAAAACAAATCGCAGGGGGTCGTCCTGGTCGGCGGTATTCATCAGCATGCGTTGGGCGATGAGATGTCGTTGTTGAGGGGTCCGCGTCGTGTTCATTTCACTTTCAAACATGCCGACCATCTGTTCGCGGGTCTTCGCCAACTCGTCTGCTGCCGGCTCGGCCAGCTTTGCGGGCTTGATGGCTTCGCTGGAAGTGAGCGGACGAGTCGCGGCCAATGTAACAATCTCGCCGGCTGTCAAAGCCCGGTCATACAGGCGGACCTGATCGATCGATCCTACAAACGACTCGGTGGCGGCTGACGAAAGCCGGCCGAACATGAGCTGTGATGTGCCTTTCTTAAGCGTGGTCAGAACGGGCGAACTAGATTGATACTGCCAGCCGTAACGTTGACCATTTCGCCAGGCGGTCATGCTACCATCGGCGTCGTAGACCAGAACCAAGTGGATCAATTCGTCGGCGGGCGACTGCTCGGCCGCTCCGCCAAAGTCCCGTGTTTGTCGAAATGAGTTGGCCGCACTCCAGATGCCCGGCCGTCGCGCATCAAATCCGATCCCCTCGCTTTGTCCCAAGGGCTGCGTGAGACTTACCATTGCCACGCCCATTTGCTCGAGCGCCCCAACCGTGCCCCAAACTTCGAGGGATCGCACACCTAGTTCCTTTGGCACCACGGTCGTGATCACGGAACCGTTGCCATCCAACACCAAGCGTCCGTCTTTAATAAAGGCCGTTCCGTCCGCCGACCCATGCAGCAGACCAAAGTCGTCGTCCAGGTTTTGATTGAATGTCCAACGTGCAATTGGCGCTGCGATTTCTTCCAACGCGATCGGCTGCGGCGGTTCTTCTTCGAAAACCGCCGAGGCGACCAATTCGATCTTGGAAACGTCAAAGCTCGCAGCGCTGCCCACCAAATAGGCCTGCGAAGTTTTTGGCAACTCGATTCCCCGCGGTACAGCGAGGCGGCTGAAGCTGCCCTGCCAATTGACAATTTCTTCATCCTCAACGGTCGCGACGATATGCCCGTTGTTTACTGAGCAGGTAACTGTGCTTGGACCGGCGTTCTTCAGCACTCCACCGCGGCGCGCATCGGCCCGCCGGACCACAGATGCGCCGTCAATCAGTTCCAGGCCACTGTACTGATCATCTCGATACACGTGATCAAATGCAATCAAGGCTTGCCGTTGTTCACCCAAGCCAACCGCTACGGCGAACCAACCATCCCCGCCCGACCAATGCACATCAAGCTTCAGTTCGTACGCAACAGGCAGCGCGGCGGGTAATTCGAGAATGGCCAGCTGCCGGTCTTTTTCATCTACGGCGGGCGACGGGGTGGCACTGAGTCGCCCTTCGTTCATTTCCCAGAGACCCTGGATGCCGTGCTGTGCCGCATCGACCGACTGCATCAGATCGACGGTTTTGCCGATTTCTGAAGTTCCGTTTCCATTGACCCCAGATGGATTGGATTTCAAAGGAGTGTCAGCGACGGGCGTTGGTTCGGTTGCCGGTTCGGTCGTCTTAGTAACCAACGGAGATTCAATCGTCGGTGCCGGCTTCGGAGCAACTGGTTTTGGCGAATCTGTTTCACCGTCTTGCGCGGGGGCTTTGCTGTCGTCTGCCGCCGTCTCAGGTACGGCGTCGACTTTCGGGGAAGCCACGTCAGTATCGACTGGCGCTGCAACTTCGCCCTTCTTGTCATCCGGTTCTGTCACCCCGGACGCATCGGCAACCTCTTGATCACCATTTGAAAACAGGGCGGCAACGATCAGCAAAAACACCAAGAGACCGGCGATGCCCGCGGAGACTGCCCATACGGCTGCGTGGCTGCGCTCTTTTTGTTTTGCGTCAATTTGTTTCGTATCAACGGGTGCAACAAATTCTACGGCCGCGATTTGCTGATGCAGCCAGATGTCGTATTCGACCTTACGCGCTGGATCAAGCAGGCAGAGTTTTGCAGCAGTGATTTCGTTCAATAGCATCTGTGTATGCGCGACGTGCTTGCCCATTTGACGATCACGAAGCGACGCTAGCTGACGATCGGCTGAATTCTCGATAACACTCGCTTTCGATTCAAACAGCTCGATGCCCAACAATCGATAGTGGTTTGGTGGCTGTTCCTTGGGAGAAATTCCAAGCCATTCATGGTATGGGTCAAAGCCATCAGCCATGACGAGCCTCACATTCAGGGCGGGGGGAGAGGGAATGTCGGGCGGGAATCCTCATCGTATCAGAGCGGGTTGATATGTCAAATTCAACGTGCCATGCGCGATTCCCATATGCCTTTTTCGCACGGATGGCAGCGCCGACCCACGGCACGCCGGCGGCGCTGACCCAATGCCACCTACTTTAGTCTTCTGAGTATTTTGTCGGCCGCGGGGAACATTT
>CAYFJO010000259.1:0-15321 GCA_964343305.1 uncultured Pirellulaceae bacterium | reverse complement strand
TACACGCCGCACTTCACGCCGCGAGCCGCCTACGCCGCGATGATCACGCGGATGGATCGTTACATCGGCAACGTGCTGCGACAGCTCGACGAACTGAATTTGGCCGACAACACGATCGTCGTCTTCAGCTCGGACAACGGCACGACGCATCTGGGCGAAGAGGTCGATTACGAGTTCATCAACAGCGTCGGCGAGCTGCGTGGCCTGAAGGGCTCGCTGTACGAGGGCGGCGTCCGCGTCCCCACGATCGTCCGCTGGCCCAGCCACGTTCCCGCGGGCGAGGCGCACAACTACGTCAGCGGTTTCGAAGACTGGATGCCCACACTGCTGGACTTGATCGGTGCGAAGAAGGACATCCCGGCCAACATCGACGGCATCAGCATCGCCATGCCGCTGCTCGGCGAAAAATAAGTGCCGCGCGACTATCTCTACCGCGAGTTCCCCAGCTACGGTGGCCAACAAACAATCCGCGTCGGCAACTGGAAAGCGGTCCGCCAAAACATGACCCGCGGCAACCTCGACATCGAGCTATACAACATCGCCCAAGACATCGGAGAAAGAAACAACGTCGCCGCCAAGCATCCAGACCTCGTCAAAAAGCTCGCCAAAATGATGGCCGACGTGCGGATACCGTCGGAGGTTTTTCCGTTATGGCCGTTTGACAAGCCAGGTCAGAGGCCGAAGAGTTGAACCTTTAACAGTGGGTAAAAACTTGGATTATCATCAAAAGACTCGGGGAATTCTTCGTCGTGGGCCACCACCGATCAATCAAAAGCGCATTGACAAATTGGAAGAGCGTTTGGGATCATTGCCTGAATCAGTAAAGCAATGGTATTCAATCCACGATGCAGTAAATCTCCTGAAGCGGTATAGCAACGGCGACACACCGATTCCACTGAACAAGCTCTCCACTGAGAGTGTCGATGGCCAAGCGGTAGTATTCTTTCAAATCGAGAACCAAGCAGTGTGCCAATGGGGATTCGTAATCAACGAAACGGAAGATCCGCCGGTCGTGACGAAGTGGCTTGAAGGAGATTCTGCCCAGTGCTGCGAAAAGTTCTCGACATTCATTTATTGTCAAATGTTCGATTACTTTAACTTCAACGAGGACACGTCGGCAATCCTCACGAGTGAGTCGTTCAGTGACTCGCAGTTGGCTGCGCTTAGACGTGAGCTTGATGAAGAACCAGAGACATTACATTACTCTAGGTCTCCTACGTATCGATTTTCGCGGGGTGATCGCCGAATAACTATCTCGCGCGATCCATGTTATGTTTACTGGCTTGTTTCCTCGTGTGACAAAAAAGACTTGGATTTGTTTTTAGAGGAGTTACCTAGGTGATTTTGTGGGGAATGAAAACGATCAAAGGGCGAAGAAAATGCGACAGGTGGTAGACTGACCCTTTGCTTTGATTGCGGATTTGTCAGCCTCGCTACGTCAGTTTCTTCACGCAAGTTGTCAATCGTCTGTCGAATACTCAAGGAGCATCTCATGGCGATTCTTCTCGTTGTGGCGGCGGCATTGCCTGGCCAACTCGTCGTTCAAGCTCAACCAGATCCCACCCCAACCCTCGCTCGACGCGAAGTCAAATTCTCAGTTGTTAAGGGTGGTGATTTTCCGCACATCACTCGCGAGTGGGTTGATGCAACCGGCCAGTTTCGCGTCACGGCCGAACTCGTTTCGGCGACGGCGACTTCCGTCGAGTTGCAAAAGAAGGATAGCGACAAGACGATCCAGGTTCCGGTTGACAGGCTGGACGAGAGATCGCGAAACTCGCCGCGCCCATTTTTCTAATCGAGAGCAAAATGCGCGAGATCCTGCAGGGCCGGGCCATGGGCAACGCACTGATCACGAAGGTCAACGAAGAGCTGAAAGACGTCAAAATCAGCACGCGCTATTTGATCGTGGAAGTGTCGGATTGTGAGGAAAGCAAAACGATGGGATCGAATATTGGTGAGTACTCCGTTACGTTTTTCAACATGTACTCGTTTCACTTAGACCGGGATAAACCAGGAGCATCGGGAAGACACACAACCGGCTGGCGGTTCAAGGCCGAAGATTTTGATCCAAGCAAAGTTGTGATCGGTAAGAGCTATGTAGAGATTGTCGGCACTCCGCAGATCGGTCCGTATTCGAGAGACTTTACCTACGGCATGCTCGGCCGAGGCCCGACCGTCGGCATGTCGCCGCGCCCCATGGCAATTCGCGTTGTCACGCCGGCCGAAGGTAAATCGGTCCGAAGGAGTGCCGCAGAACTGTTGCGCCTGATTCATCCGTCGTCCCTACAACTTGCGAATACGAATCGACTTGAAATAGAAAACACTCTTCGGATCATGCGCCTGTAGCGCGATCGCGCCGCCATTCGGATCGATTAATCGCTTCGCACGCGACGGCGGCCGCTCCGGAGAATCGGGCTCGATGTAGTCAAGCACCTGCTTGTCGTTGAGCCAGACGGTGATTCGCTTGCCTTGCACGCGGAAGCGAATCGTGAACCACTGGGTCTCGTCGACGGACGAAGTATCGAGGTCGACAACCGCGTACAAGCTCCCGGTCTTGCGTTTCTCTTTCTCGGTGCTGTTGAGTTGCACCTCGTAACCCTTGTTTAAGTACTTTCCGTTCCGCAGTTCGTAATCGGTATGAAAAAAGATGCCGGAGTTGGAACTCGGTTCGCTGCGGACAACGGCTTCCAATTCAAAATCTTTGAATTGGACAAGTTTCCCGCTCTGGCCAACGTAGAACAAATGAGACATCCCGTTCTTGCCGTGCGCTTTCAGGACGCCATCTTTCACGGAGAATGACTCTGGCCGTGTGTTTGCTTTCCAACCGGTGAGGTCTTTGCCGTTGAAGAGCGACTTCCACGCTGGTTCTTCGGCGGTTGCGATACTCGTGATTATTACGATCACGCATGTCGTTCGAATGGTCGTTGTCATCATCGCGTTCTCCATTAAATGTCGCCACGGTGTGGACTTCCAGTGTAAGCAGTATTCTACATTGCGTGAACGCTCTCTGGCTTGCCGACTGGCTTCAAGATTCAAGGACAACGGCCTTGCACAGCCGGAGGCGGCGTTATTGGCGACTTCAGGCTAGGGAGCCAGCAGCCAGCCACCGACACCTTCGAACCAGACACCAGCGGCATTGCCGTTTGCAGCGATTTCTACCTGCGGCCCAAAAAGCGACTTTCCGTCAGCTCTCTTCTTTGCCTTCTCGGCATCTCTTTCAGACAAGCCGGCTGAACACAACGTTCTTCCAAGCCGTCAAAGGGGACTTCAGCAATGGAACGAAACTGGTGCCTTCCATGTACTGCGGAATATCGAATCCGCACAAATCAAGCACTGTTGGAAACAGATCCACATGCTCCACGAGCGCGTTGCATTGGGTTCCGGCAGTTTCCATTCCCGACATCTGCACGAAGAGCGGGGAACGCGTGGCGTGCTCAAAACAAGTCGCCTTTCCCCAGTTGCCGTGATCACCCAGGTGAAATCCATGATCCGAGAGAACGACGACGACGGTGGAGTCCGCCAGCTTGAGCCGTTGGAGTTCATCCAGGATCTTTCCGACCTGCGCATCGATGAAACTCACGCAGGCGTAATAGCTTCGTAGTCCATACACGATGTCCTTGTCCGAAAGCCCGGTCCTGGGAAAGTCGCCGAAGATTTCGATCCCGTTGATGTCCCTGGGTATCGTGAAAAGCGGTTGGCCTGGCCCTCGCTCAGGATTCGGCGACCGTCGCACGTCCTTGTCTGAATAGAGGAATCTGGTATGGGCAAGACAGCTTTCATTGGCGTTCGCTCGCCAATGACGCTACTTTTTAAGTTGTTCGCGGATATACTCAGTCGAACGGTTGAAAGCTTGATTGATTTTCTTTCGGTCGCCGCCCCACAAACTGTGCCCGCCCCCTTCGATGGTGATTAGCTCGTGTGCGACTCCGTGACGTTGCAGCTCGGCAGCCATGGCGGTGGACTGTTCGACCGGAACGTCTTTGTCCGCAGTGCCGTGCAGAAACAATGTTGGTGGGTACTCCGACGTGACGGTTCGAATTGGACAGAAGGGCGTTAGTCTGTCGTGGTCCTTTTCCGGGTCAAAGCCGCTGACGGCATTGACCCACTGGCGCGTCTGTTTGAGATACAAAAAAAACGTCGCTCGCCCTCGGCCGTTCTTCCGATTGGTGCTTGTGAGCAACTGCTGGCCAACACCGGACCAAGCGACATCTTTGTCGATTAACTTCCCTTTTCGGTAATCTGCATTCGGCTTTGTTGTCCAGTCGCCGTCCACATCACCAAAGCCCCAATACGAAACGATTGCTGTCGGGCGCGGCTCGGCCACTATGCCGCTCATCAGAGCCAAATAACCACCAGCCGAAGCACCAGCAACCACGATTCGAGAAGGATCTGCATGAAAGAGCTTTGGTCCTGACTCACGTACCCACCGCAACCCATCTTTCAAATCTTCGATGATCGCAGGCAATTGTGCTTCGGGAGCGAGCCGGTAATCAAGTGAGACGAGAACGAAATCATGCAGCTTAGCCAAATCCTGCAACTGTGTAGGCACGCCACCGCGACTTCCCATGATCAGCGCGCCACCATGAAGCCACACAATGACCGGGCGTTTAACATCTTGCTCGTAACGGTAAACATCCGCCTTGAGTTTCAGTTGATCGACCGTCTTAAAGGCATAGTCCGATTTCGAAAACGCGGGCGACTTTTTGTCGGCGGCAACCGAATTCGGCGCGAGCAAGCTGGTTGCGGCCACAGAAATGAATCCAAGTGTGATATAGAATCGAATCATGAAGTACACCTTAAATCCTTTCCAATGAACTGGTTACTCACTTTGGCATGGCTTTTGGTAAAATGACCGAGCATGCTCAAGCATCCAACTTAACGCAACTTATTCACAAACAAATGGGAAAACTCTATGAAACTGCCGATTCGAGATGTCATTTTGCGATTTGTTTCGTCACGAGCGCGTCACGTTCTCATCACCATAACTATTATCTTTGTCTCTTCGAAGCAGGATGCAGTGGGGCAGGAGACTGACGGTTTTCGATTTGCCAAGATCATCAGCGACAACATGGTTTTCCAACAGGAGAAGCCCATCAAAGTCTGGGGTTGGGCGCAGCCTGGTGACGTTGTTTCGGTCGCGATCACGCAAGACGCGGCGGTTGGAGGCGAGGCCGTGTCCGCGGCAATTGAAAGCGGAACGCGAGGAGAATCGTCGCCCCAGACTAGCGACGAGTACTCGGTTACGGTTCAGTACGTCGAAACAAATGCACCAAAACTTAAGTCGCAAACCACCGATGCCAAGGCAAACGATGATGGCCTCTGGATGGCGACCTTCGAGCCGACCAAGGCGAGTTTCCGACCGACTTGGATTTCAGCGAAGAGTGGCGGGGTTACGATTGCTGTTAAGAACGTGCTGATCGGCGAGATCTGGGTTTGTGCCGGACAGAGTAATATGGCTTGGAGCAACTTTAATCGCAAAGGGCGCGAAGCTGCGTCGGCTGATTTTCCTGGTCTGCGTTATGTTGCTTGGCACGACTCTTGGTACCAGCCACGGGATGACGTGCGAAACAACATTCAATGGCAAGAGTGTTCGCCTGAGGCGGCACAACGCTTTTCGGCTGTGCCCTATCTATTTGGAGTGTTTCTGCACCGGTATTTGAAGGTGCCAGTCGGTGTCATCAACGTCGCGCGCGGTGGAACGACAGGGCAAACCTGGTGCTTGCGCGAAGAACTCAACCAACTCGAACACATCACGGTCCAAAGTTCGATCGAACAATATGACACCGAAACCGCAATTTGGGAGAAGCCCGCCGAAGTCGCGCGCATGATGCAACAGTGGGAGAACGAGAAAGAAAAGGCCGAGGCGGAACACGCCGCAAAGGTTGAGAAAGCAAAGGCAGAGGGCAAGAAACCACCACGCCTACGACTGCCGAAACAGCCCACCGATCCTCGTAGTGGTTGGAGTCCACCGGCAGGTTTGTTCAACGCGACGGTTTGGCCAATACACCACCTCGGTGTTCGCGGCGTGTTGTACTACCAGGGAGAGAACAACAACTTCATGCGATGGACTCGCTATGAACACACGTTTCCAAGAATCCCAGTTTCGTTTCGCAACGCCTTCGGAGACGAAGATCTGCCATTTGGTTGTATCAGCCAACCGGGCTGGGGCACTTTTGGCCTCGACCCGGAACTAGCGACGGTTGCCGAGGGTTACGCGATCGTGCGTGACATCCAACGCCGAGCACTTGCCAATGATCCGAATGCGGACATGATCGCAACCTATCCAACCGGAAACTCGTACATTCACCCGGCCGAGAAACTTCCGGTTGCCGAATACGCATCGTTGTGGGCGTTGGCCAAAGTCTACGACGCGCCGGTTGTCCACCGCGCGAACGAATGTCAGTCGATGAAGAAGAAGGACGACAGAATCTTCCTCTATTTCGACACGGATCCGGTGGTTCATGAACGATGGAAGCATGTTGAAAACAACGCCTACTGGCAAGTCGTACCTTGTCCGCGCGAGGGCAACGCTGAGTTTCAAGGATTCATCATCGCTGGCGAAGATCGTCGTTGGTATCCAGCGAAGGCGAAACACACTCGACTCGACGGAACATGGACAATTGAAGTTTGGAGCGACCTCGTCAAAGATCCAGTCGCCGTTCGTTACGGTTGGGCCAATTGGCCGACCGGCAACATGGTCGGTCGCGAACGCTTGCCGCTGGAGACGTTTCGTACGGACAATTGGCCAATTCCCGCGGGAGTCAGTTATTCGGACGAGGCGAAGAAAGCCGCTTCGGACAACCTGAATCAGTTAAAAGAAGAAGCCAAAAAACAAGCGATTGACCGAAAGCTCCGCCAGATGCAAATCGATCTGCCCAAAGTAGAAGCAGAATTGCACAAGGGAGATGTCGATGCTGAGATTCAAAGCAAGACCGCCCGACTGGAAACGATTCTTGACGAATTGCTCGATCCTAGCGCGACAGGACGTACGATTCGCCGCGACAAACCAGAACTGCTCCAAAAGCTTGAAGCACTTCGCAAGCAAGTCGAGGACTTGGAAGCCAAGAATTAGCGTTATCCTCAAACGGGCTCAAAACGAATTTTAACCAAAGTGGAAATTGTTATGCGATTGCTCCTTCCTCTCCTCTTGCTGGTTTCGGCAAGGAAACTGCCGCACCTCACGAAGTTTACTTTCTGCTGCTCAAAGATCGCAAAGAGGACGCGACCGTTGAGTTTTGCGCAAAGCACCTGCGTCACTACAGTCCGCTCGTACGAACGTGGGCGGCCCGGCGTTTAAGTGAAATGAATACCGACAAGGCGATCGCCGCGTTGGAAGAAGCGATAAACCACGACGATCCTCGAGTCCGCCGCGCCGTCTTTGATGCGATCTCAAGTTACGACAATTGGAGAAGACCCATCGCCGGCCAAATGAATCCAGCCATCGTGTCAGAAAAGTTTCTCGCTCGAATCCTAAAGACGTTGAACGATTCGACTGCTGCTTGGTGGGAAGTTGACGGAGCCCTTTTTGCGCTCGGCCGAGCGAAACCAGAGGACATCCGTAAACAGCTACCTCTGCTCAAAATGTTTTCACAGCATGAAGACTGGTACTTGCGCGAGGCCGCGTTTTGGGCCATCGTCGGTCTACACGAAACGATCACGGGTGAAGAGTTCCAGTTTTTGACGAACATCTACGCCCAGTCCAGACACGTCTTTGAACGAGCGTCGTTCGATTCGGGTTTTCGGACGATTCTGAAGAGTGACAAAGCAGCCTTTGATCGTGCCACGATGATGCAAGCAATCAAGAGGCTTGGCCAAACGACACACAAGCCTGGCGTGATGTTGGGATACGGACGAGGCGGAGTCCACGAAGCGGTTGAAAAGTGCGAACGCCAGCATGGCCCGCGTTGAAAAAGCCAATGTAAAACGCGAGCTTCAGAATTCCGCCTACCTCGGCTTGAACGCAATGAACGTCAAACGGTGCCATAGGTGCGACGTTATAATTATATATCAACCAGCAAAGGGCGTTGCAATCATGGCATTCAACATGTAGCACGCGCAATAGAACCCATCGCGAAAAGGAACTCTAGCATGAAAGTGAAAAACACCACACTGCCGATGTTCACCGCTCAATTGCTGCTGATTCCGTGTTACGGTTTCGCAGTCGAACCACTTGCATTCGGCGACGTAAAGTGCGAGGGCGACTATCAACATCACGTGCAAGGCGTTTGCACGAATGAGAAGGACGCCATTTTCTGGTCGTTCACAACCGAGTTGGTCAAAACAGATCGACATGGAAAAGTTTTGAAGAAGATCCTAGTCGCGAACCATCACGGCGACTTGTGCTTTCACAAGGGGAAGCTCTACGTCGCCGTGAATCTCGGCAAGTTCAATGACCCCGAAGGTAACGCCGACTCTTGGGTCTACGTCTATGACTCGGAGACCTTGAAGCCAGTGGCGAAACACGAGACTCAGGAAGTGTTTCACGGCGCTGGTGGAATTGGAGTGATGGACGGCCACTTCTATGTCGTGGGCGGTCTGCCGGACGGCGTCGAAGAAAACTACGTCTACGAGTATGACGGGGAATTCAAGTTCATCAAGAAACACGTCGTGAAAAGCGGCTGGACACGATTGGGCATTCAGACGGCGACGTTTCATGACGGCGCTTGGTGGTTCGGCTGCTATGGCTCGCCGAAGATTCTGCTGAAGACCGACACCCGGTTCAAGATGTTGGGGCGACACGAATTCGATTGTTCGCTTGGCATTGTCGGAGTGGCGAAAGATCGACTACTCGTGGCAAAAGGCCCGAAAACGGACCAAGGGCGTTGCTTGGGATCGCTGCATCTTGCTCGTTCCGATGAGAAACATGGATTAACAACAACTCTGCGGAAATCCCAGGTTTTCAACCACTCATTTCAACCACTTCGCGCGTTTTGGATTTTGCTTCTTAAGATCTGACGGCCCGCCCATCGCAATGGCGTTCGCTTCGATCTCTGACAACTGCTTTGCGGCTTGTGCCATCATTGTTGCCACTCGATCTGGATGCCTCTCGCTCAGGTTCGTCCTTTCGGCGGGATCGTTGGCCAGGTTGATTAACACCGGTCCTTTCGCTGATGCTGGCAGTTCTTTGATCTGATCTAGATAGAGTTTCCAGTCATTGATTCGAATGGCCTGTAGTGTTCCCCACCCGTGCCAATACAGCAGGACTGTCCGTGGATGAGGCCGATCGGCTCGCCCGGCAAGTGTGTTTAGGACGTCGACACCGTCGATCTTGGGGCTGCCTTTTGACGGTTCAGGCAACTCGATACCGCATGCGCTGGCCAGTGTTGGAAACAGGTCGATGGCGGCAATCATCGCATCGCTGACCTGACCCGCAGGAATCACGTCCGGCCAGCGGACGATACACGGAACGCGGTTTCCACCTTCCAATGAACTCCACTTCAATCCCCGGTAGGGAACGGATCGCGCCCACTTCTTCTGTCCCGGCTCCACGCCGTTGTCCGACAGGAACACCACGATCGTCCTGTCAGCAAGTTTGTGCTCCGAGAGAGAGTTGAGGATCTCGCCGACTCGGCTGTCTAGTTCTTCGACTACATCGCCGTAAGCCTCGTTGCGCGACTTGCCCTTCCAGTCCGGATGAGCCTGAGCGGGAAAGTGTGGCGCAGTCAGTGGCAGGTACAGAAAGAACGGCCGATTACGGTTGTCTTCAATGAATCGAATGGCTTCCGTCGTGAACTGTTCGGTCAGACGCCGGTTGTCGAATGGATCAGCAACCAGCTTGTCGCCTCGCCACAATTTCTTCGTCTGATTGTTGCTCTTGTTGATGTAGAACGTCGTATCGAATCCCTGATTCATCGGTGACAGCTCCGGCGTGTCACCCAGATGCCATTTGCCAATCAACGCCGTCTGATAGCCTGCATCTTTGAAGACTTCGCCGATCGTATCTGCGCCGGAAGCCAAGCCATTCTGTGGCTTGATGCCATAACCGACGACCCCGCCACTCCAGCCCGCCCGCCGCGGATACGCGCCCGTCAGCAAAGCCATCCTTGACGGAGTACAGATCGTACAGCCGGCATAGAAGCTGGTTAGCCGAATTCCGTCGCTTGCCAGTTTGTCCAGAACCGGCGTGCGAATCGTCCGGCTGCCGTAACACGACAAATCGCCGTAACCCAGATCGTCCGCCATGATCAGCACAACATTGGGACGGGCCTGCGCGTCCGTCTCGCCCTCAGCCAAACACCTACTGTCCGGAAGCGGTAATTCAAGCAATAGGACAGTCAGCCAGAAAGCCGAAAACATGTGATTTATTCTGGTTGTGTTTCTCATCGGCGTCTTTCAGTTCTCCTGCGTCGCGGCTTTCAGTTCCTGGAATTCATCTCGGCTTTCGTTTCATTGCTCCGTCGACTTGTTGGCATCGATTATCGCCTGAACCTGCGGATAGTTGACGTCCGTTTCCTTGAGCGTTTGCCGTGTCTTCCAAAGTTGTCGCTTCAGGTCGGCGACAACTGCAGAGTACTCGGAATTGGCGTATTGATTGTGCATCTCGGACGGGTCGCTCTTCAGGTCGTACAACTCCCAAGCTACGGGAGTCTTCTGTCCGCCCGACGGAGTGCAGCCGTAGAAGAAGACCAGTTTGTAGCGCTCGGTGCGGATGCCGAAGTGTGCGGGCACTCGGAGATTGTGAGCCATGTGCATCCAATAGCGGTAGTAAGTGGCTGTCCGCCAGTCCTTCGGGCGAGCTTCACCACGCAATGCTGAAGCAAAACTACGGCCCTGCATGGATTTTGGCGTTTCAATACCGGCAATTGCGAGGATCGTCGGCGCGAAATCGGTGTTGTTAATGAGCCAGTCGTTTGTCGAACTGGCTTTGACGATTCTTGGGTCCTGAACGATGAAGGGCATTCGCATGGCCTCTTCGTAAATCCAACGCTTATCCATCAGATCGTGTTCGCCGAGGAAAAATCCTTGATCGCCTGTGTAGATGATCACGGTGTCGTCGAGTTCGCCAGCGTCGCGCAGGAAATCGACGAGGCGCCGGACGTTGTCATCTACGCCTTTCACGCATCGCAGATATCGCTTGAGATATTTCTGGTAGTTCGCACTGGTGTACTGCGGGTCTTTAAGACTCTGGTCAATGCCAAGCTTGCGGCCGAGTTGCCAACTTTCATGACCTTTGGCAAGTCCCGAACCAAAGCCGCGACTTGCCACGGAACCGAATCCTTCGGCTGGTTGATCGTGCAGGTTGGTTGGCTCTGGAATGGTCACGTCTTCGAGATAACTGTCGTAGCGTCGAGCGCTCTGGAACATGTCGTGCGGTGCTTTGAAGTGGTGCATCAGAAAGAACGGCCGCTTACGGTCCCATCCGCTGGTCAGCCACTGCAGACTGATGTCCGTGATCGCGTCGCTGGAGTGTCGGCCTTCCTTGCTGATCGTGTTGCGCGGCCACGGCCGGTCGCCTTGCACTCGAAACGTCGGATTGAAGTATTTTCCCTGGCCCGGCAGCACACAGTAGTAGTCGAAAGCCGCGGGCTCCTTCTTGAGATGCCATTTTCCAATCATCGCCGTGTGATAACCGGCCTTGCGCATTTCAATAGGGAGAAATTGCCGCTCAGGCGGGATGTTTCCCGTCAGGTCGAGCACACCGTTAGTCTGCGAGTATTGCCCGGTGATAATGCTTGCTCGGCTGGGCGTACAAATCGAGTTATTGCAAAACACGCGATCAAACCGCATCCCGCCTTTCGCCAATGAGTCGATGTTCGGCGTCGGATTCAACTTTGCCAGACGACTGCCATAGGCGCCGATGGCTTGCGTCGTATGGTCATCCGACATAATGAATAGGATGTTCGGTCTTCTGGATTCACCCAGAGCCGGGATAGCTGCTAAGAAAGGCAGAATCCAACTGAAGAAAGTGATCAACTTAATCTTGTTCATTTGTTTTCCTGAGGAACGCCGAATTTGGCGCGAGATATATCAAGTATTGCCAACCGTCTTTCGGTGAACGACGTTTCGCCTTGGCGACGGCATCGTTTTCGTCCATCAGCATCCGAAGTTTTTCAGCGTCCGCTAGAGAGTCACGCGTTTCCGTCTGCCACTTCTTCAACGCGTTCTGCAATCGCCGCTTCGTTTCCGCGTGCTTTGGATCAGAGGAAAGATCGTTCCACTCGTACGGATCGGCTTGTAAATCGTAGAGCTGGAATTCCGGTGGATTCAGCCAACGCGCATAACCGGCTTTCGTTTGCTGCGATGCACCGGCCAACTCTTCATCGGTCAAGCAGCCTGACCAGTGCGACGCACCATGAACTCGGTAGTAACGTGCGGCTGGGTCTTCACGGTCACGCACCGGAGAATGGATCAGCTTGTAGCGGGCATCGCGAATCGTGCGCTGTGGGAACGTGTGCCGAGCAGCGTCGCAGTTGCGTTCGCAGGCGAGGTATTCGCGAAAATCCTCATTGGCCGTTCCCTGCAAGGCAGTCCGCAGCGATTTGCCCGGCAAACCGATCGGTGTTTGCACGCCTGCCGCGTCCATGAATGTCGGCAACAAGTCAATGGTCGATACAAGTGCGTTCGATCGCCGCTTTGGTTTGGCCACGCCCGGCCAGCGAACGATGTAGGGCACGCGCATGCCGCCTTCGTAGACCGTCACTTTACCGCGAGCCATTTGTGCGCCGTGGTCACTGATAAAGACGATCAGCGTGTTGTCCGCTTTGCCCGAATCTTCTAATTGCTTGAGTAAGTGGCCGACGCACTGGTCGAGTCGCAACATGCAGTCGTAGTAGTTGCGGACGACTTCGCGCATGCGTGGTGTCTCGTGACCGATGTAGGGCATCACCTGCACCTTCTTCGGATCGACTCGTGTCCTTGGCAGGCCATCGACTTGTCCCTGCAACGGCCAGTGAGCATCGGGGTAGTTGACCGTCATGAAGAACGGTGCGTCGCCGGCGCGGAAAAACTCGCCCGCTTTCGAGGCGTAGTCGGCGACGTTTCTCTTGGCGAAGTTCGACGACGGCTGAAACCGAAAATCAACAAACGACTCGACGGCGTCCGCCGGAATGACGTGCGTCTTGCCAATCAGGCCCGTGCGATAGCCGGCCTGCTTCAGCAGTGAGTAAGTCGTTGGCCACCTTCTGAACCAGCCGTATTGATGCGTCGCCAGTCCAAGTTGACCGTTCTGATGCGGGTACAAGCCGGTGAAGATCGTGCTGCGAGAGGGGCTGCACACGGATTGCGTGACGTATCCATTTTCAAACAGCACGCCCTGAGACGCCAGCCGGTCAATGTTCGGCGTTGTGATGACTGGATCGCCGTAGCACGACAACTCACAACCATGATCTTCACCGACTATCAACAGAATGTTTGGCCGAGCGTTTTTGTCGCTGCGTTCGCCAGAACGCGGACTTTCCACGCTCTGGCGAGCGTGCCTACGTTCGTCATTGTCGCGCCTCGCAAAGAGGGTTTCTTCACTCTCTGTCGAGAATGGCGACGCAGGCAGGCCTATGCTGTTGACAAGATTGACTGGCAGATCCGGAAACGGCAGCCACGCGTAGCGCACATCATGTGGCTCCGGGACCTGCGGATTTGATACGACAACGGTGTTCCTGCCGATGAGCTTCGCGGTCGCTGCCCGGAAGACGCCGTCTTGGCCGCAAACCTCAAAGTACCGCAGCGGCTTTTCGTCGGATGACTTCAGCCCGCCGCCATCGTGCTTGAACGACACGACCATCGAGTCGCCTTCTCGCTCCGCGACATCGAGCAATGGTCCGGAATATGTCGCATGCGAATTCGATCCATACGTTGTTCCCAGTGCCCACATTGCAAGCCGCTCGCCAACCGGCTTCTTCAACGCCGGATGGACGTTCGTCGGATGACCGATATCGATGGTGATGGCCATGCCGACGTTTTTGAGTTGGCCGAGTGTTCTCCGTTGTCCGTCACGAAACCACGGCCACTGCGGTCGGTTCAATGCCGGAAGCTGGACGTAGAGGAACGGGAAATCGCCCTGTCTCCAATGCTGCCGCCAATAGTTGATCAGCAGAGGAAACAGCCGGCCGTGCTCACGAACTCTGGCAGGTGTTTCTGCATTCGATTCGCCCTGATACCAGATGGCTCCGCGGATGGCGAAGGGAATCAGCGGCTTAATGCCGGCGTCCCACATGAAGCCGGGTTTGAACGAGTGATTCGGTCCGAACTCGTCACCAGGGATTGACTCGCCCGCCTGAATCGCCGCGAGTAAATTCTGCTGTCCTCGCGTGCGACAGAATTCACCGAGCCGCTGGTTGTCGAGCCAGTTGCCTGCAACGAGCCCCTTGAGGTTCGGATCACGCTCGAGTGCCATCCGCGGAATCCAAGCTTCGGTCGGTGTGCCTCCCACGGCCGGGCAGATCAGGCCGATTGGTACTTTGACGTGCTGTTGAAGATGCCTGCCGAAGTACCAGGCGACTGCCGAAAACGTACGAGCAGACTCCGCAGACGCGACTCTCCATTCGCCCGCGCAGAACTTTTTCGGTGTCAGTCGTGAAAGATATTGCGATGTGTAGCTGCCCGAACTACCACGTGCGCCGCCGACAAGATGCAGTAGTCGAAGGTGCGGATGGTCAGCCGCCAACAATTCTTCATTTCCGCCCGCCGACTGGCTGAGCATCCATTCCATGTTCGATTGCCCGGCACACACCCAAACCTCGCCCACGAGAATGTCGGTCAGGACAATTCGGTCGTCGCCACACTCAACCGCCAGTTCAATTGGCGTTGTGGTAGCGACGTGCGGCGAGAAACGAACCTGCCAGTTTCCGTGCCGGTTGGTGGTTGCGGACTGCGTCTCGCTGCCGAGCGTGACGGTCACTTTCGCACCCGCATCCGCATGGCCCCAGACAGGCAGTCCCACATCCGATTGTAGAACCATGTGACTGCCGAACACTTGAGGCAGTTGTAATGTGCGATGGCCTTCCAAGGCCGCCGTTGTGCCGGATTTGACGGCCTTGGAAGGCCATCGTACGGACGTCTTTGCCACATTTTTTTCAACGATGTCGTTCAGCGGAATTCGTTGAAACGTCATGTGGGCCTGACTGCCTTCGTACAGGATGCCGACGGTCTTCTCGTCGATCATCGTCATGCACGAATAGCCCGCGCTGTTGTCTTCATCCAGCAACAGGCGATGTGCTTTCGGCCATGTCAGTCCCCGATCGGATGACGCCTTGATCGTGATGCGACGGCGACCCTGCATGCTGTCCGGATTCGAAAACAGTAGCCAACCGCCAAGGTCCCGGCCCACTTCGCGATCGACCTCGATCAGGCTGGCCATGCACGCCCGCGGTTCGATCAACGCCCGCT
>CAYFJO010000258.1:0-15414 GCA_964343305.1 uncultured Pirellulaceae bacterium | reverse complement strand
GTCGCAGGGTGCTTCGCACAAATTGAACCCGTCCCTTTCGCTTCCAACGTCTGTCCTAACGCGGGCAATGCCCGCAACCGAAAAGTCGTTTAGCGCCGAGCCGGCAGGCGACGGTGATTTCTCGTCGCGGATAGCCGTCGCCTGCCGGCTCGGCGTTAAACAAACATGCGCACATGTTACGGAGTCAGATTCTAATGGAGCGACGGCGTGATAAGGGATAATGACTTGATGATGCCGGGTATATCCGCCTAGTTAGGTGCCGGAACTGGCAGGATCTCCGAGTTGGCATTTTGCGATTTGGCATGTGCTTCCGCTTGTTCATAAGCACCGCGCGTAAGTGGCTCTGGCTTCGAGAGGCAGTAATTCAGTTGATTGGGTTGAAATCTACGCGCCTCTTTTTGAGCATGATCGTGTGCGTCTTCGGTCCATGGTCCCTCAGACAATCGGATACTGTGGTAAACAAGCAGCGTTCCACGTACACGATGAAGGTTGATGATTGCCAGGTTGTGGTCTACTTGCGTTCGGTAATAGGCACTGTCGTTTTCACTTACACGTCGCTGGGCGTCGAGTAAGAACTCTAAGGGGACGGTCCCAACATCGTATTTCTTGCGAATTAACTCCAATTGTTGATGGGCAGCAATCGATCGATTAAACCTAGAACGGCTCACTGCGTAGGCTCGGTCAAGTTCGGCAAACGCTGCGCTTAATTCGTGTGTTATACTCAACTCCATCTCTCGGTGAATCGCCTTTTCTCGCGTGAGTTGTAATACAGCATTTCGAACTGCAGTGTGACCAATGCGATTCCCCACTGGGGTAGAGAGTTCCAGTCCAAGAGTCCAGTCGTCGAGTCCATCTGTGAACAGACTTTCCGAAGCACTATTATTCGCCGTTCCATTGTTGCCTAAGAGGTCGTCGCCAAAACCATTTCTTCGATATTGGCCCACAAAATCCAGGCGCATTTTCAGCATGCCGCGCGCTGCGATGAGTTCCATTTCGCGACGTTTAATAACCCATTTCTGCTTTCGAAGTTCGGCACGGCGTACCAAAGATTGAAGCAAGGCTTCGTCCCAATCAAACCGAGTGTCAACCTTGATTGGTTCTTCATTTGGTCGCAGCAACTTGCCATCGGATGCCGGCAATCCCATCAAGAATCGTACTCTCCGTTCAGAACTCAGTAAAACGGTAAACGCGTTTTCAACAAGTTCGCGATCCTGATAGTACTGCTGTCGAGCTAACGCTTCGCGCTCGGAATCGATGCGCCCTGCATCGACTTGTCGCTGTATGAGACGCCATGTTGCCAGGCTTGCGTCGCGTTGTTGACGCTTGGCATCAAAATCACGGTATCCAAAGTACAATTCCCAGTACGCCAATTCGATGTCGCCAATCAGATTTCTAATAGCAATCTCAAAGTCCACCAGGCTGATATCGGTGTTGATGCGTGCGATGAGGATGCCGTTGTAATTCCCGGGCGACGCAGTTGGTCCAGCGATGCGGTTAAACTCGATTCCGGCACCCTGCAGCAACGGTTGACGGATTTCCGCCTCAATAACTGTTGTGTACGCGCTTGGGAATCGATTGAAGGCAGAATTATTACGGGCGTAGTTTGTTCGATTGCGTAGGGCAAACCGGCTTCCTGTTGCGGTTTGCTTGTTAATCTCACTTTGAAAAACCGAGGTTGTCTGCTGAAACAGACCGGCAGTGCCGCTAGCCGCAAAAGCATTGTTGAAGACTTGCTCGCTCCGCGTGTGAAACAGACTTGTCGCAAAGTTTGCGTCAAATGCGCTCAATGCTGCTTCCGTGCCAGTAAGTGGGTCGGTATCTTGAATCGCCGAATCGTGAATCGTCTTGCCTCCCGTGGGAGCGCTAACAATCGCGCCGCCCAGATCACGCATCACTTCGCTCTGCGCTAGCGAAGTTTCGATGACTTGTTCTAACGAAATGGCGCGGAAATCAATTTCGTCGAGATTTCGAATCGTAATCGGAGCCTGCGTTTCAAATGTAGCAGGCTTTGGGTCGACCTCGACATCGGGAAACTCAATCTCGCTAGCAACACCTTGATAATGCGCTAAGCTATCATTCGGAGTTCGCTGATGAGATGTACAGCCAGCGGCGCACAACGTTAGAAGTGCGAACAAGTGTAGTCCGACATGGACTCCGCTCTGCATTTGTAAGGCCACCGAAACGGTCAAGGAAGGGAAGTGAGTGACCGCAAGTGAAAGTTGAGGAGTGAATAGATGGAAGAGAATCCATAGACATTATCGAAACGTTCAATCCGCTATCATTACGATAACCGGCGCGGTTCGAACAGATTGCCCAATCGTTAAACTTTATCGCTTCGCAATGTGCTCGTTTCAAGGAAGCAGAAACAGGAGCCCCACCCAACTGCCTGCTTCCAGGACGGCTGCATCCCACTCCCACGGCAATCTTTGACAAAGGCAGGGTGTAGGCGACCCCGGCCGATAGTAGCCGAGTGTGTAGACCGGATCATGCGGGCGGTCGACACCGATCTTGTAAGCCATCAAAGGGAAGCTGCCGAAGAACCTTGCACCCGATAACAGGGGCTGCAAAGGCGGAGCAATGCTTTGACCGTACCGCTCTAACGGCACATCATCAAAATACAGAGGTTGAAATGCAAGATTTGTGGGAGACCAGTACACAACCCGCTCGATTTTCTCGCTCGCGTTGTCGGGCGAGACTTCGCCCTGAGCAAACAACTTGGTGGAACAATCCATCGGCATGCGCTCACCATCCGTCGGATGAACTTGAATTTGAATCCGGTCAATGGGCCGAAACCACTCGTTCAACTGTTTCGATGACGGACAGCTCAACTGTGGCTCACCACCGTTCGGTTGACTGAGTGGCTCTGGTAGTTCGTCGTCGGCCAAGATTGAGAAAGGCAGCAAAAGTGCGCAGTACAACAGGCCGAGTGTTCGAGCATGTAGGGGCATGATCGACTCCCGATAAGAAAAGACTTTACTGAAGAAATCGACATGATTAACCGATTCGTCCAGTCTTTTCGCTACCATCGGCCATTCGGAATAATCGAAATTTGTTACCCAGTCGGCAGAGTTTTGCATTGCTGCGGATTGAGTAGAATGTACACAACACTCACTGTGGTGTTGGAGTTAACTGAATGTCACAGTTACGAATTATTGGTCCCGAACCCAATCAAAAGTTCGACAAGTCTCTCGACAACGGCAAGATCCTCAAGTTGGGCCGATCGTCTGATTGCGACATTTCCGTTCCGTGGGATCGGCAAATCTCCCGTGTTCACGCACATCTTCGCTGCGACAACGACAAGGTCGTCGTAAAAAAACTGGATGGAGCCCGAAACTATCTGGCTCAAAACGACCAGCATTTCAATTCGCTGGAACTCGAATCTGGCGACGAATTTCGCATCGGCCAAACGGTGTTTCAGTTTCAAGTGGATGCGCCTGATCCCGATGAAGGCGAGGTCGAAGAGTTTGCATTTGGCCGCGACGAACTGCGACAGGTCGAGATTGTCCAGAAGCACTCGGTTGAGTTGCTGGCAACGATTCCCGAGTTGATGACCAAATCACGCGACGATACTGAGTTTGCAGTTTCGATGGTTGATCTGCTCTTGGAAGCGATCCCACGATGCGATGCCGCGGCTGTGGTGGCGTTTGATAATGAATCGTTGCAGACGAGTGCTGGCGAGCCAGTCGAACCAAGTTTGCTTCGCTGGCATAGTCGTAATGAAAACGTCGGACGCTTTCGACCCAGTCGCCGCTTGATGGTTTCAGCGCTCTCGCGTGAAGAGAGTGTCCTGCATATTTGGGAGCAAACCGAGGAAGACCAAAATCAGTTTACCAACGTCGGCGATCTGGATTGGGCCTATTGCACACCGATCGCTGATGAGTCATCTCGCGGCTGGTGCCTGTATGTCACGGGATCCTTCGACCAGGAGTCTCCGCTGGTGATGAAGGAAAAACTGAAAGAGCCAATGCGATTCACCGAACTCATGGCTCAATTCATCGGTGCGGTTCGATCCGTGCGACAGTTGCAACAGACTCAAACTCGCATGTCCAGTTTCTTTCCACCAACGGTTGTCGAGACACTAACGCATGAAAAAGCCGAAGACCTGTTGACGCCGCGAACCAGTGAAATCACGGTGTTGTTTTGCGACCTGCGAGGGTTTTCGAAAAAGACCGAACAATCGAGCGACGACTTGCCCGCGCTGTTGAAGAAGATCAGCGAGGCGCTCAGCGTGATGGTTCGCGGCATTATGGACAATGACGGCATCATCGCCGATTTTCAAGGCGATGCGGCACTTGCTTTTTGGGGTTGGCCGAAGTCCTCGGATGAAAGCGTACTGCAAGCTTGCCGTGCGGCACTTTCAATTCAACGGCAGTTCACGGCAGCCAACCCGTCACCAGATCATCCGCTGAACGGTTTTTCGATCGGCATCGGCATCGGCCACGGTGCGGGCATCGCCGGACAAATTGGTCCGCCGGAACAAAGCAAGGTTGGAGTTTTCGGAACGGTGGTGAATCAAGCCGCGAGGCTCCAATCGATGACCAAACAATTCAAAGTGCCGATACTCATCGATGATTCAACGGCGGAGATCATCCGGGCGTCGACCGATTCGCAAACGCGATGCCGCCGAATCGCGCGTGTCCGGCCCCGAGGAATGGATACGGTGATGACAATAAGTGAATTATTGCTGCCAATTGGCGAACCGGATGCACCGTCCGCTGAACACGTGCACTCGCATGAAGAGGCGATTGACGCATTTATCGAAGGTCGTTGGAACGACGCGGAACAGATCTTTGCATCGGTACTTGCCGACGACACAGCCAACCACCTGCATCGCGCCGTGATCCAACGACAAAACGGACAACCACCCGACGACTGGGCGGGAGTCATCAACTTTAAAAACTAACCCGCAGCGCCAGCGAGGGGCAATGACATGCGAACCGCGAGCATGCCCCTCGCTGGCGCTGCGGGTTAGTGAAAGGATCCTACCATTGAATGACATCGTGGCATTGAACGTTGCCGGCACAGACGTTTCGCTGGGCGAAATGCTGCGTCTGCTGAAGATCACCGGAAACACACAGTTTATCAACACGACCGTCGAGTTGCTTGTCATCAAACATGCAGCGAGAAAGCAAGGCGTCGAAGTGAGTGGCGAGCAGTTGCAGCAAGCGTCGGTCAGCTTTCGCAAACAAAACGGACTGTTCAAATCCGAGCAGACACAAGCGTGGTTGGACGCCAATCACATGACAATGGATGATCTGGCGGACCGGCTGGAACTCACGTTGCTAAAAAACAAAGTCGTCGAACAAGTCGCGGACGATGCCCAAGTGGAAAGGACTTTTGCCGAGAACCGGCGAAAGTACGATGCGGCAGATCTGTCACAAATCGTCGTTGCGGAAGAGGGAGTTGCCGAAGAACTCTTGGTTCAGATCGAAGACGAGGGAGCGGATTTCAGGGACCTTGCCACGCGGACATCGATCGACGAACGTTCCAAATCGCAAGGCGGGAGATTAGGTGTCGTGGCGCGAACAAGTCTCGATCCGGCGATCGAAGCGGCTGTCTTCGCTGCCAGCAGCGGCCTGACAATCGGGCCCATCAAGACTGACCAGGGATATCACCTGGTTCAGATCCGTGAATTGCGTCTGGGCAAGTTGACCGACAACCTGAAACAGACAATTCGCAACGAACTGTTCTCGAGTTGGCTGCGTCAACAAACGAAAGAAGCCGGCGTTGAGATTAAATTGTTCGATTCAGATCACTAACCCGACGCGCCAGCGAGGGGCGATTCGAAGATTAGTAGAGCGCATTTCAAAACCCTGAATCAGCCGTAGCTGCGTTCGCCAGAATGCAGGTTCTTCGTACTTTCCCACGCTCTGGCGAGCGTGGCTACGGTTTTGAAACCACTTCTAGAATTGCCCCTCGCTCGTGCACTCGCGCGTCGGGTTAGCTACAACGTCAATTGTTGACTGCACAGGTAGTAGTAAAGTCCCTTCTCGTCGAGCAACTCGCGGTGCGTTCCTTTTTCGACGATCTGACCCTCGTCAAGCACGATGATCGTATCGGCGTTTTGTACCGTGGACAATCGATGGGCAATGACGATGGCCGTGCGGTCGTGCAAGACAGCTTCCATGTTTTGTTGGATCGCCTTTTCGGATTCGGTGTCGAGCGCCGAGGTCGCTTCATCGAAAATCAAAACGCGGGGATCTTTAAGCAATGCGCGAGCAATCCAAACGCGTTGCCGCTGGCCGCCGGATAATTGAATTCCCAAACGTCCGATCACCGTGTCGTAGCCCATCGGAAATGCCGTTATGAATCCATGCGCATCGGCCAATCGAGCGGCTGCGACGATGCGGTCCATCGACGCTTCGGGATCGGAAACGGCAATGTTCTCTCGGATTGTGCCTGAGAGGATGCTCCCATCTTGGGAAACGACACCAACCTGGTCGCGCAACGAACGGACATCGCCGCTGGCTAGGTCAAATCCATCTATCAGGATGCGTCCTTCAGTTGGCTGATGAAACCGCTGCAACAGGCGAATGATCGTTGTCTTGCCTGAGCCTGATCGCCCTACTACGGCGCACGTTTGGCCAGCTTCGATCTCCAGGTTGAAATTCGACAACACATCCTTGTCGTCTTCGTTGTAGCGGAAGCTCATGTTTTCAAACTTGATCGTGCCTCGCAGCCGCGGCAGGATGACCGCGTCGGCCTGCGGATCTTGTTCGGGTTCGGCTTCGTGAATGTCGTTCAACCGACGCAGCGACATGAGCATGTCTTGAATCTGGTCCCACAATCCGATCAGCGACATGATCGGTGCCGTCACTTGTCCGATCAATGCCATGAACGCCATCAATTGACCGACGGTCAGTTCACCATCGATCACCAAATGCGCACCGTACCAAAGCAAAAACGTCGATGCGAAGATCTGCAGCGACCCGCTGCAAGCCTGCAGCCACATCTGCAGCTTCAGCACACGGAACTGAATGTTGGCCGTCTTGATAATATGATCTTCATGTTCCCATTGCGAATTCTGCTCGGCCGTGGCCGACTTGACCGTTTCGATGCAATCGACGGATTCGATCAAACCAGAACTGGTTTCGGCTCGTGCTTCGAATTCTTTGTGCCGCCAGCGCTTGATGAACGGCGTAAAGGCGAGCGTCAGAATGACGTAGGCAGGAACGGTCACGAGGGCGACCAGCGTTAGCTTGGCGTTGTAGTACAACATCAAGGCCAGCGCAGTGAACATCATGACAACGTTGAGCACCGTCGTGATTGCCTGGCCGGTCATCATCCGCTGGACGCGCTCGTTGTCGGTAAAA
This sequence comes from uncultured Pirellulaceae bacterium, assembly GCA_964343305.1. Lineage (GTDB taxonomy): Bacteria > Planctomycetota > Planctomycetia > Pirellulales > Pirellulaceae > CAYFJO01. The sequence continues at coordinate 8,101 of CAYFJO010000258.1, read as the reverse complement.
CGCTGCATGATGTCGCCCATCTGCCGCGTTTGGAAAAAGCGCATCGGCAGCAGCATGATGCGACGGAACAGGTCGCTCGACATTCGCAGCTTGAGTTTCTGCGAGACGTGGATCACCAAGTATTGGCGCAGCAGCGAACTGAGCAGTTGAAACACGCCGATGATAATCATGCCGCCCAGCATGATGTTCAGCATCTTGACGTTGCGATGGACCAGCACCTTGTCCACGATCACTTGCGTGAAAATCGGCGAGGCAAGTTGAAGCAATTGCAGCACCAACGATGCCAGAAAGATTTCGAGCAGCAACCAGCGAAACGGTCTAAGCAACGGCAGAAAGCGGCCCATCGTCGTCTTTTCCGCTTCATGCTCTTCCAATCGCACGGTGGGATTCAGTTCGAGGATACGCCCGGTCCAGCCAGCTTCGAACTCCTTGCGCGGCATCTTGATCAAGCCATAGCCAGGATCGGCCAGGATGACGCGCTTCTTCGTCACCTTGTAGACCACGATATAGTGATAGCCTTTCCAGTGTGCGATACAGGGCATCTTGACGTTTCGCAAGTGGTCGTATTCGGTGCGAATAGCTCGCGTCGTGAAACCAACTTTTTCTGCTCCGCGAGCGAGACTGAACAGGCTCGCCCCTTCCCGACCGACGTTGCAAATGTCACGCAATCGCCCGACGGGCAATCGGATTCCGTAGTATCGCGCGATCATGGCTAACGATGCGGCCCCGCAGTCACGTTCGTCCTGTTGACGGATGGCCGGATACTTGCCGATGCCTCGTTTTCGCAACCGTTGCTTGCGTTTGGCACGTGGCGTTGCGGCTGGTTGAGCGGCCACGGGCGGTGCGCTTGCCGATGCTTCTTGAAAGTCCAGCTTCCGTTTTTCAACCGGCCGGGCGGTGTCCAGGCCATACTTCTCACGCAGCTCTTCGTCGACGTGATATTGTTGGAGTCGTTCGGAGAGCTGCTCGCGGATGTTCGGCGAAGATTCTAACAACCTGTCAAAATCCGCTCGGCTGAGCGTAAAGCACTTGCTATCTTCCGTGGCAATGACACTGGCCGATCGAGGCTCGCTCAAGATCAGCGCTCGCTCGCCGAAATAGTCACCTTCGCCAAGATTGCGAATCAGCTTTTCCGACCCGTTCGATTCGATCACAACTTTGACTTCACCCGACCGGATGATGTACATCTCGTCACCCGGATCGCCTTGCTGAATGATTTTCTCGTCCGCCGCAAAATCGCGGGGATGCAATTGGGCCAGCAAGTCCAGCACTTCGCGCGGTTTCAAGGAACCCAGGAATGTGGCGAGTTGCAGGAAATTGACGACTGACCGTTCCCGCATATAGATTTCGAAATACGATCGTATCTCTGGGTTATTGTCCAGCAGCGATTGAAATTCGGCGCGATCGAGCCGAAACAAGACGACATCTTCCGAAGCGCGGACCGACGCCGTTCGGGACCCCTCGTTGAGCAGCGCGGCCTCGCCAAAGAAGTCGCCCGCAGTCAACGTGTTGAGCGTTACCGGTCGCCCCGTTTCCCCTTTGCGAAAGACACGCAATCGCCCGGAGTAGACAACATACGCACTGTCCGCCTGGTCGCCCTCGGTGACGACCGTCTGGCCAAGTGTGAACGTCTCCATTTGACAGTTGCCGACCAGTTGGTGAATCAACTCGTCGTCAAGAATCGAGAAAGCAACATTAGCTCGAAGCAAGTCGGCGAGTTGTTGTTCCAGTTGATCGGATAGCATGGACGGTCGTGAATCGCAGGCGCGTGTAAAGTGTGCCACTGGCTCTGCCAGTGCTTGGTACGACGATATGCAGTGCGATGATTTTGCACTGGCAGAGCCAGTGGCACACAGCACCGTGGCGCGGGAAAAGAGAGTTACTTCTCCGCCTCTTTCGCAGCCTGCAAATCAAGAAAGGGTTTCAAAACAAAAGACAATAGTGATTTACTTTCCGTGACGATTTCCGCGGTGGCCGTCATGCCGGGCAATAGCGAAACTTCCTGTCCTTCAACGCGGAAGTAATCCTGGTTCATCGAACAATAGGCGCGGTAATAAGGCGGCGTGTCCGATTCGTTTTCTGCTTCGGGAACGATACGGGTCAACTCACCAATAATCGCGCCGTGTTCCGCATAAGGGAACGCTTCGAATTTCAATTTCACATCTAAGCCGGTTTTCATCAGACCCATGCTATGATTCGGAATCGACAATTCGGCCTGCAACGTGGCATCATCAGGAACGAGGGACAGAATTGTCTGGTCACGATTGACCGATTCGCCAATCGTCGTCACTAACAATTTGCCCACAACGCCGTTGACGGGGGCTCGCAACAAACTCTGGTTTGTGGCCGACCGCTTCCCATCGGCAATTTCTTGAACTACATCATCGGTCACGCCTGGCAAGTTGCGACGTGCCATTTCCAGCGCCTGTTGGAATTTGAATTTGACCTGGTTGAGTTTTTGCTTCGACTCCAATTCCAACAACTTTGCTTCGTGTTGCTTGGCGGCAAGTTCATCCTGTGCGGCCTGAATCGAAAACTTGGCCTTCTCCGACTGGTCGGCGTATCCCAACATCAATTGCTCGTGTGCAATTTGCGTCGCCTTAAACTTTTTGCCGGTGATGTCTTGATCTTGCTTCGTTTCGACCAACACCGAATCGGTCTTCGTGACTTCGTTCTTGGCCAATATCTGTGATAACTGCGTCGACAGGAATTGGAACTTCGACAGGGCACCGGACTCCCGCAAAGTCTTGTCGGCGTCAAACCGTTCGTTCCAGACCTTGAGTGTTGACTCCGCGTTTTCTTTCTCAATTCCTAGCCGCACGATCTTCTCGGCGTACTTGGTTTTCTCGGCTTCATGCACTTCCTCGGCGATAACGAAGGCGGCCTTCTCTTTTTCAATCTTTTGCGTCAGCGACTGGCGTTCCTTTTGCAGTCCTTCGATTTTTGTGTCCAGCAGTTTTACCTCGGCATTGATGGTGTCGAGTTTCACGGGGACGATATCTTTCAGTTCCGCCTCGACATCCGCCAGCGCCGATTGAGCCGTGCGCAAGTCACTCAAATACGTGCCAACCTCTTTCGACTCGATGACGGCCAACACATCGCCTTGGTCGACAGACTGCCCTTCGGCGACTTCGATTTTCATCAAGGTGCCGTCGATATCCGACTCGACCTGCTTGATGCGTCCTTCGGGCACGACCGTGGCGCTGGCCGTCTCGATCACATCGATTTTCGAAATCCCACAGTAGGCAATTCCGACGACCAGCAAACCAAGCAGCAGGTAGATTGCCCCGCGAGCCACAAACGGTGGCAGGGTGTCGAGCATTTCGCTCAGCGGCGAGTCGTCATTCTGCTGATCGAGATAAGCAGCCGACGGCGAGAGTTCTTGATCGGTGGTCGAACCGCTGGACATGGTTTGATGTGAAGCACGAGTTGGAGAGGTTGATAACTCTCATGCTACTTGAGCATTACAACACGGTCAAAAATATGGGCGTCGTTTCGCTTCGATAGTTCGAATTGTAACGATCGTAGGAGCGATTCCATCACCAACCCGACGCGCCAGCGAGGGGCCCGACAATCTGCAATCCCCTGATTCCCCTCGCTGGCGCGTCGGGTTAGTTTATTACCGGACGTGTGCCACTGGCTCCGCCAGTGCTTTTACGTATGACCAATTCGCACTGGCAGAGCCAGTGGCACACTCAACCACAACGACACGCGAGTGCTGCCACGTGTCCACACCGCTGAATCCCTACGTCTATCTGAACGAGATTCCGATCTTCGAGCCGTTGTCGGAAGACGATACACGGCTGCTGTCCAAGCGGTCGGTCCGGCGGCAGTTCGATCGTGGGGCGATGATCGCGCTGGAAAGTCAGCCCGCCGAAGCATTTGCGGTGGTCTATTCGGGTCTGGCCAAAGCCGTGTTGATTCGCGAAGACGGCGGCGAAGTGTTGCTGCACTACTATCCACCAGGTTCGTTCTTCGGGGAATTGAACATTGGCGGACTGCCAGAGATTCCACACTCGGTGGTGGCGGCGCAAAAATGCCAGTTGTTGGTGATGCCGTTGTCCGTGATCCAACCACTGGTCCAGAAGAACGCCGATTTCGCCATGACTTTACTCTCACACGTCTGCGGAAGATTGGCCGAAACGCAATTACGCGTGCGCAGTCTGCTTTCGCCAAGTGCCGAACAGCGAGTGTTGGGCTATTTCGCGCATCTGGCGGCGGAAATCGGCGAGCCAACGGTCGACGGCCAACGAATCGCCCCGGCCATGTCGCATCAGATGATCGCCGACGCCTGCGGCCTAGCCCGCGAAACGGTAACCCGCACCATCGCCAAGCTAAGAAAATCAGGGGAACTAACGAAGGATGAGGATGGTTGGATTTTGCAGTAAGCTATTGAATTAAACTCGAAATCCGAATATCGAAAATCGAAACAAATCTCAAATCAGAAATTCGAATGTCAAAACAGCGATTCATCGCCGTGCTCATTAGTTTTGAATTTGGAGCATTTTCAATTCAAATTTGTTTCGGATTTTGACATTCGGAATTCGGATTTCACCCCCGTGTGATCTCGATCACATGAATCGAAAGCCGCCGTCCATTACAATCAGCGAAACGGATTACAGGTGAAACAATGCCGGACAAAGAAAAACAAAAAGAATCCAAGCCACGGATCAAGATCGACGACATCCCGCTGGATGAAGAACTGAGCGACGACGAGTTGAAAGGCATCTTCGGGGGTGCGAATCCATTGAGTGCGAATCCATCTGCTGAAGAATTAACCGACCAAGATGATTCGCCAAATCCACCACAGCTAGATGAGCGTGACTAAGAGTGCCGATCGATGACTTGCTGTTTCAGCTCATTCAATACGGCAGGAGTCCACGGTCGCCCGGTATCGCTGTCCAGCCCTTCCTGCAAACACGATTCCAATTGAGGATGATCCGTAAGTTGCAGAACTGTCTGTTGTTGCTTGTCAGCCTCGACCAACTCCCGCAGATAATTGGTAGAATCTTCGTAGGGGCCGGTCGATATTTGGGACTGAATGAAATCGTGCAGTGAATCTGGCAGAGCAAGTTGAATTTCGACCATTGCTAGGTTCTCCGGTTTGTTCTGCTTGATTATGCCGTGTCGTGCGGCTGTATGACACGCGGATCTGAGAATTCAGATTGGCCCAGCAAAGAAAACAATAAAGTCCTGACGTTGTGATTTCGATCACAAGTCCCATCAGTTTACAATGGCTACAATCGGCATCCAGACGAATTCAGTTTTGTAACCATTTCCCTTTTTAGGAGCTTTAACATGACCGACGAAAAGAAAGAACGACTCGAATTGAACGACCTGCCCGTCGAAGAGGAACTCAGCGAAGAAGAACAGAAACAGACGAAGGGCGGAGTCCCCAATATTAGCACCACCAGTACCGCCATCATCAAGACTTCAAATGCCGTCGTCAAGGAAAACAAAGCAAAGACGTCCGAAGAGGGTAGCGGATCGGGGGCGGAAGCGACCGAGAGCGACAATCAAGATGTCGACATATCCATTTCTCAACCAATGTAGGACAACACGAACCCGACACACCAGCGAGGGCCCCACCGTCCACTACTAACCCGAAGCGCCAGCGAGGGGCGAATCGTCCATCGCAGCGGAGCAGAGCCACTCGCTGGCGCTTCGCGTTAGTATCCCCTTTCCCCTTTTTAGGAGCTTTAACATGACCGACGAAAAGAAAGAACGACTCGAAGTGAACGACCTGCCTGTCGAAGAGGAACTCACCGATGAGGAACAGAAACAGACCAAAGGTGGCATTTCGAATAGCAGTCCGCTTGGTCGACCAGGCGATGAGGTGGGTATTGCCAACGCAGGGCCTGTTAGTGATCAACTCATTTCTGGAGTTGATTCGGCTAAGGAGAACCTAAATACTGGCGGCGATACTGAGTTGCCCCTCCAAAATGAATAAGCATGAACCGCACGTCGATGAACGGATCGCTGTACCCATCTCTGACAGTCAGACGTGAGAGATCTGTCATCGACGCGGGCTGGGTGGCACTGGCTCTGCCAGTGCTGCTCATCACCCTCTGACCCGAATCGCCAGCGAGGGGCGAATGTCCATCGCACGCAGAGAGAGCCACTCGCTGGCGCTTCGCGTTAGTAACTTTTTCCCTTTTTAGGAGCTTTAGCATGACCGACGAAAAGAAAGAACGACTCGAAGTGAACGACCTGCCCGTCGAAGAGGAACTCACCGACGAAGAACAGAAGCAGACCAAGGGTGGTATTGCCAATGCTGGACCGGTAAGTGTGCCGGAGAGCGCCCCCATGCGCGATCAAATTCAAGGCACCATCGACGACACGCAGCAGAGCATGCAGCAGACCATTGACGACAATACGGGTGTTGGCGGCGATGTTCCCGGTGTGGCACCACTTAATAAACCGAATTCACCGTGAGAGACACCAAATCGACGAACGGCTAGGAAGGTCTCGATCACTCACGAATCCGAAGCGCTAGCGAGGGGCACATCCGACGCACGTTCCATGACGTGCCCCTCGCTGGCGTTTCGGGTTAGTTTTTTTGTGGATGGTCCTGGGCGTCGCGGACGTAGAGGATGGCGGATTCCAGACTGGACTCGTCGTTGAGATAGCGGCGGCTGGCGCCTTCGGCCCACCATTTTTGATTAGATTGTGATTGGCCAACGGCCAATGTTCACCGTAGCCTGGGGCAACGCCCCAGGAACGAATTGCCCAAATGAATTGTTTGGCCGCAGGCCATAATCACCGACACATTGTCGCCACGTGATTATGGCCGTTGGCCAAACACCGATTTACATCGTCTCCCTTCCTGGGGCGTTGCCCCAGGCTACGGTGATGCATGGCCTTCGGCCAAACACGGATTGACATCGTTTCCCGATTCCTGGGGCGTTGCCCCGGGCTACGATGACGTATGGCCGTTGGCCAAACGGACAAATCGTTTCCCGATTCCTGGCGTCGCCCTGAGCTACGATGGAAAATGGTAATCGGCCAAACGATGCCACCTCGGTGGATTTTTTGGCCAACGGCCAACTTTACCGTAGCCTGGGGCAACGTCCCAGGAACGAATTGCCCAATTGAATTGTTTGGCCGAAGGCCATAATCACCATCACCCTGACGCCCCACACGTCAGGAGACAAACATGCCTCAATCACTCACCAAGCTGTACGCCCATCTGGTTTTCAGCACAAAGCATCGAAAGCCGTTTCTCGACGACGAAATTCGACCACGCGTCCACGGCTATCTGGCTACCGTGATTCGAAATCTCGATTCACCTTACGTCGTTGTAGGCGGAGTCGCCGATCACGTCCACATCTTGTTTGATCTGGGCAAGATGCACGCTCCGGTGGAATTCGTCGAACAGTTGAAGCGGGAATCGTCAAAGTTCGTAAAAACGCTTGGTCCCCAATACCAGAACTTTTACTGGCAGCGCGGCTACGGAATGTTCTCCGTCTGCCCAACGCATTTCGCGGACGCGGAAGAGTATGTGCGCGATCAAGAAGAGCATCACCGAACGAAGACGTTTCAGGAGGAGTATCGGGAGTTTCTTCGGCGCTATGGTATCGAGTATGACGAGCAATACGTTTGGGATTGAGACTCTTGGCCAACGGCCATTGTTTACCGTAGAGTGTAATACACATCGCAGATCTTTTGGCCAACGGCCATTTTTCATCGTAGCCTGGGGCAACGCCCCAGGAATCGGTTCGATGTCATTACATTTGGCCAACGGCCAAAATCACCGTAGCTTGGGGCAACGCCCCAGGAGATGAATGCGTCCCGCAGATGTTTTGGCTGAAGGCCAAATTCACGAGCATGGTGGTGATCATTGCCTTCAGCCAAGGAGTCCGTGGCGCGATTTTCCCAACCTAGGGCGTTGCCCTAGGCTACGGTGACGCATGGCCGTTGGCCAAGAAGAAAGGACTGCGGCCGTTACGACGATTAACATCGCTTGAGGCACTCCGTCAAATTGCAATATCACACTCCCTGCCGTAAACTCATCCTATGCCAACGACCGTCGATAAATTCGTCGAGAATCTCACCAACAGCGGCCTGATGTCAGCGGCCGACATCGAGGCTTTTCTCAAAG
>CAYFJO010000257.1:0-15461 GCA_964343305.1 uncultured Pirellulaceae bacterium | reverse complement strand
AACTTTCGTCTTGGCAACGTTTCCAACGCGACGGCTTTGGTCCATTTCGCCGCGAATCCAGAAAACGATCTCGCAATGCGCATCGAAGCAACCAGCGCGCTGGGCGACTGGCAAAGCCCTTCACCGCGCGATCGAGTGCTCGGCGTGATTCGTCCGCTGCCACACCGCGACCTTGCCACAATCCGTGACGCGATCGTGACACCGCTGACACAACTCGTCGAACAAACCGACGGCGAATTGCAACGCGAGGCCATCCAATTTGCCGGCAGCCTGAAGATTCCCACGGTTCACACCATGATCCTCGGTTGGATTTCTGACGAAACAAAATCCGTTCCAACGCGACTCGCCGCGCTTCGACAATTCGCCAAGATCGAGAACAACCGTGACAAGGCCGTCGAATCCGGACTCGCCGCCGACCATCCGTTGCTGCGAGCCGAGGCCGTGCGGCTACTTACAGCGACACATCCAGAGCGTGCACTGGATGAACTTCGCCAGGCGTTGGAGCGAGATTCGATCGCCGAACGTCAGCAGGCACTTGCCACGTTGTCCAAGATTCAACTCGTCGAAGCCGACAATCTTTTGGCCAAGTGGCTGGACCGATTGCTGGGCGACGAGGTGCCTGTTGCGTTGCGTGTGGACGTGATCGAAGCGGCCGCCGCGCGCGACGACGCCTTGGTCGCGGACAAATTGCGAACTTATTTCTCGCGTCACGATGACGATCTCGATGCCTGGCGTCGGACAACGATCTCACAGGGTGGCAGCGTCGAACGAGGTCGAGCGATCTTTCACGACCGAGCCAAAACGCAGTGCGTCCGCTGTCACAAGATCGAAGGCCAAGGCGGCGTGGTCGGCCCGGATTTGACCAAGATCGGCTCAAAACACCCGCGCGAGTATTTGGTCGAGTCGCTGTTGGCACCTAATGCTGTCATTGCGAAGGGGTTCGAAGGTGTCCGGATTATCACCGTCGAAGGTAAGATTTACACTGGCATTTTGAAATCAGAAGACGAACAATCGTTCCACATCGTGGAGGCCAGCGGCGAGCAGCGCAGCATTGCCAAAGCCGACATCGAAGAGCGTTCCAAAGGGAAATCGGTCATGCCCACGGATCTGACAAATCGCCTGGCGTTGATCGAACTCCGCGATCTGGTCGAGTTTCTCGCGAACCTGAAGTAGGCGCAATGAACCAAACAGGACGGCGCTCAAAGATTTCCCGAATCAAATTCTTCCTCTTCGCTTGCATCCCCGCGGTCATCGGGGGTGTGATTGTTGGGGGCATTTGGAAATGGCTGGACGATTCCGAGGCACGGGCGAAGGGGCTCAGTGGCCAGGTTTGGGAAACAACGTACATTGAACGTGGACTTGCCGTGCCGCCAGGCGGTCCACGAGTTGGTTTCTCCGGAGAACGTGCTTGGCCGAAGGTGGCACATCGCGAACTAGGCTGGATCGAACCGCCTGCTCAGATCCCTGGTGTTTTGGAGGTCAACATCGACGGGCTTCAGCGATACCAGCCGCGAATGAAACCTCAGTTTAGACTTCTGATCGTCGGCGGAAGTGTCGCTTACGCGACGTTTGCGTCCAAAATCGAATCGACGTACTTCTACCATCTTGGCCAATACCTGGAGCAGGAAAAATCGCCCACAGACATCGCGATTTTCGCGACAGGTGCGTGGAAATCCAGCCAAGATATCAAGGCGTTTGAGATCTTTGTCAATCGGTTTGGCAAGCCGAACCTGGTCGTCTTTATCAACGGTTTGAATGATCTGACCAATGGCGCAAACGCCAACGTCGTGCATGGCATGGTGACAAAGACTTTGGATGGTTCACGATGGACCGCGGAATACCACGAACACGATTTCGACCAGCGTGTGGCCGTTTATCTGGAGAAGATGAAAAAAGCCGCGACCTTTGCCGACGGGCACGAAATCAAAATGTTTGTCGTTCTTCAACCAGCACTGTTTTTGAAAACACCCAGGTCGAAACTAGAACAGCAGCTTCTTGAGGCAACACCAATTTGGCGAGACGCTGGCGATGTGCTGGCGAGGGCATATGCTACCATGCGATCAGGACTACGCGATTTAGCGGATGCCGAGGGCTTCGACATGCTCGACGCCACCCGGCCGTTTCAAGGGGAATCGCGGACGACGTTCACCGATGTCTGGCACTTTTCCGACGCGGGGCATCAAATGTTTGCCGACGTGGTTTCACCCGCCGTATACAATGTGCTAAATGACGACTAATGCATCTGCCACAGATTTGACATCAACCAGCCTGTTGCACTGCGTCCAGGCCAATCATCAAGAGGCGTGGAGCCCGGCTCACTCACGTCTACGGTCCGTTGATCTACGATTGGTGCCGCGTTCAGCGGTATGCACGGTTTGCGTTTATGACCAATAATATACGCATGGATTCGACACCCTCTGAGAACTCGTCCAAGCGACAAACCATCATCGCAATAGCGTTTCTGCTGATCGTTACCCTAGCGCACTTTCGAGAGCCTTTGATGGGGAAAGGGGTGTTCTACCTCTGTGATTTGGGCGGAACTTACCTTCCTATGCATGTAGAAAATGCCCGTTTACGTGCCGCAGGTGAGATTCCTCTCTGGAATAAGCACGGGTTGTTGGGGTATCCGACACAGGCCGAAACGGAAACATCGGGCGTGTATCCGCCGACGCTAATATTCAATCTCGTTGAGGATTGTGGAATCGCTTACACGTTGTTCATCATCTTTCACTTTCTCGTTGCAGCCATCGGCATGATGTATCTTTTGCGCTTGCTCGGCGTGACGGTATTGGGACAAACTTGTGCCGCCCTCGTCTTTGTGTTCGGCGGAACGTTTATCGACTATGTCGTAACTCTTACGTTTCTCACAACGATTGCGTGGACACCGGTCGTCTTAGGGCTTCAGCTGCAGTCGTTTCAACTTCGTAGTTTCCGCCATTCAGTTCTCGCCGGTGTGTTGCTGGCAGTCCAGGCATCGGGGGCAAATCCAGCGGCTGGGATTCATCAATTGCTTCTGATGGTCGGGGTGATGCTTTGGGAAGCGACGCGTAGTTGGTCTCAATTGCGATTTGCGATCACGTCGACTTTCGTGATTACGCTGATTGGCGGTTGCCTTTGCGCGCCGCAACTGTTTTACTTCCTCGAATACGTTCTACAAAGCGATCGCTGGGGCGGGGTAATCAACCCTCAAACCAGGCACTCTCTACCCCCCACTTATTTATTGCAGGTGATTTTGCCTGATTTTTGGTTGCGTCAGGGCGAATTCTTTAACGAACATCGGCTCTATTTTGGCATTTTTCCGATTTCGTTGATGGCGATCGCAAGTTGGGATCGAACTCGGATTCGATTTTTTTTTGTGGTCGTTTTTTTCGTAGGTTTGATCTTAGCGTTGGGAACGTATGGTGGATTGTGGCTGGTATTGTGCCGTCTGCCGCTGTTCATCAATCTACACCGTCCGTTCCGTTTCTTGCTGATTGCTTCACTCGCCGCTGGGGTGTTGGCGGGCGTCGGCTTGGATCGCTTAGTGCATGGAGAATCACGCATCCTGCGGAGCAGACGAATTATCTTCACCTGCTACTTCGCTCTCACCGTTTGCCTGACGCTCGCCACAATAGCTGCCTGGATCACACAACCACGATTCAATAGCGGCAGCAACACACTATTGAATATCTTGCTTACAGCATCAATCTTTGCGGGCCTGAGCACAGTGATGTGGTGCTTGTTCAACTCAAAGCTGCCACGGAACGTGGTCGGGACTCTTGCGCTAGTTCTGATCACGATTGATCTTTTGGTTTGTGGCCGCTTGGTGCATGTGCTGGCTCCACCGGACTACTATTCCAAGACGCCTTCGACCGTGACGGCGCTTCGCGAGGATTCGACCCAGTGGCGAGCATTGAAAGTTTACAAAGATGTCAACGAAGAAATTAATCATCCAGTTCCCGGCCTGTTGACGCAGAACATGTCTGTACTGTTTGAGATTGATGCATGGAACTCGAATGCTGCTGCTGCCACTCTTGAGATGAGTCCTTACTTGGACGAAGTAAGCTTCAGGGAACTGAGTCTCTTTAATGTCAAGTATCTTATTCTCTCGAATCCGACGAGCTACGCCGGACGAGAAAGGAATCCGAAACTTGCGGCGGAAAGAGTTTTTGATGATTTGGACTGCAGTTTGTTTGTCAACACCGACTTTCAACCGCGCATCAGCATGCGTACGCAATACACCGTTATCCGTGACATTGAAGATGTCCGGTGGTTCATCGATTCGGACGAGTTTTCGTTACGCGAGTCGGTCACAATCAATGAGGATCCTGTTTTTGTTTCCGGCCGTCCGCTTGATGGCCAAAGCACCAGGCAGCCCATTCAAATCATTCACTACGGTGCTCATCGTGTCGTTTTCGATGCCATCGTGACTCAGGATTCGATCCTTGTGTTCAGCGATCTGTTCTATCCCGGCTGGCAAGCCACAAGCAACCGTAAGGACGTGAAGATTCTCCGCGCCAATGGGCTCGTCCGCGGACTTGCGCTGGGCGCGGGCCATCACCACATCGAGTTCACTTATCGTCCACGCAGTTTTTACCTCGGACTGTACGTTATGGGCACGATGTCTTTCGTTCTTTTGGCGTGTGGAGTGTATTCGATCTATCGCCGTCAATCGTTGTAACTTTCGTAGCGCGGAGCACGTCAGATCTGGGGATTCCATCCTGTTCAGGGCACTTACCAGATTGTTGTTGTCGGATGGCTTCGGAATACGCGGTTGCCGTCGCGTGTAGAAAACCACGTCTCATGGCACAAAAGAGGGCGGTTGGTTCGAAGAAACGTGTCACATTTATCTTCGCGGTGTTCCCAGCGCCGTGATCGCATCAGACCGCGGAATGCCATCTTCTTTGGGGTATGTTTCAGACTCGATACGTCGAACGGCTTCGGCACATGCCGCCGCTCGTGCTTGCGATGGAAGCGGATCGAATCGATACATGGATAGCCGCTGCCATTCGATGGCGGAAGCCTCAAAGACTCGTTGCCACGCCGCGCGATCGATGTTATATCGCTCAGCCACGTCTGCCACCGTGAATGGCGGGACTTCATTTGGCTCGCGACCGGACGGCAACCCCTCCGCTTCGATCGTTGCAACGATCGTGTTAGACAATACAACATATGCGGAAAGCGTTGGATGGCAGTAATCGTGGAATTGTCGGTCGCCCAGGACCCCTCGCGACGAAAGCGGACGCCACAGACCGCGGGCATCGATGACAGCCGCCGGCAGATTACGGCAGATGTCCGCGATCCGCGAAGGCGCGCGCATCGGATTTCCGTCATAATCGATCGCATGTTGGAACGCGACATTAGCATCGTCTGTCCGGCCGATCGCGTCGTACTCTCTTCCCAGTTGATACCAGGTTTCGGCAAACGTCGGCGCAACGACTCGCGCTTGCTCAAGTAGCGCAAGTCGATGTGGTGATGCCAGCGGCAACTGGTTGATCTGCTCCCACAGTTGTTCTAAACGTTCGCGCTCACTCATCCAGATATCGCGTGGCAACACGGATCGGTTCGGGCCAATTCCAGATGCGTTCGACGCGGGTACGACCACAATCGGCAAGATGCCTTCGGTGCGACACCACTTGATGATCGCCGCCATCGTGGACTGGTATTGTGCATAGACCTGATCCATCTGTTGCGGACCGCACAATGGTACATCGAAGAGTTGACGCTCACTTTGCCTCGGTGCAACCGCGAAATCCGTTGAAAGCAATTCCTGCGCCATAGCGCGGGCCAGAAACGACAGCGGCGGAAACCGCTGCTCGATGCGGTCAAAGTCGAGGATTGGCTCGTTCTCCCATCCAAAGAAGAAACTGGATTCCGGTGCCAGACGCAGGAATTCGTTGTGTCCCGAATAGACCAGCAAGACATCGGGGCGGAAAGTGAGACTCTGAAGTGGAGCGACCATGTTCGACAATGTTGCTCCATCTTGCCCAAAGTTCTGTACGGCAGCAGTCAAACCTGGGTGACGCCGTTGCAATTCCAACCCGGTCAGGTGGGGAAAGGAGAAGCGATTTCCTTCGACGTCGGAAAACGGCGCACCTTTCGTCGTGCTACCGCCGATCGCAACGAGGTACAGCACATCCGCGGGCGATCGAGGCAGATCATGAGGAAGCGTGACGGGCTCAGCTTCAGTCGGCTGTGAAAAAGTCTGCTGCCACAGCATCACCAGTCCCCACGCCTCGAACGAAAGCCACAGGACCAACAACGAAAAGACAAAGCGGAATTTCAATGTGATCCGACCTGAACCTTTCATATGAGTTTTCCCGCGCCACCGGCACACGATCGAGTGCAACGCAATGGCCAGCGTCGCCACAATGACCGTGCAAGTCACAAGGTTTGCAGTCCACCAGAGCATCTGATAAATAAAACGACGGACGAGGATCAGCGGCAACGAGAAGCAGGTGCGGAGAGTGATTGCCACGACGCCAAGAATCCCGATCGCAAGCCACATCCGCCAGCGGGACGAGGCCCGGGACGATTCGGATGGTTGCTTGATGTTGCTCTGTGTTTCACTCACTCGTGTTTTCCGTGATTCCAGGTTCGCGCGTTTTACGACGCTGTACCGATACAATGGCGCAAATCAGTGCGGGTAGGCCGATGATAAAAACGAGGATGCCCGAAAACAGACCGAGTGGCGTATAGCATAGTTCCACGGCGTGACTTCCCGAGGGCATGCCCAATGCGATGCGGCCATCATGGTGCCGGGTAATTCGTGCTTTGACGGGACGAATCACCTGCCATCCTGCATTCCAATTTTGGTTAATGATGACCGTTGCGTCGCTCGAATGGTCGCAGGAGAATCGGATATGACGGGCGGTGAATTGTTCGTCGTCGATCGTGCCCGAACCACTCTCTAAGAAGAACACTTCCCCTCGATACTCGGCGTCGCCTATCGGGATCACGCCGGATTCGATTTCGATGGCGAAGTAGCCCTTGAGGTTTCCCTTTCCAGCACGCACGAACGGTGTCACCGGCGGTCCAAAGTACGTGCAATAGGGCAACGGATCCTCGAAGGAGTGCTGGATAAATTTGGGGGAATTGCTGGTAAAATCTAATTTTCGTTCACAAAACGAATAGGGATACAAATCCCGCGCGGGAAGATGCAAGTCAACGAAAACAGCAACGTGAATCAGTCCAAGAAACACGGCCAACGACCGTTTTTTGATTTTCTGGCGAGCGCGTGAAGCAATCCAGTCGAATCCCACGGCGGCGAGCAGGGCAATTGGCATTAAGGAGTAGATAAGCAGAATCCCAGGGTGATCGAGCGACCGAAAGACGGGAAGTTTCTTCAGCAATACCCAAGCGCTTGGCGTCACGTTTTCTCCGAGCGACAGCCAGTAATAAACAAGACTCGAAATGATCAAGGCCAGCAACAAGGAAGACAACGATCGGTGGCCGAGCGCCTCGCTGGACTCTCGCTCGAGACTCACCGACGTGCGACAACGCCGAAACCAACGCGACAAGTAGAAGAAAGCACCTAGCGTCGACAAAGCAACAACGATCCAACCGATATAGCAGCCGATATTGACCCAATTGACGGTGGTGTCGCGCAGCAGCTCCGCTTCGGTCTCAGGAGTCAGAAAGTTGATGGATGCCAATTCGCCTGAGGGAAGCAAAGCAAAGAAATTCCCCGTCGGTCGTTCAAAAAACGGTGGAATATCGCGATGCAGAAAAGCGTGATATGTGATGCGCGGACTATTGGCACCCCATGCGTAAACGGGGACGGGGCGTGGATGCTCTAGCATCATCAGCAGCATCGGAATCATTTTTGGAGCCCCGAAGACGGCAGCGAAAGCTCCCGTCAGAAGAACCGATTTGAGTGGTCGCCAGAGCCGTCGGATGGACGCCAGCGAGATGCCAAGCAGCAACAGGAAAAGGGAATGCCAGACAAGGTGACTGGGATCGCCACAATAAAGGTCGAAAGCGAGCAGCAAGCCAGCCATCATTGCCGACCAATTTGATCCAGAATGAATGAAGAAAATCAGCCACGGTAACACGGCCAAGCCGAAACAGAAGTTTGGAATCCCACCGGCTGAATACAAGGCGGTGGGCATGGATAGAAAAATGATGATCGCGACCAGCAGTCCCGCCGACCGGGAAAATCTTACGTGCCAACACAGTTGCAACGCACCGAAGGCTCCGAACATTGCACAGAACGCGACAAATAATCGCGCGCCGACCGGAAAGTCGAAGACCAGAACGAGCAATCCAAACGGCGAATACCAGGTCGACTGAGGATCTGCAAACGAATCATGGCCACCGCAGCGATGAGGCATCCAAAAAGGGAGTTCTCCATGTTCCAAGATCGAAGTTCGAGCTAACAAGTGTTCGGCTTGGAACTGGTCCCAGTCACGTCCGCCATCTTGATGGAAATTGACCGCCAGGGCACTGTAAACCAGGATGAGCACACCAAAAGCCGCGGCAAAGTCGATCGCCAATCGCAGCATGTTCTGTTTGGCAAAGGAGTGCGAATTATCACCCATGTGCATCGCCTGACTTGTTGTCCCGTTTGTTTCGCAGTCGGTCACTCCATTGGCAGTGGGGGTCGTTCCAAATAGGGACATAACTTGGGGGTTCAAACATGAATGTTATTGAAAAAAAGAGATCATTCATATAAACATGCGATTGAAACACTTTCAACCCTACGGCAACTTGAAATGAATTGCCCAGGATCATCTTCTACCTAGACTACAAATTCTGCCGGCAAGCCGTATTCTATGGGTATGAGATACATTGATTTAACTAGCAAGACGGCGATCGTCACTGGCGGCGGACAAGGAATCGGTTTGGCAACTGTGACTAGCCTGCACAAGGCTGGTGCGAATGTGGTCGTCAACTATATCGCTGACGAAGATGGAGTCAACCAAACGAAGGCAGAAAACGCGGTGAGCGGCGAGCGTGGTGTCGCGATCCAGGCAGACGTTCGTGAACCGGCAGAAATCCACCCGATGTTCGAAGCGGCCATTGAAACATTCGGCGGCGTCGACATTGTGGTGAACAATGCCGGTGTGCTGCGAGACCGCACAGCCAAAAAAATGTCGCACGACGATTGGCAGGCGGTGATTGATACGAACTTGACGGGTGTGTTCAATGTTTGCAAAGTTGCCATCGATCACCTCAACGACGACGGGCGGATCGTGAACATGTCGTCGGTTTCCGGCGCGATCGGCATTTATGGCCAAGCGAATTATGCCACGGCCAAGGCGGGCGTTGTGGGACTGACCAAGGTGCTCAGTCGCGAACTGGCCAAACGCCGAATCACGGTCAACGCGGTCGCGCCCGGAGTGGTCGAAGCAGGCATGGGGCTGGTGATTCCCGAAGAGCATCGTCGCGAAATGTTGAAATCCGTTCCGCTGGGGCGCTTTGCCGAGCCACGTGAAATTGCCGACACGATTTTGTTTTTGTGCAGCGATCTGGCGTCGTACATTACCGGACAAACAATCCACGTCAACGGTGGATGGTGGGCTCCGTGATCCCGATCGAAAGTAAGCTTTGTTCCGCGGAGGAAGCCGTCGCGCTGGTCAAGGATGGTCAGACAATTGCGAACAGCGGTCTGGTTGGCGCGGCAGTTCCCGAAGCGTTGCTGACGGCGCTGGAGCGGCGATTTTTAAGCGATGGCAGTCCGCGTGATTTAACGTTGATCTACGGGGCCGGGCAAGGCGATGGTGATCGGCGAGGCGTGAATCACCTGGCGCACGAGGGACTGGTCAAACGAGTGATCGGTGGCCATTGGGGACTCGCGCCGCGAATGGGACGACTGGCAATCGATGGCAAAATCGAAGCGTACAATTTTCCACAGGGTGTAATCGTCCAACTTTATCGAGACATTGCCGCCGGTCGGCCGGGTTGCATCACGCACGTCGGCCTCGACACGTTCATCGATCCGATTCATCAAGGCGGCCGGTTGAACGAGCGGACGCCGGACGATGGGCTGATCGAGCGGATCGAAATCGACGGACGGCCGTGGCTGCGATACAAGGCGTTTCCGATCCACGTCGGATTCCTGCGGGCTCAACGCGCCGACCCGCTGGGCAATTTATCGATGGAAGGCGAAGTGTTGATCGGCGAAGTGTTGCCCATTGCCTCAGCGGCTCATAATCACGGCGGCATCATCATTGCCCAGGTTCGCGAAACCGTCGACAAGCCATTTCCACCGCAATCGGCCCACGTACCCGGAGTGCTGGTCGACCGCATTGTGGTGGCTGACGCCGAACATCACGAACAGACGTTTGGCGAGATCAACGCAGCGTTCGCCTTGCCGCAACCGCGTGCCGACTTCGCCATCGCAAAGGGCGAACCCATGCCGCTGGACGAACGCCGCGTGATCGCATCGCGCGCGTGTGACGAACTACGCGAAGGCGACATCGTCAACTTGGGCATCGGCATGCCTGAAGGTATCGCGCAAATCGCCGCCGAGCGAAACATGTTAAACCGTGTGACGATGACCGTCGAAAGCGGCGCATTTGGCGGCATGCCGGTCGGTGGGTTGGCATTCGGCGCGAGCGTCCATCCACAAGCCATCGTCGATCCGCCGGCCATGTTCGACTTTTACGATGGCCGTGGTCTCGACTTCGCCGCCCTCGGTGCCGCTCAGATCGACCGCCGCGGCAACGTTAACGTGTCAAAATTCGCCACACGACTGGCCGGCGTCGGCGGCTTTGTAAACATCACGCAAAACGCCAAGCGGCTGGTCTTCTGCGGCACGTTTAACACGGGTGGTCTGCAAGTCGAAATCCAAGACGGACGGCTCATGATCTTGCACGAAGGCACGGTGTGCAAGTTTGTCGACCATGTCGAACAAGTGTCGTTCAGTGCCCAGCGAGCAAAAGCGAACGGACAAGAAGTGCTGTACATCACCGAACGCGCGGTATTTCGGTTGGGCGATGATGGTCTGGAGTTGACGGAATTGGCTGAAGGGATCGATTTGCAGTCGCAAGTGATCGAGCAGATGGGATTCGTGCCGCGAGTCGACAACATACGCCCAATTCGGCGGCGTGCATTCACTCTTTGAATTTGGCGAGTACTTCCAGGTTTTCTACCCACATCGCAAAGTATGGCTCGGTTGCCCGTCTTTCTTTCAAATAAATGAGAAACGGTTTGTCAAAAACGATATTCCGTGGATTCGTATCGGGCGGCTCTGGTTCGTCGTCATCCAGCATGACTCCCGAATAGCTCATATCGATTCTCGCCCCCGATTCGCTTAGCAAAAACTGAATGACCTGGCGCGAATCCACGAACTCTACTCCCGTGGTCGTTTCCTTTTTGCCGATCATCTCATTGAATTGCTGATCGACGCTGATGGCAAGCATCGGAACGACAAACGCATCGCCGAATTCTAGCTGTGGACGACGATAGATGCTTGCTCGCGCTTGAATCCGCCGTTTAACAGCCTCCAACGTTTGTTGCATCGTCGCGAGTGGTTGGACTTTGGCCAAGACGATCGTATCGGATTCCGTGTTTAATTGAACGACGAAGTCATTGGTGTTGCGATAATCCAAGATGCGAACTTGCTCCTTGAATGTGACATCGTCGCCCTCTGCCACGGATTCCAAACCGAAACTTGCCACCTTGAAAGTTGCTGCGGTCGAGGAGAAGGTCAGCGGGCGATCGAGAATGCCGAACTTGACGGCAAAGGGCAGATTTTTGGACAGGTAGGCAAACAGTGCCAACTCTGGATCATCAACGTTTGGAATGTCAAGGGATCGGTTGGGAAACTTGGATTTTAGTTCTGATGCGACACGAGAGGCGAGATTCTGTCCTGCCAATGCAACATAGTCCTTTGGCGAAAGCGCCGCGGTCGGAAACCTGCGTTCATTCATGTGACGGCAAAACTCGTCGGCACCCTGAAGATGAATCTCTTCCACACCCAATTCGTCGCGCCACTGGTCCCACGCAAGTTGCACTGTGGCACCGTAAACGTAGTTTCTGCCGGTTGTAATTCGCCCAGCCGTGTGAGGCACGATGTCCGTCTTGACAAGCGAACTGGCTGGTACCACTGTGCGAAAGTCGCCGATCGCGTTTTTCGTGTCTTCGAAAAATGAGAAACTTCCGCGCGTCAAGGCATTCGCGAGACTATACTCATCGACGTCCTTAGATACGAAGGTTACGATTCCGTCAAACATAGCGACGTTGGACCCACCTTTGTGTGAAGTCATACAGCGTGAAATCAAGTCACGTTGAATATGCGGACTCCACGGAATGTTTCTCGGCTCCATCCAGTGAATGCCTGATTGTGCCGTTTCAACTATGGCGACGGAGTTGCTCTTGCCTTTGTACAATTGCGCCGTGGTCATTGCGGTTGCGCCCGGCCAATTGGTTTCGGCACCGACGACCGCAACGTAACTGGTGTCCGTCGGAGCCCGACTGCGATCACCAGGGCAAAAGTAAACGGTTGGAATTCGCGATGCCAGTTTGCGATTGTTCGGACCATTCCAGGGCTCGTTCAGATCATACGCTTCGTAAAGTTCCTCTTCGCCAAGAAAGGGCAGCACCAGAACACGCCAACTGTGCATGCTGTTTCCGTGCTCGTCAGCGGTGTAGGCAGGTGGCAGTGACTTGTATTTGTCTTCGTAGTTGAGCAACGCCTTGGCGATTCGCGCCATGTTCGCTTTACAAGGAGTGACGGTATCGCTCGGGTAGAAATACCACGCACAAAAACAGCCAACAAGGACGATCGAGAAGACCACGATCAAGCCGCCCCACACGCGTCGCGGTCGCGTCGATGGTTGAATTGACATCGCTGTTTACTCCTGTATGAAGGCCGACATGACTTCCAGGTTCTCGACCCACATGGCAAAGTACGGTTGACTTGCCTGCCGCTCTTTGATGTAGGTCAAGAATGGCCGGTCGAACACCATCACACGAGGCCGCTTGGGATCGAATTCCATCCCTTCCGCCAACAACGTCCCCTGAAAGGTGGATTCGATTCTCGCCCCTGACTCGTTCAGCAAAAAGCGGATGATTTGTCGACAGGCTACCAAGTCACCTTCTAATTCCGGATAGCTGCGATCGACGCTGATGGCCAACATCGGCACCATCAGTTTGTCGTCCAATTTCAAGGATCGGAGGGGATAAGGCGCAGTTTCTCTCGCTCGCACCGCCTCGATCGTCTCTTGCAGCGTGTCGAGCCGTTCCACTTTGGCCAGAATCATCACGTCCGTTTCGGTATTCAATTGAATGACAAAATCGTCGTGACTTCGGTAATCGAGAACCTTGACTTGGTCTTGAAACAAATCGACATCATCGTCAGACGCCTCTTCAATTCCAAAACTGGCGACTTCGAATTTGCCTGCTGACGATGAGAACCGCACAGGTTCTTCCTGCACTCCAAACTTCTCTTTGAAAGGCAAGTTCTTTGCAAGATATGCAAACAGTGCCATCCCATTTTGATGATTCGAAGGAATGTTCACGCTTGCCCTGGAGAACTTTCGTCGCAGTTCCTGCCGAGCTTGAGGCCAGATATTGTCACCGGCGATTGCCACGTAGTGGTTGGGAGAAAGATCCTTGATGGGAAATCGGTCTGCATTAAGATGGCGACAAAACTCATCACAACCTGCGAGGTGAATGCTGTCCACGCCACGTTGATCGCGCCATTTGTCCCAAGCGAGTTGAGCGGTCGCGCAATAGACATAATTCCGACCTGGCTTGATTTTGCCCGTAGTGAATGGCAGCACATCGGTTTTTGCAAAGGAAGCGGCCAGGGCAAGCTTGCGAAACGATCCGATGGAGTCTCCCGGGTCTTTGATGTACGAAAAGTTCGTGAGATTCAGGGCTCTTGCAAACGCATGTTCGTCCACCGTCGATTTGACAAAGCGAGCTGTCCCGTCAAAGAACGCGACGTTCGAACCGCCTTCGTGCGAATGCAAGACACGGTCTAACACGTCGCGTTTGACATAGGGACTCCATGGAATGTCGTCCGGCTGCATCCAGTGAATCCCTGATTGTTTGGTTTCGACCAGTGCAATGGAACTGCTCGTTCCCCTCATGATGAAAGAACCGTACGTTTTCGGCCTCGCCCCCGGCCAAGTTGTCGTAGTGCCAACAACTGCAACGTAACTCGTGTCGGTTGTTTCACGCCAGCGATCTCCGGGACAACAATAAACCGACGGAATCTTTGTCGAAAGCTTACGGTTGTTTGGCCCATCCCACGGTTCGTTCAAGTTGTACCGGGCAAAAAGTTCTTCTTCGCCGAGATAGGGCAACAACAGGACCCGCCAACTGTGCATGCGATTGCCCTGTTTGTCCAACGTAAAAGCCGGCGGAAACACCTTGTAGTCGTCGTAATAGCTGTGTAAAGCCTTGGAGATCTGTCGCATATTTGTTTGACAGGGCTTGATCGTGTCGCGTGGATAGAAATACCAGACCAACAGCGCGACTCCGGCAAGCCACGCCACCGTGAATTTGAGGCGTTTAACCACCCGAAACTGACGGCGGCTGGGTTTCAGTTCGTCGACGATCTCATCCG
The DNA here is from genome assembly GCA_964343305.1 of uncultured Pirellulaceae bacterium. GTDB lineage: Bacteria > Planctomycetota > Planctomycetia > Pirellulales > Pirellulaceae > CAYFJO01. The sequence continues at coordinate 961 of CAYFJO010000257.1, read as the reverse complement.
TTGACATGAGTGCGAATGCGTCGTGAGCAGAGAGACGAGTTGGAAGAAGAGACTAAACCACTAATCGAGAACATGTGACACGATTGATGTTACTCACAAATCTATCCCACCGAGACAAGCTCGGCGGGGGCGTCCTAAAGGTGGGCCGTCTATTAGTGCAAAAACCCTTACCCACCGGGACAAGCCGCGGTGGGGTCAACAAGAAATGTGGGTAGTGATTGGGACAATGGTCGACAAGGGTCCCATCCTACGAAGCAGTTGCTGGACAGTTCGTAGCTCGTTACATCTTTGGCGCATTCGCCAGTACGTCGTCGTTGCGGTACAAGAGGCAATGCCAGCCGGACAGGCCGGAATAGGGAAATACCTCTTCGAAGTGATAGATGTTGCCGTAAGGGTCTTGATACTTGGCACTTGGTGTGAAGCCGTGGTCGAATCGGTGGGTCAAGATCCATTGCGGGCCGCCGGGAGGGTAGTCTCTCACCCTAAAAAACTTGTGGCGTCCCAGTGGAAGATTCCGATGGCCGTAGAAACGAACGATCAGGCCCTCGCGATCGACCACTTTGCTGCCGCTGCCGATCGTGATGACGCCGCTGGCAGTCTGTTCGTCCATGTAAGCAATGGCCGCTTGATATTGGCCACGGCCAGTTTGCAGAAGTCCAGTGGTGTGAACCGCGTTGCCGATGAAATAGGCGGCCAGCGAAACGACGACGATGGGCTTGCCCAACTTGTATTTGCGAAACACGTGGCCCACCAGACCGCAAAACAACAATTGTGCCATGAACACGCAGACGAGGAAGTATCGCGGAAAAAGAAAATCGGGCCGCAAAACGAGCATGACCAGTGCCGGCATCAACACGATGCCAAACAAAGGCAGCACCCAGAACTGGTCTTTTCCGCTAGCCGCGACTAGCAGACCCCACGCGAGGATACCAACCACGGCGAACGCCAGGAGAATCGAGAG
>CAYFJO010000256.1:0-15464 GCA_964343305.1 uncultured Pirellulaceae bacterium | reverse complement strand
CGTGTCCGCTGTTGATCGAACACAAAGGCAAGGTGAAACTTATCCTCACCACGGCAGTCGAACACATGCCAGCCGAAAAACTCGAGCGGCATCCGAATTCAGGATGCTTGTTCATCGGCGAAACGAGTTTCTAATCCGGGACACTCGATTTAACACATACGCACATGTCGATTCGATATCTTCTCCTCGCATTACTCCAAGCAATCGTAACCGCGATCATTGTCGTTGGTATGGAAATCGGCAATTTGCCAATCTGGGAAGCGTTTGGCTTGACCCGTTGGCACGCGGCAGCGTTTCTCTTCGCTTGTGGATGCTTGTTCACGATTCTCAAAGCGATGTCGGCAACCAATCAATCTTGAGTGGATGGAACAAGCTTATTTCCGCGGAATTTCCTTAACAAAAACATTGCGGAAGTACAACGTGTTGCCGTGGTTCTGCAACTCGATCTGGCCCGTGGAATAGATCGGCTTGTCGCGTTCCCAGTAGTTTTCCAACACGACATTGTCAACAACTAGCTGGCCGTTCAGTTTGACGGTAACTTTCTCGCCGACCATTTTGATGTAGAACGTGTTCCACTCGCCGACCGGATTGTCCGCGCATTCGGTTGGCGCGCTGGGGTTCTTTTTGTTGTTGAACAGGCCACCCGATCCGACCGCGTTGCGACCGCCGCCGTTGGGGTCCCAGATTTGAACTTGCGGTGTGCCGCGCAAGTAGATGCCGCTGTCGCCTTTGTCTTTGATTTTCCAGTCGACGTACAATTCGAAGTCGCCGTAGTCTTTGGCCGTGCAGAGGCTCTTACCTTTGCCGTCGAATACGATCACGCCGTCTTCCACCGCCCAGTGTGCTTTCATGACCGCGTCGGCCTTTTCTTGCTCGGTTGCCAATTGGTCATCGGTCATGGCTGCGCGTGTCTTGGGATTGCCAACCAGACCTTTCCAGCCGCTCAGGTCTTTGCCGTTGAACAAGGCTTTAAACCCCGTTGGCGGTACGTTTTGCTCGGCGTTAATGGTGGCAAACGTAAAGACGATCAATGTCAAGGTCAGCAGTTGTGTTTGGAATCGCATGGTTGGCTCCTGAGGTGGGGTTGGTGATCAATCATGATAACCGAAGTCGACACGGTCTGCGCCAACATATCTTTGGCGGAATCATGTAAAGCAGAATGAATACGCGCGCACCATTCTGACTTACATGATTCTGCCGTGCAACCAAGCACATCCCGTTAAGATGGGAGCGAATCGAGGGCTTCGCGCAATCGGCGGCCTTGATCGGGGTTGACCATCGTGATGTAGGCGACCATGCCGCGGACCCAGCCTTCGAAGTTGGGGTGGCCATCGCGGTTTTGAGCGGCGAGTCCCTGCGTTTTGGCTCGATGCAGGATGGCTCGCACGCGGCGGATCGTTTTGCGCGACACGTTTGGTTGCTGATTGACGACGATGCCAGTGACCATTTGGGCTCGATGGCGGCCGTGCAACCGCGTCTTCTTTTCGTTCACAGAAAAACCTTCGTCGTCCGCAATGTGGCGGATGCGGGCCATCAGATAGGCCGACAGTTTCGTCGCATCGCCGCAGGCCGAGAACGTCAGATCGTCGGCGTACCGGGTATATTTCCAACCGAGCCGGTTACAAATGCCCGTGAGTCGCGAATCCATGCGGCGCGAGACGAGGTTGCTGATCGCGGGGCTCGTACAGGCACCTTGCGGCAGACAGCGATCGCCCGTCGCAACGTGGTAGGTGCGGCCGTCGTATTGGACGGTCTTTCGCGGCGACTCTGTGCAAAGCAACGCAAAGATGGTCGCGACGGCCGGTGAATAACCAAGTTGTCGAAACGCGCCACGGACTCGTCGGAAGGTGACCGTCGGAAAGAAATCTTCGAGGTCGAGATTCAACACAACGTCTCGACCAACGTGTTCGCGTGCGCTGGTGACCGTGCTGCGTGATCGGACGAAGCCGTGGGCCGCCGGATGCGCGGGCGTGCGATCGAGAACATTTCGTAAGATCCACTCTTGGCACCTGGCCAGCGTCCGTTGTGGTGCCGAGAGTTGTCGCGTACCGCCGCTCTTCTTTGGCACGCTGAATCGAATGTAGTGCGTGCTTGTCGCGGCGATGTTGTGAAACGCGAGCCAACGCAGTTTTGGAATGTCGATGCCCAGCGCTTCGGCAACTTCGGCCGGTGTCGACAAAACAGGCAGTTCGTGTTGCCGAAGTTTGTTTTCGTCGCTCGTGCGATCGTGCAATCCGCCGGAAACATCGCGGCCTAAGAAGACGATGTCCGTCGCGCGGCGATGAGCGACCGCTTCGGCGTGTTGACGGCGACGCTCTGCGGCCTCGGCTTTCTTTTGTTGCTTGATTTGCTCGCGTTCTTCTTCCGTGCGAGCGACTGCGGCGTCGGCCTTTTCGGCCGCACGGGCCAAATCGGGACGGACCTGATCCATCTCGTCGCCAACGCGGTGGATCTCTTCCAACTCTTCGGGCGAGATCATGCCGTGGGCGACCATCGCGCGATCGATCAACGAGGTGCGCCCGTCGCTGGTCGGCGGGATAATATCGCGTCGGCCGAACCATGGATTGCCCCAGGCATCGCCAAGTTGGCCGGCTTGCTGTCGTAAATCCGAGTCGGAAATCGGCGCGAATTGTGCCGCTTCAAGGTGGCTCAAGTCGCCCGGTTTTCGTTTTGGAGTTGAAGGCTCTTCGATTTGCGGTTCAACGGGATAGCTGGCCGCGACCGGTGTTCCGCTGGCCGCACGTTCGATCGCTTGTTTTGCCGCGGGCGAAGGTTCGCCGACTTGCACCACGCTGTTCGGATCATGCCAATCGGCTCCGCACTCGAAGCACTGCTGGGCTTCGGGCGTGCGCAGCGCGGTCCCGCAAAACGGACAGAACCTGGGCGTCGGTCCGTCACCGCCACCTTCATTGCGTTTTCCGCGTAGCCAATCGAACAATGCCATTCGTTAAATTCCAAAGTGCAAATTCAAATCACGCCGTCTGAACATTGTGAATTGTGATTTGTTTGTTATTTGGTGCGGGTGATTTGTGATTTAAAGCAAAGTGGCCGGTTGTCTGACTTCATGCTGAGGACCAAGGTCGTTCACCGAGGCCACCGACGTTGCCGTTGAACGGGGTAACACTCGTGTTGTCTTGGCCCCGTCAACGGCAACGTCGGTGGCCAAAAGAACAACGATCTTGGGGTCGCAATGGGTAGTCAATCTCCACCACGGCGGAACGCCGTAGCCAGCCGAACTGAAAGTCTCAGATCAACCGGCGCACTTCGCCAATAGTTTTGTAACCCGACGCGCAAGCGAGGTCAGGTGTTCGCCCTCGCTCGCGCGTCGGGTTAGTGTAAAAGTCCGGTTCACCAACCTTTTGACTTCATGCCGAGGACCAAGGTCGTTCACCGTTGCCCCGGCGCACTCATCGCATCGGGGAAACGTTCGCGTTGTCTTGGCCCCGTGCGATGAGTGCTCCGGGGCAAAAAGAACAACGGCCTTGGGGACGCAATGGGTAGTCAATCTCCACCACGGCGGAACGCCGCAGCCAGCCGAACTGAAAGTCTCAAAAGGTTGGCTCCCCGGGTGTTTTTCCTTGTGTTGGTTTATCCTTTCGTTGTAGCTTCATTCCCCCGCCTGCTCGCCAGGCGGGATTCAAAGTTTCTCGGCTAATCAGTTGCCGCCCTCACCGAATTCAGACCCTTGTCACCTTGCGTGACAAGTGAATCAGTTTCCGTGAGTCGCAAGTTTCGTTTATTACTTCGTACCGCATTCATGTTGTATTCGCTAAACGTCCCGACATAGTAACCGTATTGCCAAACCGCGTTTTGTTTCATTACGTATGCCAAGTTGTTGAGATACGCCAACGCGATCTCTTCCGGACTCTGCTCAATGTTGCCCCGCAGCGCTAGATGCACGTGGTCTGGCAGAACAGACACGGCCGACAGCAAGTAGCCCTTCCTCTCCGCAATGCGGCCACACGTCTGGGGTAGTAGACCAAGGCTTTCGGTGTCGGCAAAACGCAACCGCCCTTGGACCACCAGCACCAGATGAAGGTTGTACCAGTATCGCCCACTGTTGGACGCCGTTGGCTTCGACAGATCCACGTCAGCGTCGTGTGTCGTGAATGGTTGAAGTCGTGCTCGAAATTCCGCGTCCGCGAGCGGTTCCTTTTTCACTTGATTACGGATGTACGTCTCGACTTGTTGCGTTGTGTTGTCGCCGATGGTCCGAACTGCGACCTTGCGACTGAACTTTGTTGATTTGCCGGCCAATCTTAACGCGTGTTGCAAGCGGCCCTTGGCTCGTGCTGCGAAAAACACCGGCGAGATTTGCGGTGTGACACTGAAGGTGAATTGGACTTGGTTTGTCGTCCAGTTTTGTGCGAGGACTCGAAGGCCATCCGTTTCCCATGCTTCATTGAGTTGTTCTTGTTCGTTGTCGAGCAATGGATTGGGGAGAAGTCCTGACGATGGCCAGCCGGTCCATGTGTATCGGAGATGATACGCTGTGGGGTTTAGGTTCGTTGTTGTGTAGATTGGGTTGGGCATCTGTTGGAAACTGATTCACCCGTCGGACAAGCCGACGGGGGTCTGTCAGATGTCGTAATGGGCTTGTTTGTTAGCTGTTAAACTGGGCTCCTGCCTGGCGAGCAGGCAGGGGACTTTAGGGTTCTACGTTGGCTTCCCGCCCAGCCATGCGCGGATTCGGTTGTACCATCCTTCGGTTGTTTGTTCGGGTGTCGCGAACACCTCGTTCGCTCGTTCGGCTGCCTCGCGAAGTGCGAGCAAATGCCGGCAGGGGCCCATGCGGATTCCAGCTCGTTGGTGATGTCCACAAAAACACTTGCCGCGTGTGATGCGACCGTCGGCATTGATCGACATGGCGACCGGCATGTTGCCAACTTTGCCGGAGTGTTTGGTTTCGCCTTTGTCGGTGGTTTCCGTCGAGTGCACTTCGACACGCTTCTGTTCGACCAGTTTTCGTGATCCGGCAAGCTCGTGGTTTTCCGGGCCCATGTCACGCTCGCCGACTTCTTGCGGCATGATTTGCCGCCAACGGTAAATGTCGTCATCGAGGTCGAAGATCACCTGGCCGGAATGAGCGAGGTGGTTCATTGCTGCCAACGACTCGGCGGGATTTGTTCCACCGTAAGATTCGATTTGATTGCGTTTGGCACGGCCTTGGGTTTGGACGAACGAACCGAGCCGATCAACCAACTCGGTCGATGGAGTCACCGGTGGCGACAGCAGATCGAGCGCCGATCCGCGCGTCCAGTCATTCGTTGTCCAACCAGACAGACCGACGGTCAGCCGCATTTCGCCCATCTGGACAACCCAGAAACTTGGGAGACCCGTGCCCAGCAAATGCACGTCGATCCGATCGGCCAGCGGCAACACGCGAGCGAGGATTTGCAACCGGCGGCGCCCCCAGATTCGAATCGGCTCGGTGTCGGGGCCGTGATACTTCGTCGCGTGCGAGACGATCGTCTTGCCCCACGGTTCGAGGACCATTTGCGGCGACACGCCGTCGGCAAGTTCGAATCGAATCGCCCGCGGACTTTCTTTGGCTTTGTGTCGACGAAGCCAAGCGAGCAGCGAATAGACCGCTTCGCGCGACAACGACACGCGCCGCATCGGCAAACCCATCGCACCTTGAAGCTGCATGAACCCGCGCAGCCAACCCTGCGGCAGATCAATTTTTTCTTCGCGAAATTCCTCGGCTCCCTCGGTACTAACTTCAAAGCCGCTCGGGTCGACGTTGAACCGCGTCTGGCGATAGGAACGCAGCGACTGGAATTGATTGAACAGGTTCCACGAGTAATCAACGTTGGTCGTGCCGAGCTGAGCACCGTGCGAACCGCCGAAGCCGTCACCGCGGTTGACGGTCAAACAACCGTAACTCGATTCGTCCGCCGAAAAACATTCGAAGAACACGACGTCCTTGGCGATTGTGATCACCGGATCGCACGGCATCAACATCCGCCACAATTCCTGGTCGTGGTGCATCAGAAAGTTGGAATACTTGTTGCGGGCCTTCCAATAGGCCGTCCGCAGCCGATTGTAGTTTGTTTCGAGGTCGGCAGGCACATCACCGCGCGACATGATTTCTTCTTTGGCAAGATCGAAACGGGCACGACGCAGAACCTCGAGTCGCTGTTGCTCACCTTGCTTCCAAAGTTGATAAGCTGTCTTGTCACGCGGTTGAAATCGCAGGTCGCTAATCACCACGTCGTGCAGCGCCGAGATTGCCTCGCGGAAACGCAACGGGAATCGCAGCGGTGCGTCGAACGCGACCGGATCACGAGCCAGGTTCGGAGCCAGCGACACGACGTTGCGTCGCCCGCCGTTTCGCACTCCGCTGCGGCCCATGTAGGCGAGGGTGACGATCATCCGCGATTCTCCTCGACGGTCAAGTTTAACTCCGGCAGATGTTGTCGAACCGTGCCGGCCAATTCCGGGCGACTCATCAATGTGGCGACGATTGTTGCGAGTCCCGCGCGAAACTCCGGCTGACGAATCGATCGAATCGCGACGCTCAACACGGGCAACAAATCGCCCGCTCGTTCTGGATTCTGTTGCAACGCATCGCCGATCTGACGGACGGCTTTCGCCTTTTGACGACCGCCTCGATGAACACCCAACAAAACTGAACACCAAACCGGCGTCAAATCATCGTCGGCCACGCCGGGCAACTTCGCACGTCTTGTTAGTTCTTCAACTACCCGCAGCCGCACATCGTCAAACGGCGTCTCCAAGATACGGCTCCACAATACGGGGTCGTCGTAACCGCGCGACGGTGCGACGAGCCACTTCCACGATTCTTCGCGAACGCCCGCCGTCAGGCTGTCGAAGAAGTAACAGACCGAATCGACGTCGTAGATCGCGTCGTCATCCGTTCCGACGATCGACAACGCCCAACGTGCGATCTCGGCCGCCATCGTTTCGCACTCCGTGCCAGCGAGACGCCGCAACAGGAATCGGTCCTCTGGCGTTTCGATCACGCGCGACTGAAGGAACTCAAAACCCATTCGCGACACCGACGTCGCCTCGAAACACGCCAGTTGCACGCACTCTTCGAGCGTCAGTCGTTCGGGCAAAACGTGCTGCCGCATGGCCTGGCAGATCAATTCCAAGATCATCAAGTTGCGAACTTGCAGCAGTCGCATCCACATTTCAATCGGCAACTGATCGATTTCCTGATGAGTTACAAGAATTTCTGCACCAAGTGCCTGAACATCCTCGTCATCGTGATTAAGCAATTCGAACAAGATTTCAATTGCGATTGTGCCGAGTCGTTCTTTGTGATGTTGGATCAACAACTGGCTTGACCAAACGCGGACCAAACGCGAGTTCGCTCGGCGCAAAACATCCAGCAGAATCTCGGTCGAAGCATCGGTTTGCCATTGTTTGGGAAACCGCGGTGCGGCGGTCAAATCCGCCAGCGTCTTACCAGCGACAACGCGTGCATAAGTTGGCGTGAACTCGATCGCATCGTGGTGGTGAAAACATGCCTGGACCAACCCCCAGCATTCCAAGATGTGTTCGCCCGCCGAGAAATCTTGGTCTTGGTATTGAACCAGCGCCCGCGCGATCGCGCGGGCGTAGGCATCCGTACGTTGGTAGCCCATCTTGCGAAAGTACCGCCAGGCGCGCCGCCGCAAATGATACCGAGTGTGATAGGAAAACAACCGTGGGTCTTTTGGCGCTTGGACAGGGATTTCGATTTTCGCGCCGGTAGATGGATTTCGAACGTGTCGAGTGCTTTGTTGCGAAATCGTGTTGCGCGGCGTGTGCAGGATTTCGTCGCTCCAATACCGGCCGGTTTGCCAGTCGTATTGAAATTGCTTTTTCCGCTCGCGTCGCACCAGCCGATCGAAGGACACCAGGAAGTCAGCCATCAGCTCATCGTCATTGCGCTCTTCGGCGTTCTTGAACAGCCGTTTGACAACCGTCTGGTGGCCGGGACAATTCATCGGCCACTTGAGATACTCGAAAATCTGCTCACGGGCCCAAGGTCGCGAATCGGTCTTCCACCGATCGGCGAAAGCGGACAGTTGGTCATACGCATTGACGGCCCGCAGCGCGTCGAGGAACTGCGGATCTTCCCGCTCGAACAATTCGACGACATTTCCCATCTCGCCAGCCGTGGCCATGACGACACTCGAAGTAGTTAGTTTGAAAATTCACCCCGTTAATCAATCGACAGGACCGAATTATTAGACCTTGCGCAGACCCTGTCAACCATTTGGGATTGTATCGCTTGTACGGATTTTTCATCGAACATTTTGCCCGGGAAACCCGCTGAACCAAGCCAAGGTGTCTGAAAGCACTGCGGCGGTTATTGATTTACTAAACCCTTTGATTTAGTTTGGACTTAGGGAGAATTCTCCTACCTGGTAGCCAATTCTTCCAGCATCAGACGATTCGTTCTTGAACTGAAGCAAATGAAGGCAACAAAGGACATCATTCCTTCGTTTGCTTTGATACCTTCTGTTAGAAACGCGCGCGCCAGAAAAAGACAATACATGTATCAAATTTCGTTGAGACGAATTCCCCTGCTGCTGCTGGTTTGGCTGGTGCAAGTGAGTTTTGTCGTGGCTCAACCTAACCCGTTTGGGCCGGCGACTCCGACCACTCCTGGACCGAGCCGCCCGTCGGCCCCGGCCCCGGTCTCTCAAGATCCGGTCATTCGCGCAATCGACGAATCGAATCCAACTACGCCCAGCGAATTGACGCGAGCCATGCGGGCGATGATGAATTTGGGTCGTCCTCAGGACGCAAAACGATATTTGGGCAAGCTACTTGCCACCTCACCCGACGAAGCGACGTTGGCCGCGTTACATCAAGAGTATGGTTCGTCGTTTTTCTTCCGGCTGCTGCGTTATCAACCTTTGGCTCCGGAAGGCGTCGCGCTGGCGCGGTCCGCAACCGACGCGGCGTACAAAGCCGCGCGTGAACCGTCTCGATTGCAAACGCTTGTTCGAGACTTGAGCGACCCGTCGTACGGCATCCGCCAAGCGGCCTTTCGCGGCCTTTCCGAAGCGGGCGACGCGGCGGTCGAACCGATGGTCCAGGCGCTGGCCGATGGTTCTCGCAATGCCGAACACAAGAACATTCGCGACGCATTAGTGGCATTGGGCAGGGATGTGATCGAGCCCTTGATCGGTGTGCTGCAATCGTCCGACGACGCACTCGTGGCTCAAGCGATCTCCGTCCTCGGTCGTTCGAATGCAAACCGCGCGGTGTTGTACATGATCCGCCCGTTTGCCTCGCCAAAGAGCAACGACGCGTTGCGAGATGCCGCGACCGATGCGTTGCGTCGAATCGTCGGCGAAGTCCCGACGAAATACGACGCCCGCGAGTTTCTGTCTCGCCGCGCGAACGCCTATTTCAACGGCCAGTTGCCACGTCCCGAAAACTTGGCGGGCCTGATTGAACTGTGGCACTGGGACGACGCAAAGAAAGTCAGCGTGCTGAACGAGTACATTCCCGAAGCCTCGTCGCTCATCGTCGCCTCGCAACTGGCCGGCGACTTGCTCGAAGTCGACCCCGGCAACAAAGAAGCGCTGCGACTTTACCTGGCCGCGACATTGGAATCCGCCAAGTTGATCCGCGGCTTGGATCGGCCGTTGGACGACGCGTTGCTGCGGTCAATATCCAGCGAAGCAAAAACCGAGGCGCTGGAAGATGTGCTGAGGTTCGCGGTGAAAAACGATCATGTCCCCGCGGCCATCGGCGCTGCCGAAGCGTTGGGAGCGTCGGACGACGTCACGGCTGTGCGATCGGACGATGGACGACCTCGTATCCTCGCGGCAGCCCTTCAACATCCGGACCGGCGGCTGCGTTTTGCGGCCGCCAGTGCCATTTTCAAGCTGGACCCGCACACGGGTTATCCGGGATCAAGCCGATTGGCCGAAACGCTGGGATTCTTCATCCGCACTGCGGGCGATCGCCGCATTCTGGTTGGCGACCCACGTGTCGAACATGCCCGGTCACTGGTCGGTATTCTGGCTGAATCCGGCATCGTCGCCAACATGGCGACCAACGGTCGTGAGTTCTTTAAACTTGCATCGTCCGATCCCGATTACGATTTCTTGTTGATGAGCGACGCCGTTGACTTTCCGCATTTTAAAGAGGTTGTCCAAACGATCCGCAAGGACACACGCACAGCGAATCTGCCCATTGGTTTGTTGGTCGACAGCCACAAGCTCGAAGAGATGAAACATTTCGCGGCCGGCTACGACATGGTCGACGCGTTTCCGTGGCCCTATGAAAACGCAACGCTCTCCCTGGTGATCGAGCGATTGGTTCAACACGCCGGGCGTCGCATGGTTTCGCCCGAAGAGAAAATTGCCCAGGCCAGTGCCGCGCTGGATGCCATGATCCGATTCGTCGAGAACCCCAATGATTACGGATTCTATGACGTGATGCGACATGGACCCGCGATTGTCTCGGCGCTGGATCATCCGAACCTGTCCGCCAAGGCGGTGACGGTTCTAGGCAGGCTGGGCACCGCGCAGGCTCAGTCGGCATTGATCGATTTTGCCAGTCAAAACGCTCGCCCCATTGAGCAGCGACAGGCGGCCGCGGCCGGCTTTGATGCCGCCGTCAAACGACGTGGCACGATGCTCACTTCGCAACAAATTCGCGACCAATACGATCGCTATAACAAAAGTGAAACACTCGATGCCGAGACTCAAGCGGTGTTGGGATCCATCCTCGATACGATCGAAGCCAAACGAAACGAACAGGAGCGAGAGGCCGAGTTGCGCCGCAAAGCGTCTCGTAGTTCTCCAGACTAAAACCGACGGGTCTTCGTAGCTGAATTCGTGAGAATTCAGTCACACGGCGCGTCTGAATTTTCACAAATTCAGCTACGGGATCGACTCGACGACGATGGCCACGCACCGCATCAATCCTTCAAACGAATCCGGTCCGCCGACTCCCGGCCTGATCGGCTCGGGCGCCGCGATGGAAGAAGTCTATCGTGTGACGCGCAAAGTGGCGCGGAGCAACGCATCCGTTCTGCTGCTTGGCGAAACGGGCACGGGAAAAGAGTTGATCGCGACGGCGCTTCACCGCTTGAGTGACCGGGCCTCTGGGCCTTTGGTCAAAGTCAACTGTGGCGCGTTGAGTGAAAGTCTGCTGGAAAGCGAACTGTTCGGACACGTTCGCGGGTCGTTCACGGGCGCGGTCAACAATCGAGCCGGCCGTTTTGAAGCCGCCCATACGGGGACGATTTTCCTGGATGAGATCAACTCCACGTCTCTGTTGCTCCAAGTCAAACTACTGCGCGTACTCCAGGAACGCGAGTTCGAACGTGTCGGCGATACTCAGACGGTTCGGGTCGACGTCCGCGTGGTCGCCGCCAGCAACAAAGATCTGTCGGACGAAGTTGCCGAGGAGCGGTTTCGCGAAGATTTGTACTGGCGTTTGAACGTCGTGCCGATTTACTTACCACCACTTCGCAAACGCCGGGAGGACATCCAGGAACTTGTGGCCCATTTCCTTTCGTTTTACAGCGACTCGAACGACCGCTACGTCGTCCACATTCAGCACGAGGCCCTCGACGCTCTGCAGAGCTATCATTGGCCGGGAAATGTTCGAGAGCTACAAAACTATATTGAGCGAGCGGTTGTGATGGCCGAGGGCGATGAGTTGACCGTCGATTTGTTGCCCGATGTCGTCCGCGGCGGCGAAGCGCCGAAAGTGACGGGAATTCGCGGGGCCGACGTCGAAATGCTGGCCCACGAACTGGTTCAGCAAGGCATCGATTCGGCCGGACCGGGCGGAGAAGGATTGCACGCGGCGATTGTCAATCGCGTCGAACGTGAAACAATTGCCCAAGTCATGCAGTCGTGCAACAACGTCCAAACCAAAGCTGCCACCAAACTCGGAATCAACCGCAACACATTGCACAAGAAACTCAAGGAGTACGATTTAGATTCGTAACCGTAGGTGAAGTCGTGAGACTTCAGACAATCGCGTTACCCGAATTCTTACGAATCCGGCTACAAGACATAGATGTTCCTCACCAAAATCACCATTGTTTGTTTTTTTGGCAGTTACGTTGTGACGTTGTTGCTCGATGTCACGCGGCTGCTCTTTCGCGCGCCGATTCGAATCGCCGTGATGTGGACGTTTGCGGTTGCGGGGCTGTTTGCCCACTCGGTTTATCTTTGGTTGCGCGTGCAAGAGGAATTGCCGTCCGCGTCACCGCTTTCAAATTGGCATGACTGGTGCTTGCTGATCGCTTGGACGTTGACAGCGACATATTTGCTCATCGGAGTTTGGCGGCCAGAATCGGCGGCTGGAATGTTCATTCTTCCGTTGGTGCTGATCCTGATCGGGTTGGCGTACATCTATCGTGACGCACCGTCGTTTCCGCGCGAACAAGCACTGACCGTTTGGGGCGTCGTTCACGGCATCGCGTTGTTGCTTGGCACCATTGTTGTGGCGCTCGGTTTCGTCGCGGGCGTGATGTATTTGATCCAATCGTATCGGCTGAAACACAAGTTGCCGCCGAGCGAAGGCATCAAATTGCCGAGCCTCGAATGGCTACAGAAAGAGAACGAACGGGCACTCGTGATTTCGTCTGTATTGCTCGGAGTCGGGCTGCTGTCGGGTATCGTGTTGAACCTGATCCGGTCGAACGTCGTTGCCTGGTCTGATCCAGTCGTCTGGAGTTCGGGAGTTTTGTTTTTGTGGCTCGCAACCGTGTTGACGTTCAACTTCATTTACAAGCCAGCGCGACGAGGTCGAAAGGTCGCGTACTTGGTCGTTGCCAGCTTTTTGTTTTTTGCACTGGAGCTGGGCATCGTTTTGTTCGCCCAGCACGCGACGCCGCCGTCTTCACCGAATGTATCGACTGTGAATGCAGTGACGGGAGGCGAGTCATGATTCTGCAAATGATCGGTTGCAGTCATCACAGCTCGTCGGTGGAAATGCGCGAGCAATTGGCGTTCAGCCCCGATCAGACTCGCGATGCGTTGGCCAAATTGCGAACTCAGTTTCCGCAGTCGGAAGCCGTGTTGTTATCGACCTGCAACCGAGTCGAACTTTACACGGCCGCGGAAATTGACGAGGCCTGCCCGTCGCATCACGACGTGATCACGTTCCTCGCCGACTTTCACGGATTGAGCGCTCCGGACATCTTCGACGATCTGTTTGAACGAAAAGGCGAGGATGCCATCCGTCACTTGTTCACCGTGGCGGCCAGCCTCGACAGCATGGTGGTTGGCGAAGCCCAGATTCTGTCACAAGTGAAACAGGCGTACGATGTGGCCTGTGACACCGATTGTACGGGCACACTGAGCAACCTCGCGTTTCAAGCCGCGATCAAGGTGGCCAAACGCGTCGCCAACGAAACGGCCATCAACGAAAAACGCGTCAGCATCCCCAGCGTGGCCGTGGCCGATTTTGCCGGACAGATTTTCGCACGGTTCGACGACAAACACGTGTTGGTGATCGGAGCCGGCGAGATGGGCGAAGAGACGGTCCAATATCTCATCGATCAGGGGGCTCACGACATCTCGGTGATCAATCGCAGCCTGGAGCGAGCCGAGTTATTGGCCGAAAAGGTCGGCGGCCGGGCACGCCAATGGGGAGAATTTGACCAGGCTTTGATCGAAGCCGACATGGTGGTCAGCACGACGGGTGCCACCGAACCGGTCTTGACACTCCAGCACTACAAGAAAATCGAAGTCGAGCGCGAACAAAGAACACTTTTCATGCTCGACTTGGCGGTGCCGCGCGACATTGAAGAAAGCGTGGGCGAATGTTTGAACGTGTACTTGTATTCGATCGACGACCTTAGGACGACGTGCCAGCGCAATCGCAAGCTTCGTGAAAAGGAGTGGCCCAAGGCCGAGCGGATCATCGATTCGGAGACCGACCGGTTTATGACCGATCTGAATCACCGCGCGACAATTCCGTTTATCCGGCAACTGAAGGAGCAGGCGACGGACGTGAAAGATATCGAACTGAAGCGGCTGCTAAACAAGCTTGGCGATTTGGATTCCAAAACAAGCGAAGAGATCCACAAAGCGTTTGACCGGCTGGTCAATAAACTGTTGCACCCACCGTTGGAATCACTTCGTGACGAAGCGAAAGAGGGCGAGCCCCACGGTCTGCTCGATGCACTCAAGAGGTTGTTTCGGCTGGGCGATTAGTCACTCGCTTTATAACTCATCGTCGTCGTCATCATCATCTTCGTCGCCCCATTCGTCGTCATCATCGCCTAAGTCGTCGTCATCTTCATCGTCTTCGACTTCTTCCCAGCCGCCGTCGTCGAGGTCGTCGTCGAGATCATCGTCCATGTCCTCGTCGAAGTCGTCCTCATCGTCGTCGAAGTCATCGTCGTCATCGTCGTCATCGTCGTCGTCGAAGTCATCGTCGTCATCGTCATCGCCATCGTCATCATCGTCATTGCCATCGTCGACTTCATCAATGCTCAAGCTGGGTGCACCGCACCCCAATTCGAATTCTTCGTCGAACAGTCCAAGAGCATCGCGCTCCAGGCCTTCGGGTTTCACAGAAATTGAGACGCTCACTTTTAAACTCCTTCTCCTTCTTTCACTTGATCCATTTCACTGGAGTTTTCAACGGGAATCGATTCGGCTCTAACTGCCACTATCCTGGAGTTGTGTTTTATTAGGAATTGCCGCATTACGCAACACGTCCGAACGAGGCAATTGGTCTAAATTTCTGAGGCCGAAGATTCGCAGGAATCGCTGGGTGGTGGCGTACAAATAGGGCCGCCCCAGTTCTTCGCCGCGGCCGCCGATGCGAACCAGGTCGCGCTCCATCAATTGCCGCAGGATTTCGCCGCAACTGACACCGCGAATGGCTTCAACATCCGCTCGCGGCACGGGCTGTCGATAGGCCACGACGGCCAGGGTTTCCATCGCCGGAGCGGACAGCCGCGTCTGTGCCGGAGTGTGTTCCAGCCGGCGCAGCCAATTGCCGAATTGGGGCCGTGTCAGAAACTGGTAACCACCCGCGACTTGCTCGACCCGAAACGCTCGTCCAAGGTCGTCGTATTGTTTGTTCAATCGAAGGACCAGCGTACGAGCTTCCGTGCCGTCGGCCAAACCCGCGTGTTGTGAGAGTTTTCTGGCATTCAGGGGTTCGCGCGCGAGAAACAGAATCGCTTCGACGCGCCGCGTGCGGACCTCGATGTCTTCTTGGTCGAGTCCCGCGAGCGGATTCGCTGTCGCGGCGACGGGCGTGAACGAGGAACGCGTCGCTTGCCACGGATGCGGCCGCACGGCACGATATCGCGGCGCGACACTTTGAAGCTGGACGGCGGGAATTTGACTGAAACGATGCATCGAGAAAAGTATCGGCAAGTTGGCCGCTGTGACAAGACCGGCTGGGTTAAAATCACAATTTACAAGCACCAAATAACAAACAAATTCAAAACTTCAAGTTTTGAGGACCAAGACTTTTCCGCATCACTTGAGTTTTTGAATTTGGAG
>CAYFJO010000255.1:0-15493 GCA_964343305.1 uncultured Pirellulaceae bacterium | reverse complement strand
TGCGGCGCTTGCCAAAGCGAGCAGGAACGCCGGCATTGCTGCAGGTGTTGCCGTTCTTTTCATGTCAGTTTCTTTCGGCCAGAACGGCTCTGGCGTGGGTCGCGTAGTGACCGCGGAAGTCGTTGCTGTAAGCCTCCATCGTTTTTTTGCCGAGGCCGTTGTGATCCCCACAACGATACAAGGCCCGGGCCAGAATCAATTCACGGAGCGAGCTGTCACGGGTGGAGTTGTCACTCAAGTGCATCGGCGTGCGTCCGATGACGTCGTGGATCTCCAGATAGGCGTGACCACCGGTGCCGGGTTGCTGTAAGAGTTTCGCGAGCGGTTCGGCTGCCCGTGGATCGCGGAGGCTCTCGAAAGCCTTGGCGATAGCCCGGTAATGGGAGAACTCGCTCTCTGGCGGCAGATGCCGGGTCTTCTCAAGCAGGACCGGGATGACTCGCTGGTCGCCGGTGCGCCCCAAGGCGATGATCAGGTTATCGAGCGGACTGGTGGTGGGACCGTAATTACCGCCGCCTTTGAATTTCCAGCCTTTGTCCCATTTGGCTTCGCTGACAGCCTTGATCAGGCTCTCAGCGCCGGTATCGTCCCACAACAGTCCGAGAACATGCGCGTAGCGGAGTTTGACGGCCTCGTCTACGGCTTCTTCATAGGCCTCGCGCATCAGCGGAATGGCGGTGTCCGTTTGGGTCAGGACCTGGGCGATGCCCGTGTAGTCCCGGCCGATGGAGGCGACGGCAGTCTGGATACGTTCAGGGCTCAGAGGATAACTGTCTTCAGCGCCGATGAACTCTTCGGGAATCGTCCCGATGTCGACAAGGTGGCGCTGGAGTTTCTTGACATCGATGTTGCGGACGGTGGTCCCTTCCTTTGCGGCCATAGCGGACGCGCGACCCGCAGCGTAACTATGATTCTCGACATCGCGCTGCATCCGGATCACCGGCATCGCATCGCCGTGGGCGCTGATGCCCAGGCCGGTGACCAGAATGCCGTCGTAGCCTTTCGGCAGCAAGGCGCGATAGGGTATGTTGCCATACAGTTCCCTCCTGTCCTGGCGGTATACCATAAACAGATCATGACTGGAAAACCCGTGGTTATCGAAATCGCTCTGGGAGACGGTTATGACGTCGGGATAGACACGCTGGTTGATGATGTCCATGGGCGTAATCATGATGTCGCCAAGAATTCGACGCCGGACGCGCGTATCGATGAGTTGGCCCACATCGTAATGGTCCTTGTACTTTTTCTTGGCGACGACGAAGATGCGCCACATGTCCATCACGTCGTCATCATGCACGAAGGTCCAATCCGAGTTCTGAACATTCTCGCCAGGATTCCAGGGCGGCAGGCCGGTGCCCTGAACCGAGATGTGCTCACTGTCGATCATCTGAGTTTCGAGGCCCGCGCAATGGGGAATCACGGAGTTGCCCGTGGAGTCGATTACAGTATTGGCGAGGACAATGCCACGTCCGAACGGCGTGGCTACCACAACGCCAGCAAAGCGCTTATCCTGCACTACGGAACCGACGCCCAGGGAAAGGAACCAGACATCACCACCGGCTTTCACCAATTCCTTGCGCAGCCATTCGGTTTTCGTTTCGATGTCGAAGAATCGATCCCTGAATTCCTCGCTGCCGGTCATGTCAGCAATACCCTTTTCAACTTCGAGGTTAAAGCCGGCTTTGTTGCCGTGATAGTAAACCGCGATGCGGCCGAGGGTGCCGACCCCGCCCAGACCGTGAAGATGCTCGATGACGAGAGTGCGGGCTCCGCCGCGGGCGGCGCCGATTCCGGCTGCGGCACCACCTGTACCCCCACCAACAACCACCGTGTCATAGCGGGCCAGGACGGGCAGCGCGCGCGCCGGGCTGCGAACAGCGCCTTCCGATGGCCGCCAACGCAAGCCTTCCAGCCTCTCGCCGACCTCCGCCTGGATGGTGCCTTCGCCGTCGGGACCGCCAACGATCAGTTCTCCCGACGCAGCGAGTTGCCGCGACCTGGCAGCGCTAGCAGCCGCGGCACCCACGCGTTGACCGAGGCGGATACCAGTCAACGGGCGCAGAATTTGGGCGGCGGCTTCGCGCGAAATGTCGGCACAACCGCCAAGAACAAACAGATGATCCACGCCTGACGGAGTCAATGAGGAAAGTGGGAACTTGGCTGCACCCGGCCATGGTCCGGCCAACGGGCTGCCCGACTTCACGGGGTCCGGAGGAATCTGGAAGAGCATTTCGGCGTAGCCAGCCTGGCCGGTATGCCAGCTTTGGTCACGAGCCTCTCTGTCGGCGCGGGCAAACGAAGCCCACGAACCGTCGCGCATTGGGATTTGGAACTCGTATTCGTAAACCGGATACACATTGGAGCTTTTACCGACGACTTGATAGCGTATCCCGGTGTCCTTGGCCTTGGGACCGGGCTCGCCGCCGAGGACGATACGGCGGAAGATCTGGGGGACGGACGGATAAGGCGTGAACTCAGCACCGGCGATCCGCGCGGTGCTCGCCCGATCTGTGGCATCAATAATGATCTTGCCGCGAACAGCCTGGCGTCCGGAACGGTTGGATATGACAACGCCGGCGAGCTTCCCCTGCGGATCGCGCAGAACTTCAGTCACGTAACTGCCGTAAAGGAAGTTGACCTCTGAGTTGAGCAGGGCTTTGTCCAGTGCGCTCTTGACCATCATCGGCGTGACAACACGCCGGTTACTGGCCGTTTTTGCATCAGACGCCTGCCGGGGTGGGATAATTGCCAGTTCGGCCAGGAGCACTCGATCGACACCCTCATCCTTGGCAACCTCGACTTTGACGTAGCGGGTGGTAACCGTCTGATCCAGGGCGTGAAGGACGGGTATGTCTCTGGTCTTGATAGGTGGTAGGGTATTGCGTGCGATACCCAGTGAATGCCAGGTTTGCTTATCCGAACTGACCGAAACGGCTACCCGTTTGATGACAAAATCGTTTTCACGGTTGAAGCCCATCAAACGGACTCCCGCGAATTCCGTCGGTTTGCCAAGGTCGACGGTGATGGTAACGTCGCCGTTGTATTGGACACTATCCGGGCCAACCTCCGAATACTTGCCGTCTGTAAGCATGCTGCCCTTGTCAGGGTGTCTCTGATGGGAGTCGAGTGAGGCCGAGTAAGTAAAGGGTAGGCTGGTTTCAGAGTTCGGTTCCCTATGGACCGTAGCGTTGGCAAATATGGCTTTTCCCAAGTCGGTTTGGGGCTCTTCCTCCAGTTCCAGCCAGAGCCGGTAGGTGCCGCACACATCTTCCCCCAGATACGGGCGATCCGTGGCCAGGAACACCTTGGCGCCGCCATTGGCGGCGGCTTCTGCGGCGGCGACACCACGAACGGTTCCCCCAACGACGATCACGTCGACGTCATAGGCTAACGGAATCAGACGCTCGGACTCGCTGACGCTGCGCACACGTGAACCGGATGGTTGGCTGAACCCATTCTGGGCAATCAGGGTGCAGGTCAAGACGGTAAGGATCAATTGTTTCATGTTCTTCTCTAGTCTAGTCTAGTGATCGATGTGAGGCATCTGGATCTCTCCGCCATAGCAACCGAGATCAGAGAATCCCAAATCGTCCGCCATGACCACAACGATGTTGGGCTTTTCTGTATTCGCTCCGGACGCCACGGATCCCAGCGCCAACATCAACATCAATAGGGCCAGGGAATTCGATAAGTGGATCATCTTCTCCTTCACCACAATCCGCCTTTGCGCACTTCAGTCTGCCAATCGCTGCTCTTCTGCTTGAAGACCTGGAAGCGTGTGTATTCCTCTTGGGTCACTTTGCCATCGCTGTTGGTATCGATGAACGGGAATAGCCATTCGTAACCCGGCTTTTGACTATTCCAATCGGCATGCGAAGCCCAATGGGCATTGGTTACACTTTGATTTACCGGCACGGTGATGGTTGCGGCTTTACTCGTTTCCTCGCTGCCGTCAGAGCACCGCACCACGACATCGAACTCTGAGCCGCTGTCTTTCACCGTGAGCTCGGGCAGGTTTAGGCGATTGGAGGTGGCGCCTGCAATTGGTTGGCCGTCGCGCCGCCACTGATAATTGGCGTTCGGTCTTTGTGACATAACCATCAGGTTTAGCGGTTCGCCTTTGTTGATCGTTCGGTCTGTTGGCTGAACCCAGATGATCCCATCTTTACTGTCCCCTACATTCGTAGTTTGGAGGTTTGATTCGCTGGTCACAATGTGATGCGCATAGGCGGCAAAATGGCCGTTCACGTCCCTGGTGTAAGACTCGAGGATTTCGCGCCCGAGGCCCTGGTGATCACCGCATTCAAACAGGAGCGCCGCCACGAGAACTTCCTTGAACTTGGCATTGAGTTCGGAGCCACCCTGCGCATTCACCCGGTGACGCTGCGGCAGCTTTCCGTTGGCTCCGCCGCTGGCGGCGTAATAGCTCAGCGGCTGTGCGTGTCCTTTGACTCCCGGCTTGTTGAGCAGGTGCGCCAGCGGTTCGGTCAACAGCTTGTGCTTGTTCAACCGCAACGCCAGGCAAACCGCTTTGTAGTGGGAAAGTGGGCTATCTGCCTGCAGCAGTTCCAGCTTTTGAACCAGCGGTGGCAGCACTTCTGGCGTCTGCAGGAATCCTAACGCGATCACCAAACGGTCCACCCGGCCAAAGGAATTGGCTTTCTCGCGCTGACTGCTGAAGTCCCAGCCCATGCCCCATTCCTGAGACTGATTCACGGCTACCTGTAAAACTTCCTTTCCTGATGAATCTCCGAGAACAGCCAGGATCCGCGCGAAATTGATCCGAGTTTCCAGGTCCTTGGCATATTGAAAGGCTTGTTTTAGAAAGGGAATGGCTTGCTCTGGATTGCCCATCACCACAGCCAGCGCGGGCAAGGTATCGTCATGCTCTCGTTTCTGGTGAACGTCGATGGTGAGCGCGTTTAAGGTTTGTACAGCTGCTTTGATCGCCTCCTCGTCCATGGGGAAGGAGTCTGTATCGGTGAGGACTCGTTCCTGCAGGCAGCCTTTTCGGACGAGATCGCGCTGTAGTAGCTTCACATCGATCTCGCGTACCAGGCCGCCAGTCGTTCGCACTGCAAGCGCTGCGGCGACTCCGGCAGCGTATCCCTGGTTCTGCAGATCAGGTTGCATGCGGGTCAGGGTCATGGCATCGCGATGGGCGCTGGCACTCAGTCCGGTGACCAGTAAGCCTTCCATGCCCAGTGGGGTCAAACAACGGTAGGGCATGTCGGCGATATACACCGGCCCTTTCATGTCTTTTACCAAAAACATCAGATCGTCCGGCAGGGCTCCAGCGTCGAAGTTGCTTCGATGGTGAGAGATGGTGTCGGGAAAAGTGCGGCCGGTAACTACGTCCCAGGTGCCGAGATTGTAATCGCCGACGATTCGTCTGCGATCGCGAGTGTCGATCAGCTGGCCCATGTCGTGGGGATTCTGATTTTTGACACCGCCGTGCTGGCGGGCCGTCAGCAACAGGTGAGTGCGGTCGAGTACATCGGCATCATTGGTCATGGCATAGGCGGTGTTGTTGTGTCGTATGCCCAGATCCCGGTCGGGATAACCGGCGACCTGAACCGTCAGGTCGCCCGAAGCGGAGATGCTGTATTGGGTGGCCGCTCCTGCTGCGGCTGGAATATCGGCATTACCTGTGCCATCGACGACGACATCCGCGAGGACCACTCCGCGCCCAAAGGGAGTCGCTACGACCACACCACTGACCTTGTTACCTTTCATCACGGCGCCGCAGCCGAAGCTGCCGAACCAGACTTCGGCATTGGCCTTCATCAGCTCAGAACGAAGCCACTCTGCCTTTCTGGCCGGCCACCACTGGTTATCGATACCGAGGGCTTTGTCGACTTCAGCGGTGAATCCATTTTGTAATCCATACCAATAGTTGGCCACCAAACCCGCCGTGCCGACACCGCCCAATTCATCCATGTATTCAATCAGCAAAGTCCTCGCACCGGAGCGGGAGGCGCCAATAGCAGCGGGTGCGCCCGATGTGCCACCACCGACGACCACCACATCCCAGCGACCGAGAATTGGCAGATCGTGAGCGGGCAGTTCAACCTGGGGGCAGTCTTGAAAACGAAAACTGGGGGCGACTTCCGAGACTTTGGAGGTGTTCTTCCCGGTGGCTGAGTCTGGGAAGTGAAGCTTTTCTGCGGGCGACGATTGTTTGGCTCGATTGGCAGCTTCGACTCCAATGCTCCGCCCAAAACGTGCAAGATGGCAGGGGCTTTGTAATATCTTTTTGCGGACCGAATCGCTGCCACCTGCGTAGGCACTCAGAACATAGAGATTTGCCACTCCCTTGGGGCGAAACACGTCTGACGATAGATCATCCTCGTTGCCCACCTTTGCAGGGGCAATCGGATTGTCTGGAAAGTAGAGCAGACGCTCGGAGTGATCGACCATCGCGGAATGATAAACGACGGACCGCATTCGGTTGAGATCTTGGCTGCGAGCCCGAAAAGTATCGGACTGGTTCGCTATAGAAAGCGTGTATTCATAGATCGGATATTCGCGGTTCTGCTTCCCTTTCGCGACAAAGCGAATCCCGGGGATTTCCCGACTATTGACATCCTCTGAAGGCTCGCCGCCGACCACGATGAATTGGGCGTCTTTCGGGCCTGGTTGGAACGGTTGAAACTCAGCCCGACTTTGACGAGCAAGCACCGCATCAGGCGTTGCGTCGATCACGATCTTCGCCCGGACGGCCTGACGTCCACTTCTCTACTAGCGAAGAAGCGATCTCTGCGCGATAAGCGTGCGGATGAACACGACACGGATGGAACAACGGATGGAAAAGGTAATTGCTGCTGCGTGCCTGCTTGGCTGTTTCGCCATCTCGTCGGCACATGCCCAAACCGACTTTGATTTGTCGTCTTACACGAGCGGCGAGTCTGCGTCGCTGATGCGGCTCCCACCAGTCGGGCCCTATGTTGCATCACGCCGGCAACCATTGCCGCTGCCCGAGCCGAATCCCCCCGCTCAGCCAAATCCATCGCCGGAACCGATCGGCCCCGGACGTTTGACTAGTCCTCGCAAGCCGATCGGTGGCGAACAACCGATCGGTGAAGAACCACCGGACGACATTAACGAATTGTTCTTGCGACAATCGACCTTGCTGCTGGCTCCCGGCACGTACCAGATGGAAATCGGCTTTAACTATACCTGGCAGGAATCGGAGGCCGTGTTGGTCGTGCCGCCGGGTGTTCCCGTATTGGAACGGATTCGTAACCGCCAGTTTCTGGTTCCCTTTAGTCTGCGATACGGATTTCACGAACATCTCGAATTGTTTGCCACAGTTCCGTTTGGCATCGGTTTGTACGAGCGAGACAGTGTTGCTGGGGAAATCACCGATAGCACCGGGGCCATTGGCGATATCTCGGCGGGATTTGTCTATCAACTGCTCGAAGCCCGCGATGGTATGCCCGACGTCACGGCCACGTTCAGTTTCACGGCGCCCACCGGCAACAATCCATTTCGTTCGCCCAGCGGCAATGTCGCGTCGTTGGGTAACGGCTTCTGGGTTCTGGGCGGTTCGTTGAACTTCGTCCAGTCCTATGATCCCGTCGTGTGTTTTGGCGGCGTCGGATATCAACACAACTTTGGACGTGAGATTGCCGGCACGTTCATCCAACCAGGCGAAACCGCGACCTACAACTTCGGCATGGGCATGGCGGTCAACGATGACATCAGTCTGTCCGCTCAACTGCTGGGCTCGGTGCAATCCAACGCGAAGTTTGCCGGCACATCGATCCCAAATTCCAACAACGAACCCGTGCTGTTGCAGCTTGCCCTGATTCGACGTGTATCGCCGATCCACCGCGTGCAGCCGTTCGTTGCCTTTGGCTTGAACACGGACGCCCCAGATTTTTCGATCGGCGTCAACTTCATTCGAGACTTGAAACCGGGATGTTTATGGTTCCACTAGGCGTCGAGTTACTCCCGATCGAGGCCCCAGTAGCCCGTCTATTTCAAATAGTCGGGCTGCTGGTTGTTGTCGTGGCAACGACCGGATGCATGTCGCCGATGCACGACAACTTGCCAGTGGGTGTCGAGATGGAAATGCCGCCGGAAGTGTATGTCCAGGTTGGCGGCCTTCGCGTTCGCAAACCGGTTCAATCATGGCAGGGTTTGCAGCGCGAAAACGTCGTCATGCAAAAGTACGATTACTCGTGCGGCGCGGCGGCGTTGACGACGTTGCTGAAGCACTACTTTGGCGACCAGGTGACCGAACAAAAGGTTTTGCAGGCGATCTTTTTGCGGCTGGCCGACCGGCCGGATGCGGAAGCTGTCGTCCGCGATCGCTACGAAAAGGGTTTGTCGATGTTGGATCTGTTTACGGCAGCCAAAGACCTTGGCTACCAGGCAGCGGTCGCCAATATTCCGTTAAAACAACTGGCCAAGTCTCAGGCTCCGGTGATCGTGCGAATTGAAAAGAACGACTACAAACACTTTGTTGTGTTCCGGGGAATTGTCGAAGATCGCGTCTTTCTGGCGGACCCGATCCGAGGCAATTTAAGGATGGATGTCATCGAGTTTAACAAGCAATGGACATTGGCCAACGACCAGCACATCAAGTATTCCGGCGACGACCCCGCACGTCCGGTTCTGTTCCTGGGCAAAGCCGGATTTGGCCTTCCCAAAGTTCATCCGCTCGCGGTGTTGCAATCGCGCCCGGTACGCATCGAAGTACAAAGCGCCCGACAGGCAATCTTTCATGGTCCGTAAAGTAACAATCACGAATTCGTGCATCGTCACTCTGGCTCGTTGTGGGCGCCGCTTGCAATCCGTTTGTATCAATTCTGGGGAATCGCCGACGCCGCCTGTAACGATTCGAATGCCGCTCAAAAGAAAACGCCACTTGTTCTCAAAATTGTGTCGATACTCGCGATGAATACAGATCTTGACAAATAACTATCAAGGACGAATCAGGTTTAGGTCATGAAGTCTCAACGTGTTATTTCGGTTGTGCTCTCATTAGCAGTTTTCGCTGTCAACAGTTGCATCAACACGGTTGTCAACGCCCAATCGGTATACGGTCCAACGGCCTATACAGCTTGGGGCACTGGCCAGGCAAATCAGATGCGAATCGCATCGGCTAATCGGTTGTGGGGCAACCAGAGTCAACCAAACGGTTCGATCTACCGAAGTGGTGCTGGCTATGGCCCGACGCGGATTGCAGCCGCTCCGACTCAATTGAGAGCCTTAAATCACGAAACATTCACGCAACCCCAGGCGGCCGCACCAACACAAATGGAACCCTCGCCGCAATTGGGAAACGGGGGTCCCTTCGAGCGCGCTTATGAACCCGTCGGCCCGTGCACGGGTTGCGCCGGTTGCCCATGTGTTTCCTGTTGTCGCTGCTTTTGCTGGATGGTCACGGTCGACGCCCTGGCACTCAACCGCTCGGACCCGCCGTCCAATCCGATAATCGTCAACGAAACAACGCAAGTCCGCATGTTTGACGCCCAGCAACTGGACATGGGCTATGAAATTGGTCCTCGCGTCAGAATACTTCGTGACGGTGGACCGGGCTGCTGTGCATGGGAAGTGGGCTACTTTGGAATCTATTCGTGGAACAGTTCCGCCACGGTCACGGGCGATGTACGATTCGTCGGCCCTGGTTTTCTAATCGCGGTCAATCCGGGGTCGTTTACTTTGGACTACGACTCCAGCCTGCAGAGCGGCGAAGTGAATTTCCGTCCCGGGCGTGGAAATCCGTGGGGCTGGTTCCTGGGCATCCGCTACATCAACCTTGATGAAGCGTTTTCCGTCCGCGAAAACAACACGCCTCTGCCGAATGTCCTGCAAATTGATACCAACAATAATCTATATGGCGGACAAATCGGGACCCAGTTCATCATGCTGGGAATCGGTTCGCCGCTGCGCCTGCAAGGTCGGATCACCGGCGGCATCTACTACAACGACGCATCGCAAGGGACCAGTTCGGCGATCGTCGGTCCCGGTGTCAGCGCTTCGTCCGACGACCTGGCATTTGTGGGCGAAGCGGAAGTGAGCATTGTTTATCAACTAACTCCCCGACTTGCGATTCGTGGTGGTTATCAAATCATGGGGATCTCAGGCGTTGCACTAGCTCCCGATCAAATCCACTCGACTGCACTCAACATCTCTGAGGCCAGCGTTCGGCTTGGCAGCCTGTGGGCCGATGGCGCCCATCTGGGGTTCACCTTTATGTGGTAGCGTGCATCTTCCCGACGCGGGCGCGCAACAAGTCCATCTGGGAAGCCGGATGCGATGGCCCCCATGAAGATTTCAAGAAATAATGAACCCTCGGCGATGCGAATGCGCACTAACAGAAAAATCGGAACAGTCGTGTTCGTGCGCGCTTTGCAAATCCGTAACTCAACAATCTGGCCCGTTTGAGTTGCCGGGTGAAACTTCTGAAGTCTCGCAAGGCTCCCGAAGTTTGGCTGGCAAGCGGCCGTAAGTGTCGTAACCATAAGGGTTTAACACACAACGGCCGAATTGCCAAGATAGCACAATCATGGCAGCACCCCGATCGACCGTTGGTACCGTTGGTTTATCGGGAACTTTCCTAACCACGCGAACGTCGGTAACGCTGGAGCGGTTGTGAAGAACGACGACGCACAACTCAACGACAAGCAACTAATTGCACAGTCCCTCAACGGTGACTCGGCGGCGTTTGGCCAGTTGGTCTGCAAATACCAGAACCGACTGTACAACACCCTTGTGCATATTGTGGGATGTCGTGAGCAAGCGGAAGATGTTGCCCAGGACGCGTTTGTCCAAGCTTTTGTGAAGCTGGATACGTTTCGAGGCAAAAGCGCGTTCTACACATGGTTGTATCGAATTGCTTTTAACACGGCCATCAGCCATCGACGACGCAAGAAAGTCGAGGTTTCGGTGGATCAAAGTCGAGAGCAATCCGGTGAGGAGCCGATCGATTCAGGGGATGGACCAGGCGATCGGTTGGAGCGAGAAGAAAAGGTCGGCATGGTACGCCGAGCGTTGGATGCGCTGAGCGAAGAGCATCGAGCGATCTTGGTGTTGCGCGAGATGGATGGTTGTTGTTATGAAACCATTTCAGATATTCTCGACCTGCCGATTGGCACCGTACGGAGTCGGCTTCATCGAGCCCGGCTTCAATTGCGTGACCAACTGAAAGAGCAACCGCAAGGTACGGCGGAATAACGCAGTCCTTGTTACGATGTTCCGGCACTGACCGCTGGAACGACAATATGACGGGCCAGCATGATGAGTAATGAATTCTCTGACGAACTGATTAGCGCCTTTCTAGATGGCGAGTTATCCGCCGCCCAGCAACAACAGGTCGAACAGATGCTGGTGGACAACGCTGATTATCGGCGGATGTTCAATGAGCTTCGCGGGTTGCGTGAAAGTCTACAGACGCTGCCGTCTTATGAATTGGACGACCAATTCGCCGGCCGCGTGCTTCAGCGCGCCGAACGGGCCATGTTGACCGGACCAGAAACAACGTCCGAATCGACCGAACTTACCTCGCCGCATGATCGCGGCAATTTGCGAATGGCCGTGACGATTGTTGCGTCGGTCGCCGCCTTGTTATTCGTCTCGTTGTTTTTGCTACCCAACGTCGACGCTCCCGTGGCTGTAACGAACGAGCGAGATTCAGATGCGACATCCGCGGAGAATTCGAACCGCAGCTTAAATGAATCGCATCCCTCGGCCAGCGAAGCAAAGGGACTCGAATCGCCGGAGGGTGATTACGAAGAGTCCGCTCACGAGGATTCGCCATTTGAGGCACTGGCAGAGCAGGCCGAACCGTTTGGCGACAAAGGTGCGGATTCCAGCAGCGCGTCTTCGGTAACGCGTCAATCCAAGGCAAGAAAACAAGACGAGTTCAGCAACGACGATTCGGCGGTGGACTTGATTGGTCAGGCCGATAGGCAAGGGACACAACTCAAGAGGACTAATGGAAATCAAATAAGAGCACCAAAGGCTCCCTTCAAAGACAGCGCTGCGGATCGTGATGAGAACGGCAAACCGCGGGATCTTGTCCGGACAGACACACCTTCCGTTCAGCGAGGTGCGGTGAGCAGTACGCCGGCAACTTCCCCGGCCCCGAAGCCCACAGCGCCATCTCTGGTCGCTCAGGATCAGACGAAGAAGATGGCGGCTCCGACAAGTGGCCCGAATCTCAATGCACGCTATGTTGCGACGCTCGACGTGAGCCGCACGGCCTTTGAACGAGGTCTGTTTGACCAGGCCTTGATGGCCAACGGAATCAAAGTCGTGACGCCGGATCATCGTCAGGGGCCGAGGCTCGCCGCAGAATCGCCGGCGCAGGACAAACACACTGTCATTGATCTGAGAGCTGCGGACTCGCTAGAACTCCAATCTACCTTGGACGGCACATCGCGCGCATTGAAGGCGGCGCAGGTGACCGATGCTGTCGATGTCGTGTTTGTTGAAGCATCCATGGACCAGATTGCATCCACGTTGAATACGTTGCAGAGCAACGGCTTGTTGTTGTCCCGAGGTGTCTACCGCGAACCGTTTGTTGCGAATGTCCCTGGCGACTTTGCAAAATACCAGCAAGTTCCCTACGAAGAATTGGCCAGACGTCGACAGGCCGGTCATAATGTGGCGCAACGCGCGATGGAATCGGCGAACAAGGCGTTGTTAAAGGACGAGTCTGCGGGCGCGGATGCCAAACAAGCGACACCTGGCAAACCCGTTGCGCCAACTCCACAGCCAGATGACGGCACACCTAAGGTCCATGCTGATGAAGCGGACGACGCCGAAAACCTTGATCAAGCGAACGAACGCGAGCGTACTAAGAAACCATTCGCCAGGAAGACAGAAGAGTCACAGAAGGCGAATACGTCGACAGCGACACCCTCGAACTTGGCAAACACCAACGGTGTGAATTCGGAGGCAAAGAAATCGGGGTTCGCCGTACGAGTTCCACAGCCGACGGCTTCAGCACCATCTGATTCGACGGCTGCCCCGGGTGGCGCAGAGGAAGAAGCTACGGATGCGGCGCCCCAGAGTGACGACAAGGTAGACGAATCTAGCAACAAACCACGCCGCGAAGCCGAAGAAAAGAAACCAAACCGGGATTCCGATGATTTCAGCAGCGACACCGTGCCGGCAACAGAAGCAGCAAAGCAGACAGACCTGGTGCGAATCGTGCTCGTGATTCGCGCGATTCCCAAATTGGCCGAGCCGCCCGTCGAGGCAGCAGCCGAAGCGGCCGTCGAGTCTGCTCCGGCGGACAAACAGAATTGATGGTATGTCCGTCTCTCCATGTTGGGCTGACATCGCAATTTGTGCTTCGCTAGACTAACCCCTTCTTGATACTGTTTTCTCGAACTGTCGAAGGGACAGAATATGTCTGATGTAAGGATCCGCCTACGTGATAATGGGCCATTGGTTGTCGAAGGTCCCATTAAAGTCGTTGACGCGGAAGGCAATGCCTATCCGATTTCTCCCGACAAGCCGGCGGTTGCGCTGTGCCGCTGCGGCAAATCAGGCAATCGGCCGTTTTGTGACGGGTCGCATCGCGGTTGTTTCGAAGCCGCGGATCGTGTTCCGCAGGAATGAGGTGTGGAAATCGACAAGTTTTCCCCACCCCGCCACGGGTTTCACATCGCCCGGAAACGCTTTCTTTAAAGCGATTTTCACACTTTGCACGGCGGTCTCTTTCGTCAAAGCCATCGGTTGATAATCTATGACCTTCGACTGTTGATGTGACGAGTTTGATAGGAAGGACCCGCATGGCCACCAAAAGTGAAACGGAATCCGCATCGGAAGTCGAGTCGATTGATTCCGAACTTCTCGAAACCAAGTCGCAGCCTTACATTGGTCGGTGGAATCAGTTGGTCAGCACGACGAACTGGGAAAAAGGCCGCATCATCTATCAATGGCGCGAAGAGTTGATCGATCAAGACGCGGAGCCGGCCGAGTACTCTGATGAAACTTGGAGCCGGCTGGTTGGCGGCGTGACGGGCCAGCACGTGGGCCGCCTTCGACGAGTTTATCAGCGGTTCGCCCAAGTCTACGAAGATTATGCCGGTCTCTATTGGAGCCATTTTCACGCGGCGCTGGATTGGGACGACGCCGAAATGTGGCTGGAAGGGGCGGTGCAAAACAGTTGGTCCGTCTCGCAAATGCGGCGAACCCGATGGGAAACGCTAGGCAGCGACCTCGATACCGAGCCGTCGGCCGAAGACATCGTCAAAAGCGAATTGGACGAAGACTTCGAACCGGCCTTGGAAGAGCCGCCAGTCCCGGGCACGGTTTCCGGCACTTTCGCCGAGGTGGAAAGCGGCGTTGCCGATGAAGACAGCGACGAAGGCGGTGAAGTCGAGCCGGCAAGTCAATTCAAGACTGCGTCGGTCGAGGGAGGCGGCGCGTCGATCTATACCGACGACGATAGCGAAACGGTTCAATTTGTACGTCCGTTCGAGAACCTCAGCGACTTGCCGGACGATCTCGCTGATGCGTTCGAAGCCTACAAGTTGGCAATTCTCCGTCACAAAGCCGAGGACTGGAAACAGATTTCCAAAGACGATTTGCTCGCCAGCTTGGACGCTTTGAAAGAGCTAGTGTTGGCCCCTGCAATGGACGACGCGCCGTTTTAGCAGCCCGTCCCAAAGATGCTGAATAACCCGCCCCGACGCCGGTGGCACGCCTGTAAAGGTGCCAAACTTCGAGAAATGTAGGACGGATTGGCAATTTGCCAACTGCACACCGCGACGCTTGACGGACTGAAGCCGAACACGACCTACGAATTTCAAGTCCATTGCGGCAAAGAGATCGTCGGCGGAACGTTTATGACGCCGCCAGCCGATGAGGCACCGTTTTCGTTTTGTCTGATCGGCGGCACGCAAAGTTACCACGAAGGCTTGCAACCGCTGCTGGATGCAATGGGCCAAGAGCAAACGGATTTTGTATTGCATGTCGGCGACATTACAGACCGCGGCAACTTGTGGGGCGAATGGAAGGGGAGTTTCTTCGATCCGGGCCGCGGCTATTTGAAGAACCGCGTGTTTTGGCCGGTTTATGGGAATCACGACGGTGAGCCCTATTTCCCAACGCTGTTTGAATTGCAAAAACGTTACTGGTACAGCTTCGATTGGGGCGACTCTCATTTCATTGTGCTGGACAGCTATGGTGCTGGTTCCGGCGGTCGTGGCCGCCAAGAACAACTGAGGTGGTTGGCCGACGACCTGGCCGCTAACAAGAAGTCGTGGACGTTCGTCTCATTGCACGTACCCATGGTCGCGACGAGGAAGAGTTTAAGGTGGTTTGGCGCCGATGACTTTTTACCGTTGCTCGAGAAGCACGAAATGGACGTTGTCTTTTCAGGACATCATCCACACTACCGGCGTTACTAGTGATGATCGCCTGGCCGCCATCAGATTGCACTACAAGAAACCCTAGCGCGCAGGGTTTTGTCAAACGACGAAACGAGTATATGCTCCAGCATAACTTCTTCTCTTCTCAACTGGGT
>CAYFJO010000254.1:0-15565 GCA_964343305.1 uncultured Pirellulaceae bacterium | reverse complement strand
CGGAGATGGCGGACCAGTATGGTGTGGCGAATCGGCTCGAACTACTTGCGGGCGACATGTTCGCGGACGAGTTGCCATCGGATTGCGACGTCATCCTGTTGTCCAACATTTTGCACGACTGGGACTTGCCCGAGTGCCGAACGCTCATCCAGCGATGCACGGATGCGTTAGCCCCCGAAGGTCAACTGGTCATCCACGACGTGTTTCTCAACGACGAGCTAGATGGCCCACTGCCGATCGCTTTGTACTCCGCCGCGCTTTTCACGTTGACCGAGGGACGCGCATACAGCGCGGCGGAGTATCGACAATGGCTGGCCGACGCGTCGCTCGATGTTTCCGATGAAATCGTCCCGACGCTGATTCACTGCGGCGCATTAACGGGAACGAAGCATGTCGTTTGACCCGTATCACAAATGGCTCGGCATTCGCCCCGAAGACCAGCCGCCGGATCATTATCGGCTGTTGGGCATCGACCGATTTGAAGACGACCCGGACGTGATCGATAGCGCCGCGGATCAGCGGATGGCGCACCTTCGCAGTTTTCAAAATGGCAAGAATGCACAGTTTTCACAGCAACTGCTCAACGAAGTTTCCGCAGCGCGCGTCGCCCTGCTAGACCCAAACCAGAAAGCTGCGTACGATGGCCCGTTGCGTGAGGCGACGTTAGCGGCTGAAATTCCAGCGGACCAGCAGTCGGTTCCGTCGGCTTTACCACAACCGGCTGTTCCCAAAACGGTCGCCCAAGCAAAAAAAAGACGAACACCACCTTGGGTAGTGCCCGCAGCCGTTGGTGGCGGAGCAATTGCGGTACTTATCCTTGTGCTGATCATGTTTTCACTTCTGAATGGTCCAACCGACGATGGTGTCGTAGACAACGATCAACCACGCACGAATCCACAAAACGAAGCGCCACCCGATGCTACCATTCCGCCGCCGCCAAAAGCGACCGATCTTTTGAGCGAAGTGGATGTGCAGCAAGACTCGGTCGAAGGTCAGTGGCAATTAAAGGACGGCCAACTCGTTTCCCCGCTGGACCAACTCGCACGCATTCAGTTAGCAAAGGACGTACCTGATGAATATGTCCTGACGATTGAGGTCGTGAAAAAGTCTGGCGGGGCGCTCATCATCGGACTTATCGTGGAAGATCATCGCGCTAGAGTCGAGATCGACTCGTGGAATCCACCGGGCACTGGTCTTTGCGACATCGACCGCGTAAAGCCACAGGAAAACGAAACGTGGCGCGAAGGAAGACTATTAGAATCGTTCGACGAAACTCACTCCATCGTCTGCACCGTTCGACGGAATCACATCGTCGCCTCCTGTAATAATCGAGAAGTGATCAACTGGAAGGGCGATCCGGCGCGTTTGACCGACTGGGTCAAGATTCCCGACCCAACTCGCCTTTACATCGCCAGTTTCGAAGCTGAATATCACTTCAGCAAAATCGAACTCACTCCTCTTCAGCCCCGACCAAGAACAAGCGAGGTTGCGCGGTGATCGTCAAACACTTTACACGTTGCATGATTGCCGGCGTTGTGGCGATTTTGCCCATCGGCGGAACGATTCTGGCCGTCGCTTACGTTGAATCAATGATCTCTTCGTCGGGGATCGGAAAGCTACCATACTATTTCCCTGGACTGGGCATTCTTGCCGCCTGTGCCCTCGTGTATTTGTTGGGGCTGATCACAACGACGTTCTTCGGACGATTGATTTGGAACCAGATCGATGGGTTGATGCACCGTTTGCCCGCGTTGGGACGCATGTATGGGACGCTCAAACAGATCCTCGGATATGGCGAAGGCAAAGACGCAATATTTCATTCGGTCGTCATGGTGCCATCCATCGGTGTGACGGGCGAAGAAATGGGACTTATCACCAACGCCTGTACAAGCGATGCGGGGGTCGAGCAACTCATCGTCTTTGTTCCCGGTGCGCCGACGCCCACGACGGGCAGATTGATCGTGGTTGACCGGGACAAGATTCGCCCCGTCGCCATCTCTGTCCATGACGCCCTCAAAGCGCTTGTATCTGTCGGCAAGGTGGACCTGGATCTGAAATCACAGGGAAACAATCCAACATGAATCTCAGATCGCTCGGATTGTTCGAAAACACGGCCTCCACAACGAGGACCGGCGTTACGGGACGAAACGGGTCCGTCAAGCATGTGATCTAACCCGGATTATTCACCAGATTCTGTGGTGAGAACGAATCTGCAACGCAGAGGAGCGAAGGACGCGGAGATTTCTTGCTTTGCGCTCTTCGTTCCTCTGCGTTGCCCTACTGAGCGAGTTTGTGCGGTGTCTTGGGTGAAATAGCGGTAACAGCACGTTGCCTTGGATGGCGAACTGGAAGACAAGCACCGGAAGGCGATGAAGGACGTGGAGTTGTAGGGCCGATCACTCGACCCGTTGTTCCTTCTCTTTACTTCGACAGTAAGCAACCGACGCCCCAAGAAGCAAGCCAAGCAGGGTCCCAATGCCCATGCCCAGCGAAAGACAAACTCCGATCCATTTCCCCATCTCACCCGTCGATGATCCAATCGAAACTCCAACAGCAGAGCCGATGGACATTCCCACAGCAGAGCCCATAGACATTCCCAATGCGGCACCAAGGGATATACCAGTGGTAATGCCCAGCGTTGGCTTCTGCTCAGTTTGTGGTTTCTGAAATCTCATGTCATCAACAGACCAAATGCCCCGTTTCTTTTCAAGCCCGTTCAAGAACTCGAAGTGTCCTAATTCCGTGCAAGACTTCCGAAGTTTTCCGAAACTTCAGAAGTCTGAATGGGCAAACTAGGACACTACCCAAGAACTCGAAGGCAGTGTCCCAGATGACTTTCCGCCAACGCTCATTCGACGGTTGGCGGAGATGGACGCCGACCTGGGCAAGAAGGGCCGAGCAGTTCACTAGCAGCAGAGCCGCGATGGGGACGATGAACTTCATTTCGTATCCGTGCTTTGATTCTGTTCGGTTTGGCCTGACGCCCAAAATGTATAAAGGTCCGCGTCCTTTAAGAAGAATTCGAAGCGAACGATGTGCCCGGCAAGTGAATCCATCGAAGTCTCTTTCCAAGTGACCTCGTGTGCAACATCGTTTGCCTTGAATGAGGCACAGTCGTCGTAGTCAAAGCCGGGAATGACCTTCCGCTTTCCATCTGTCACGCGAAGGCTGAGTTCACCGCTGCTGGCATCAGCGTTGACCAACAACTTTCCACCCGGCCAAAGCACCTTCCTCGTACAGATGACGCCACCGCTACTTGGTCCACGCATGGAGATGAATCCCTCTTTTCGTAGCTTCACCAAGCCGATCCCTGGTGAGCGTTCGGTCGTACCGTGTGGACCGTCCCAGCCTGCGTAATACAGCCACCATTCGTCGCCGACTTCAACCCATCGGTATCCACTAAAAACCATACCATCGTCCCATGAGCCTTCGAGTCCACGTTCAATTAGCTTCGGTCGGCTTGGCAAACGATGAAACTGAAACCCATCGCGGCTCCACGCCAACTCCGTGTGGATGTCGGTGTTCATTTTGAATGGCCACAAAAATCCCCAATAGATGCCAGCATGGTATCGAGTTGGCATTCCATAGAAAAAGTTGAAACCGGCATCCTCGTCCTTTCCATCTGGAACAAGGATGTTCTGCGGTTCTGAGTCCCACAACGTCCAGAGTTTTGGATTGCTCATGCGAGCCACTCGACGTGACGCTCCCGTATCAATGATGTCACCACGAAAAGTTCGGTAGATGTGCTTGGCACGGCAAAACATCACGTATTCATTTCGCCGTGGGTCGTAGACGATAGCGTTTTGAGTATCGCTGTGCATCTTCGTGATAGTTGTGTCGCTGTCGCGATCCCAATGGATTCCGTCCTGCGAGCCAATCAGATGGCTTCCGCCAATCCCACCGTAGAGCATGACGAAGCGATAACCCCGACGTGCTTCTTCTGGGACTTCCAGCATGTAGACCTGACTGCCTCTCTTTCCTTCCAGGCCGGTCCAGACGATGTTGTTGTCTTTGGTGCCCTTCCATTCGAACAGCCCCAGCTTGGGCAGCGTCCATGACACGCCATCCTTGGACTCGGCATACGCGATGGCATAGCGGCCTGACTTTCCTGCGATGGGAGAAGCGACCCACGTCTGATACCACATTCGAAACAAGCCGCTTTCTTCATCTCGAATGACTGTCGTGTAGCCACCTTCACCTGTGATGACTGGATTACCATCGAACTTCCTGGGCTGGTGAAAGACTCGCTTGACCGACTCCCGCTTGTATTTGATCGCCCAATGATTATCGACAATGAAGTTATCGAACACGAATTGCGGTATGGTGCCGATCTCGACCGGCTCAATGGGCAAGGCGTCGGCACGGCTGCCAGCTTTTTCGAATCGAACGAAGTAAGACTCGTCCAGCATTCCTTTTGTTTCTTCAACCTGAACGAAGCCTGCGTCAATAATCTCCTTGGTGAAAACGTCTTGCCCTGCTCGGACGTGGCCCATCACAAAGTCGGAACTGACACCTTTGATTTTTTGGAAGTCGATCAGAACAACCTGTCCATCTGGCTTCAATGCCCGGTGAATCGAACGCATTGTCTTGTGCGGAAACTCGAAGTGGTGGTATGTATCACAGATGAACGCGATGTCGATTGATGCGGGCGGCAAATTCACCGAGTCCTGACTACAAACGACGCCTGTGACGTTGGTCATCTTCTTTTCACGGGCCGATAGTTCGACGTGTTTCACAAACTTCTCAGCGATGTCCACCGCGTAGACCTTGCCCTTTGGTCCCACGGCTGGCGAAAAGAGCCTAGTGAACAACCCAGTGCCCGCCCCAATGTCGGCGACGACCATTCCAGGCTTGAGATTGCACGCCTGAACAATCTCTTTTTGATGATCGAACGCATCACGTCCTTCACGCTCAAACCTGCCGATAAAATCCTCGACATTTGGATTCTCGAATGCTTTGTTAATGCCAGGGCGGACGCTCTTCTCTTGAGCAGTTGTGGCAAGTGCGATGAGCGATGCGGAAAGTGCAACCAGCACAACGGTCAGGCGTCGAATCATTGGGTTCTCCATTCGTGGTCTGCCAATTCTAGCAGGGATTGGACCAAAAAGGTCAAAACCCCGTCTGGATGAGATTGTGGTTGCGGCAGGAGCGAGGGGACGAAGTTCGCAAAGGCGATCGGTCAGAAGGAAGATACCGTAGTGGGATTCGCCAGAATTCCCTGAGCACAAGGAATTCTGGCGAATTCCACTACGTCCGGTGTGAACTCATTGGCCGATCGCCAAAAAAGAGCAGGGTGCGTTAAGAATCCCTACAACGTTCTCGCAGCTAGGCGCATAATACCGATGAGAAGTTCCTGAATCCAAAGGAGGTGGAAGATGTGTCGATTCGGCATACTCGCGATGATGGTTACGTCAACATGGCTGCTCACCGACCAAGCACAGGCAGCACGATACGTCCGAGTCACCATCAAACAGGATGGAAAAGAGATTCTCCAAACGGGAACGGGCGACAACGGAAGAGTTCCCGCCGAGACGGTGTGGACCTATTTGAAGGACGTTCGTTTCCGGCAGCGGTACGCCCAAAACAACTTCCGCATCGATCCCGATAAGGATAATCCCGATCAAGTGACAATTTCAGGAAAACTTGAGGTGATCGTTAAGTACAGCGGCAAAGCAAAGTTGAAACAAATGCGCCTGATCCGGGCGAAAAAACCAAGAGAGGGCGTCGAGTGGATAATTCATCCGGAAGACTACAAGACGTTGCTCGCAATACGGGAAGCTTATTGAGCCATTCAACTTTAAGAAACGACCTCAGATCACGGCAGGTAAACTCTTAGACGAGTTTCGTGAGTGGAAGTTAGGTCGATTGCCTACCACGATCGTTGTTACTTCCAAACGGTTCGGAATTGCCTGGCCAATCTGTCTGTCAGGGCTTGGTTTCTGGGCTCGGCAGCGAGGTTGACGTTTTCGGCGGGGTCGGTCTGGTGGTCGTAGATTTCCACTCCGATCGGCTCTCCTCGGACTGTCCATTCGGTGTAGCGGTATCGGTCGGTGCGCATCGTGCGGCCCATTCGTTTGCCTGTTGGGTTGGCTTGGCTGAGGATGACCGGCTTGCCTGGCCGCTCGGCGTTCTCAAGCAGCGGCGCGAAGCTCGCACCTTCCAGGCCCTCGGGCACGGGCAGCCCGCACAGTTCGCAAAGCGTCGGGTACATGTCGACGTGCTCGATCATCCCGTCGACCGCGATACCGTGCCGTTCCCGGGCTGGTGCGCTGACGATCATGGTCGAACGCGTGGCCTCTTCGAAGTTGGTCAGTTTGTTCCAGGTGCCGTGCTCGCCGAAATGGTAGCCGTGGTCACTCCAGAGCATGACCACCGTTTCGTCGGTCAGGTCTAAACGGTCCAACTCGTCGAGCACTCGGCCGATCTGGGCGTCGACATAGGTGACCGAGGCGTAGTAGCCACGCAACAGTTCGAGTTGCTTCTGCTCCGGAATCGGCTGGCCGCGTTTGGGCACGTCGAGATACGAACGGGCCTCGGCCGAATCGTAGTGGACGAACGACGGCGCCCCATCGGGCAACTCACGATTCACTGGCAGCTTGAGGTCCTCCAACGGGTACATGTCGAAGTATGGCTTGGGCGCGATAAAGGGCAGATGCGGGCGGAAGCAGCCGGGTGCGAGGAAGAACCGCTCGTGGCGGCGCTCTCGCAACACTCGGATCACCGCATCGGCCAGTTGTCCGTCGAAGAGCGCGTTGTCCGGCACATCGGGGTCTTCCCAACCGATCGCCTTGGCCCAGCGGGTGTTTCGTCCTTTCTGGAAGCCCCACCAGTCCGGCGGCTTTGCGGGCCCACTCCCCTTTTCACGTTGCAGCGCGATCGTCTCCGGTTTGCCGTAGATGGGAAAGAAGGGATTGCCCATGGGAATCCACTTTTCGACGCTCCACGAAACCGGGTCCTGGCGGTGGAACATCTTGCCAAATGACATGCAGAACGCGCCGTGGCTCTTGAAGTGCTGCGGCAGGGAGACATGGTCGGGAAAACGCGATCGGAAATTGGCGTCGCCGTTCGTCAGCACGCCCGTGGTCTCCGGTCGCAAGCCCGTCAGCACCGACGTCCTCGACGGTAGACAGGATGGCAACTGGCAGTAGGCTCGGCGGAAGACGGCGCCGCGAGCGGCCAAGGCGTCGAGGTTCGGCGTCTTGACTTTCGTGTCGCCATAACACCCCAGCACGGGTCGCAAATCATCCACAGCGATGAACAGCACGTTGTATTTCGGCCCGGCACCTTCGGACTCTGACGCCAACAGACTCAAACAACCGCCGGGCAACCAGGCGGCGAAGAGCGAAATCACCGCTGCAAGATTTCGGCTCCAAAACTTGTGTCTGAGAATCGGCCAGAGGCGTGTGCTCCGCGTGGAGGTCGTCGAGCAACGGCAAGAACGTCTGCGGCGACAACGACAAGTCGTTTTCATAGTTACTGGCCTTGAGCGAAAATGACCTGCGATCCGGTGCGAAAGGTCATGAGATTCGGATGATTGCCGTGGCCGATCGTTCCATGGGTAAATGGAAACGGAACCAATGTTGTGGCGCGTGTTACGAATTCTTCTTCTTTCCTCGGATGCGGTTCACGCGTATATCTGGCGATGGAGATTTCGGCCAGTTCAGAACCGTCACCGAGATTGAGGGGCTTCAGCTCCAGAACCAGTTCAACCCGCCAGCCGGTGTCTGTCTTCTTCGCCGCGGCGTTTGTGACCGCGTTCCACTCGTTCTTCCCACCCTGATGATCCGACCAGACACCGTTGGCATTGATCCGGACCGAGCGAAACTGACTGCCTTTGCGAAAGAAGTTCAGCGCCATGCAGTCGTCATGAAGCATCGCGGGATTTCTCCAGCCCGTTGTATCGTTATCGCGAACTGTCGCACCGATCGTCGCTGGATCCTGTTGGCAATCGAAGGCGAAACACAACTTGTCGCTGGTGCGAAAACACCAGATGCGCGTTTTGTTATTATCGAATCGATCGAGGAGACTGACCGATTTTCCAACGTTGCGGGCGTAAGCATGAAAACGCCCGTCAAAGACTGGCTGCCCCCACTCAGCGGAAGTGATATCGCCATCGGTAACGGGCAGCACATCGCGATGAGCGACAAACAACGCTCGACGTCGAAT
The DNA here is from genome assembly GCA_964343305.1 of uncultured Pirellulaceae bacterium. Taxonomy (GTDB): domain Bacteria; phylum Planctomycetota; class Planctomycetia; order Pirellulales; family Pirellulaceae; genus CAYFJO01. The sequence continues at coordinate 7,399 of CAYFJO010000254.1, read as the reverse complement.
CAGGTCCGCCAGTGCCTTCGGCCCAGCTTTGTCGATGGCCGCGACAAGCTCCCCATGGGATGCGAACGAACGTCCTTCAACTAGCTGTGCGACGACTTCTTCGGCGACACGTGTGGCGGCGGCGGCCGGTTGCTGGTCAAAGTTTCGGGTGACTTCAAACATGTCGTCGCCGGTGTTGCTGAGCGCGGCAAATCCGAGGGCTCGGGCATCAGCAATCGCTTTGCCGAGATCACCGGCCGAGCGCCATTTCGTCAAACCGGCGACAAGGCTGTCAACGTCGTTTGGTTTCTCAACGGCGAGCGATTCGACCTGTTGCGAGTACGCGTAGCGAGTGCAAACCACACGTGTGACTTGAAATGTTGTGCGGAAGAATTCGACACGCCGTGTCATTTCGTCGTTGTCTGCGAGTTCATAGGCACGATCGAGCAATCGTTGAGCCTGTTCGCAGATCTCCGGTGGAAAGATCGCCATCTGAACCGGATCCCGCAGCCAGCGATAGTTGCTGCGATCACTTTCCAGCTTCTGCTCCCGCCATGTCTTCTCCAGCAGGTCGAAGTATCGCTTCATCGTTTTGGCACACTCCGACAGATCGGACGTAGCCGAAGTCGTGAGACTTCGGGCATTGGGCGCTGTCTGATCCGAACTCTCACGAGTCCGGCTACGAGATCCGAACATGTCGCCGTAGAACTGGTCCAGAAGCGTGTCAGGATCGAGCGACGTGTCCCACAACAGCTTCGAAGCCAGCCAGTATTTCGGTCCGTCGAGTCCCCAGTTCGGATAGGCTTCGGCGTAGAAGCCGTCGGCGTTCACGCCGTAGCGGTTCTTAATGTTGCGCGCGAGATCGGTGTTGTAGATTCGCGGTATGACAAAACCGCCGCCGTATATGTATTCGTAGATGCCCATCCGCTGTGAAATGCGATCCCACTTCTGCGCGCTCTCGTTGAACTCTGCAACTTGCGCCGGATCGAAGAGTTGCGCACTGTCGAGTGTGAGGTACGGCACGATGTTCGGTTCCAGTTGAATCGAATCGGCCGGCAGACGCCGCAGGCCTGCGTAAGCAAGACAGCCGAGCCGCTTGTCTGGATACACACGCGCGACTCGGCGAGCGACTTTGTTGTAATAATCAAAGAACGCGTAGGCGATGCGCTGTCCTTTGTCTTCGATCCGCTGCGGTGCAATCGCGAGGCAATCCTTGCACTCGCAAAACCGGCCTGTGTCGTTCATGCCGATGCTGACCGTGCTTAGACTCGGATTCTCTTTGAACTGCTTCAGCACAAAGTCGGTCGTGATGCGAACAACGTCCGGGTTCGAAACACACGGTTGTGAGTGGTTTGCGTCTCGTGGGCGTTCCCGTTTTCCGTCGATCTCCGGAAAATACTCCGGATGCTGGTCGTACATTTCCAGCGCGAAGATCTGTCGCAACGCATGATGGAACTTGTCGCGATAGCGCAGCCGGAAAGAATGCATCGGTGCAATCCTGAACCAACGGGCTTTGTAATCCGGCTCCTCGGTTCGGTTCAGCCCAGCGGGAATCTGGATCGTGTCGGCTTTGGGAATAATGTCGCCGGGGCCAAGCATCCCATCTTCGTCGGCACGCCACCACCGCGGCTCCATCAGATACCAGCGGCAGCCGGCATTCGATTCGAGCAGATCGTGGACGGCCCAATTCGTTCCCCACCAGTGTTTGCCAGCGAGATAGACGTCGTTGCCTTTGACCAGCAGCAGATAACCGTCGTCGTCCAGAGCATCCAGCCGATCCCCGATCACGCGATCGACTTCAGGCTGACGACCAATCCAGATGCGTACGTCGAACTGCTCGCGATCAAGTTTTCCGGCGGTCACGATTGGCAGATTCTGCCCGGTAATCAACTTCGCGAACCGATGCAGAATGCGATGGCCGCCCCAGTCATACCAGACGTTCTGCTTCCAGTTGTCGGCATGAATGATGGCAGTGCGCGCGCTCGGACCGACGATTGCAAGTGTCTCGCCTTCAGCCGCCGGAACGGTCGAACAAAACAGTCCAACGAGTAGCAGAACCTGTAGCCGAATTCGTGAGATTTCAGTGTTCACCTGAAGTCTCGCGACTTCAGCTACCTGATTTACGAACCTGAGCGTGCTCATCGTCTTTACTCCACCACCAGCGTTCCGCGTGATTCCGGCTTGCTCGCCGTGAAGAAGATCGGCGCCCAACCGATGCGTTCGCTGGAGTTAAAGGTGTCGGCGTAGAACGGGTTGCGCATGATGTTGAAGCTGAACACCTTGGTTTGTGAGTAGTCGTAAAGGCCTTTCACGTGCAGGGGAATCGCAATTTCAACGGTGTAGGATTTGCGGTCGTCGGAAATTCGCACGGCGTGATGCACGTCCGTGCGATTGTCCTTGGCCTTGCGAAAGCCACGAAACGCTCCCAGTGCATTCACGATGTATTGCGCAAATTCCTGTTCGTCACCGTCTTGCACCGGCGGACCGATAAAGAACTCCACGCCGCTCTCGCGCCAGATGCGCGTGCCGGTTTCGATCTCCGCGGGAGTCTCTGCCCAGATGCCTCGCGGTTGGTGACAGACCAGTCCAAACACCAGATGGTTGCCAATCCTGATGATCTTGCCTTCCGTTTTGTTCCTTTCGGTCGTCGGTAGCAGCAGATCCGCCTGCGTCCATCCATCCAAAGTCGCGGCGGACTTCCAGACCTTGTCGTTCAGGTCGCCGTCAAACACCGGCAACTCGGCACCATGCGGTACCCAAATGATCTTGTCCATCAGCGCCCGGACATCCTCAGCCCGTGACTTGTCGTACTCCGCAGGAAGGTTGGCCTGATAGATCTGCGACGCTCGTTTGCGGATTTCGGCGATCGTGTCTTCGGTTGCGCCTTCAAGGTCTACTCCCTTCATCGCCTCACGATTCACCGCTTGAATGATTGTTCCCAAAGCGCGGGAGTAATTGTTGCGATAGGAAAATCGCATGCTGGAATTCGCGTCCTCGGCGTTACTATCCGGAGCGAGCGTGCGCGAGTTATTGTAGTAGTGTTCGAAATCCAACAGCTTCTTTCCGTCATCGTTCACGTAGAAGGCGAGTGCCTCACGGTTGATTCCGGTTTGTTGATTCAGAACCGTATGCTGATGGTAGAGCCTCGCGGGCTTCGCGACCGCGATGACCAGCAGTTCGTGTGCACGAAAGTATCGCATCACCGCGGCCAGTCGCTTCTGAATCATCGGATCGTCGGCCGTCCGGTCGATCGCGTCCTCGAGCCACCGGCGTTGCTGAGCGACATCGGCCTCGGCAAACGCCGCCGCTTCCTGCCGTGGCCAGTCCTGTCTGATGTGAAACGCACCCGAGACCACGTGCTTCTGTTGGAACATGTCATAGAAGCGGTACATCGACACCCAACCGTCGCCAAACATGTCCTGACAGTACTGCCGCCACAGTGCATCAGTGTCCTGATACGGATCGCTTTGCAGTTGCCGCGTGATCCAGTACTTGGCCCCGTTCAGATACCAGTATTCGCGCGACGACCATTCGGTGTACAAGCCAAGCATGCCGTTCTGTGCGCCCCACTGCAGAAACGAAGCCAGCCGCCGCGAATAGATCCGCGGCGTGACGCCCGTGAAGTTCCAGTCGTGAGCAACCCAGCTCGCACCAAGGCCCGCAAACGCCATCAGTTGCCGCCGCTGGGCGTCCCACTTCTCACGATCGGTGAACTGGTAAGTCTTGATAACATTATCGACCACAATATTGGGTTCGATCGTCATGCCGGTCGGGATGCCGACGTTCACGTAGTCATACGACGTCAAGTAAAGGCCGGGAAATTCCTTCTGACACCGGACGGCCACGCGGTTGAGAAAGTCGTACCACAGGTTGGCGGCGTTGTCCCCATGCTTCTTGAGCGACGCCTGGCACGTGTCGCAATGGCATTCGTAATGGCAATCCATGACGCCGAACGAGAGATAGCCGTGGCGATTGCTCTTTTGCTTCTCTCGCACGGTTTCCATTGCGACGCGGGCGGCAAGTTCCGGATCGGCGAGACACGGATTCCACGCATCGCCGATCGGACGCGGCCGTGTACCGTTCTTCGTCATGGGAAACAGTTGCGGATGCGTCGCGTGATACTTTTCCGGTTCAAAGAACTGAATGATACCATGGGTTGCCCTCGGCGTGATCTGTTCGGAGAGAATCGTGCTGAACCGAAGCCAGAACCGATTGCGTTCATGACCAGCCGTCGAATAGGTGGCCTTGGCAAAGAAAGGTGTTCGCAGCAAATCGAGTTCACCAACGGTGATCGCATTGAATTCGGGCTCGGAAACCCAGTGCAGCCCATCGGCACCGTTGGGAGCGTACATGCGAACGCCAGCCAGTCGGTCGAGAAATGTGTTGATGTGCGCGAAATACCACGGACCGCCGATGTGAGCGAGAACGACGACCTTGCCACTGCGTTTGAGCAGAATCGCTCCCCGTCGTTCGGCTTCCATTCGCTTCTTGTCTTCCGCCGCCAACCAGTTGTCCGGAATCCTCTCCGCGCTGCCAATCACGATCGCGTTCTTGTCAGGAGGAATTTCTCGCACGATCGGAAATGCAGGAGCTTTGCTTCGATCAGGCGCCGGCTTGATGTGAGGTAGAAAGCTGGCAGCGTCAGGATGTTTGGCAACACAGCGGATCAGAAAATACTGCAAGTATTCGTGAGCGTACGTATCGTACGAAATGACAACTGTGTCTTGCCCGTTAAGTCCAATCGATTCGGCTTCCGCAGAACGCGTCAGAACGAAGGCGGCGATCAGAACAAGTATGGCGTGTGTGATTTTCATCGGAATTCAAGTGCTGGGGGGGCTAGGTTTGCTTCAATGTAGTCTCATTCGCGTACGTCTATTCTACTGCTCATCGCGTTGGGGTGGGCAAGGCCGGTCCGAACTTCATACGGCCGAAGCGGCTTGCGTCCTGAAATCCCCAGCCGAGCGGCGACCAGATCGAGTGTTTCATCCCGTTGCCCGGTGTCAGATGCCGGTTGCGCGCCACGTGGAAGCCCCACGTGTCTTCCAAAGCAGGAAACGGCGATTAGCCAATCGCGCCCGGTGAGGCACGCGTGAGGCACACCGACTCGCGTTAGCTTTTGGTACCCCTGGTCGGCGTAAAACGACGTTCCATTTTGATGATCACACGGATCAACAACCACGGGGTCCTCACGTCCCGCCGGATGAGTAATGAATGGTCGCGACGCGCCGGTGTGTCGAGTGCGGTCTTGACGCGTGTCGCGATTCCTGCTTTGCCGTTCCGCACGAAGGACAACTGATGTTCAACCCATGACGAAAATCCCGACAGATCGGTTTTGATTGTTTTGGAAGTCTCATTTCATTCCTCACTTTCGTGTTGGTCGCGAACGAGTACGAGTTGCATGCCTGGTACATGCCTTATTCGCAGGACCGATTAGCCCCAGGAATTGATGTCCGCTAATGTATTCAGGGAAATAATCGAGAAGTTGTCACAAAAAAAGAAACCATCATCCGTGAACCTGAACAGCCAGATTGAATAGCAGCCGGCATACCGATCCGACGCCAAGTTGATTTCCGCCACATTAATGAAACGGCGAATTCCCAATCACATCAGCGGCTTACGGCGATTGACGCGGTGAAGGCCAGTTTGCCTTTGCAGCAGAGAAGTGAGTCAATTCGACGGCGGTCGTCTCGGTACGAACTCGTGAAGATGTAATTCGATATCTACTCGATTTCGCTCAATCGCTTTCGAAGAATCGCGATCCCCTCACGATGGACATTCAGCACGGCTTCGCGCTCGCTATCCACCGCAAAGACCGCTTTTTCACGGATGATGTTCATGCTTTCTTGCATTTCGGCAACCATCGTCTCGGCTGTCTCGCGGACGAAGATTCGCGCACCGTCCAATTCGAAGTAGATGGGACTGGTATGGGCGTAGAGTCTTTTTCCGAACTCATTGGTTCCAGCGTCGAGTGGAATTCTCAGCGCGATCCAGCCGGGTGAATTAAGTGTCAGCATCTTTTCCATTTCGACCTTATAGTGGCCGCCATTCAGCGTCACTGGCCATGTTTTGACCACCTTGCCATTGTGAATTAGCTCGATTGCCTTGAAGTTCGCCCGGCCCATCGCGCTTCCCTGGATCGTGACGTCGGCGGGTTTTTCCAGCCGGATTATGTCGCCAACTTGATGCCCGCCGGCTTTGAGTTGTAGCACAGGGCCGTTGGTGATAAACGTGCGACCGGCGGCCAGTTGTTTCAGCCACGCGTTGCTCGTCAGTTTCCCTTCAAGCGGCACGTACACGCGCGAAAAGTCGTAGATAAACCAGTCGGTGCCCGTCGAAAACGGAACCTTCAATCCGATGTTCAAATAGCGGTAATAGGTGTCCTCGTAGCTGCCATGCGTACCGCCATCGAAGATATTCTGGGCGTCCAACGTCCCAGCCATCCAATTCGGCAAATCTTCCAAGCCAAACGTGTTGTGACACCAAACGACGGTGGCTCCGTCACTCTTGGCCTCACGAATTCCACGCTGAATTGGAATCCCATCCGTTCCCTCTCTCATGATACCGGGGCCGATGCTGACCGGCCGAATCAACTTGACGATATCCAAAAACATCACGTGTCCGTATCCTTCGCCACCACGGCCGAAATTGTTGCGATGCTCTTGGCCGGGCCGATACAACACTCGGCCTTGGGACAATCGAGCGAGTTCGCCGCCCGCCAGGCTGTTCTCAACAATACCGTTGGAAATGTAGTGCCGTTCATCGGGAATGCGGCGCAGGTGTGAAAGAAAAATCAGATCCACATCGTCCGCCGCGGGGACAATCTGCAGGTACCGGATCGCTTCGGCATGGGTTAGCTTCATCAAGTGCACATGCGTATTGCCCGTGCGCAGCCCCAGTTTGGACGTTCGAATAAATCGATTCAATTTGATTTTGACTTCGGCCGCCGTCTTGCCGGTTAAGTCGATTTCTGTCGACTTCAATTCCGTCTCAATTCCGTGCATGGCCTCGATTCTGATCCGGCCGCGTGGCACGTGGATCGTAGAGTCCGCCGGCATGGCAAACCAGTTGAGTTCACGTTTGATGAGTTCCTTGAGGACGATGTGCTTCTCCGTAGTCAGATCGGTGACGCGCACCAGCCCAGCGACCGACTGTTCTGTATCCGATTCGATCAACTGAATCGTGAGCTTACAGGATTCGGCTGCTTGCGCGGCCGCTTCGATCTGCGCGTTGAAAAGAAAGTTCAGCGCAACGATGAACAGCAATTGTCGAAGTGAAAATAAATGAACGCACATGGAGATGTCCTTTTACAATACGATTCGAAATTCTGATCGTTGCCTAGAGTTTAATAGATTGATATGCTTGCAGCGAAAGGAAAACGGACGAACATGACGAAGATTGATCAGTTCGAAAGTGTATTCAA
>CAYFJO010000253.1:0-15597 GCA_964343305.1 uncultured Pirellulaceae bacterium | reverse complement strand
GCAAGGGAAGCACTCCCAATGCAGGCACCCATGTTCCGATGGTCGCCAGTTGGCCAGGGACGATTAAGCCTGGAACGGTTTCGCAAGACTTGATCGATTTCAGCGACCTCATGCCGACACTCGCCGAACTAAGCGGCGGACAAGTTCCGCAGGATCGCAAAATTGATGGCCGCAGTTTTCTTTCGCAACTCAAAGGCGAAAAGGGCAACCCGCGCGATTGGGTCTTTTGCTGGTACGAACGCAACGGCAAGCGCGACGGCAACGTGAAACGATACGCTCGCAATCAGACTTACAAGTTGTATCATGACGGCCGCTTCTACAACGTGCCGGCCGACGAGTTGGAGAAGAAAGCCTTGATGCCCAACCAGATCGACACATCGGAAAAAGCCATTCAAGCAAAACTCCGCGCGATCATCGATGGTATCTACGCCGATGAAAAGGACTATCCGTATGGAAACGCGTCAAAGAACAGAAAAGAAGACGAAGAAAACTGCCAAGCCGTGACGCGCTAGTGCCACACATGTGAATTGATCACTTAACGAGTGATAGAACTTTGCCCATCTTTACCGTGAAACGGTTAAATTCCGTAGCCCAGGGTCGCGGTCTTCGCGCACCCTGGGGTGATGGAATGAAAAGCGACGTACGCTGAAAGCGTTACACAAATCGTTCGACTTGCGAATTCTGTTGAACGCTTTCAGCGTAAACGACTCTGGGCGTCGCAAACCCAGGGTGCGCGGCGGACCGCGACCCTGGGCTTTGGCATTCAACCGCGTTGCGGTAATGGAGATAGGAGTGCTTTTAACTTCATGAAACCGCAACTCCAACATCATGCGCTAGTCTGATCATCCTGGTCGTCGAAGCACGACAACTCCATGCCTTTCTCGTACAGTCTCGTAGCCCAGTTGCTTTGCTTCGTTGATGACCGAATTCGTCAGTTCGGTCCCCTGTTGAAAATCTTCCTGCGTGTCCAGGACGATCCAATCGAACAACTCAATCCATGCGCGGCCTGCCCCGGCTTCCGTTGCCAACGCCATCCTCCGACCATCCGCCGCTTCATTGACGGATTCGAGCCGTCGCACTCGCAACAGATGTAACGCGACGTTGCCGGTTGCCAAAACGCTGGTTTGCGGTTCGTTGGCCATTTCAACCGCGGCAGACAGTTCTTTCAGTCCATCGGATCCTGGTTGGCGGTCCGTATGAACCATGTTGTTTTGGCCCGGATACGTCTTCAACTGCAGGACTTCCAATGTGGGACGACTCCACACAAAGATGGTGCCAAAGAGTGTCGATGCGACAAATCCAGCGGCAACCGCAGCCATCGCAGCGCTGAGCATCGATCGAGCAGATGGCGAAGACGCTCGATTCTTTCTCGTTCGCTGGACAGCGCTATCCGAAATGGTGGCGGCAAACAGAATGGGGATCAAAGTCGATGTGTACTGAAACGAAATGCTGGTTGAATGTTCGTACGACCACGTCACAAGCACACCGATGGGCAAGACCAACGCCAACAAAAACGGCAAGCCATAAAACACGGCAAGACTCCCCAGCGGTGCGAGTAGTGCCAAGACGAACCAAAGGCTTTCGTATTGAAATGCGTTGTGCAGACTTAGCTGTGACGCGATCCGCTGGCCTTGGAATTGGGAAAACCCGGCGTACGCCCAAACTAACGCAAATCCGATCGTGCAAATCGCCCATATCGCCAACCAAACTTGCCAGCGATATTTTTCGACGAACAAATCCGTATTAGAGCCGGACGGTCTCTTGAAGAATCGGAAGATCGCCATCAGCGCCGCCACACAACCAGTGACCACGATCACCACCTCGTTAAACGAACACGCCAAGACAATCGTGACGGCGGCGAAAACGTGGTGTCCACGCAACACGAAAAAGATCGACGCAAACATCAGCGGCAACGCCATGCTGACAGGGTGCCAGCCGTAGCCATAGTTGAGGTTCAATTGACCGACCGCTGGATAGAACAAATACGCAATCGACCAAAGAGTCGCCGTGCGTGTATCGGCGCCGAACTGACGTGCGATTCCGTAAACAAGATACGCAGGAACCGCCAAGCAGAACGCTTGCAACACGATAAACAACTTTGGATCGGGCCAGACTGCCCAGATCGGAGTCAACAAAACGAGCCCTGGATTAAAGTGATCCCAAAAAGGCGGCAGGCTCGGAGTTTCTAGCAGGAATCCACGGCCTTCCCATGTGTTCACAACGCGACGAGCAAAATGTCCCACGTCGTGATAGCCGAGCATGAAGTTGTTGTAGGCCGCTTCACCCTGCCCGTACCACAGCACGAAAGCGCCAATCGGGGCGACAATGGCGAGCGCGCCCGCCGTAGTTTTAAGAAAGGTTTTGTCGCGATCTGGTAAACCGCGGATCATGGCAGCGACGGCAAAACCCGTGATCGCCGTCAAAAACAACGGTTCCGCCATCGTACACGGCAAGTCAGGGAAACCCAGCCGCACAACATCCGCAAAACAAATCAAAATCGAGCCGAACAACCATTTGCAAGGCGACGGGCAAATGCTCTGTTGCTCCATCGCCACATCAAAACATCCTCTGCCCAACAAACAACCTGTGACGACGATCACCAACAAGTCGAAGATGGGCAGCCCAATGAATCCCCAGGCCGGCGCAGCCGGATGAAGGATAAAGTAGTCGAGGATATGAACTTGCCGAGTCGCCAGTTGAGCAAATGCCCAACACCATGAAGTCGCGGCAATGATTGCCACGATTGTTGCGGCGAGATTGGAGTTCTCGGCAGAGTCGCCCCCAGATTTTTCAGTTTTTTTTGCCATACTCTGAAACGTCGGCAAGGTGTCAAGCAAATGTCATTGGTTTATACTCTATCAATCTGTTTCAGAATCACACATCCCGAAAGGAAATTCGATGAAACGAAACTTCACGGTTTGCACGCTCATTTTGTTGACTAGTTTGTTCACGACAATCCGCGCCGACGAGGCCAAGCCGCTCAAGGCCCTCTTGATCACTGGCGGCGGCTATCACGACTATAACAACCAGAAAAAGATCCTCACCGAAGGAATCAGCGCGCGAGCGAACGTCGAGTGGACCGTCGTGCTGGAAAACCCCAAGCCCGGCGAGTTGCCGAAAGTCTATGCCAACGAAGATTGGATCCAAGGCTACGACGTGATCGTCCACAACGAGTGCTTTGCCAAGTACAGTGACGCGGCCGGCATCGACAAGATCGTCAAGGCACACTTGGCGGGCGGCACGGGCTCGGTGATGATCCACTGCGCTATGCACACGTTTCGCGACGGCAAGACCAAGGAGTGGGACAAGTTGGTCGGCGTCGAATCGCGCCGGCACGGCCCTAAGTTTCCAATCGTGGTTCGCAACGTTGGTCGTGACCACCCGGTCATGATGGGTTCGCCAGCGACGTGGACCACGCCGATGGGTGAACTTTATCACACCTCGATTCTCTCAAGTGGCAAGGAACTCGGCGTCGGCTTCAAAGAAGGCGAGGAAGCAAAAACCAAGCAAACCTGCATTTGGGTGAACGAGTACGAAAAGTGCCGCACGTTCGGCACGACGCTGGGCCACCACAACGAAACGATGCAAGAAGAAGGCTATCTGGACATGGTCGCCCGCGGATTGTTGTGGTCATGTCGCAAACTTGACGATGATGGCAAACCAGTCAAGGGCTACGGCGGGACCGCTGCGGCTCGGCGACCGGCGAAATTCCACGTTCTGTTAGCTGACGGGAGTGTCCGAAGATTCCAAAACGCCGATCAATTAATTCGATCGGGCTTGTCACTTCAATCCGTTCCATGTTGCGGGCGTAATTGAATCGGATTGCTCAATGTCAAGACAAAACATCATCGACTACAACACACCGAACGGTTTAAGCAGCTTTGAGTTGCATTTGAGTGATATCACGAAGCTGGAGGAAAGAGTTGATGTGATGGCCGTATCTGCCTTTGATCGGCATTACGACCCAAAGGAAAAAACCGTTATCGGTGCTCTGTATCATCAACTTCACATTAGCGTCGAGGAGTTGGCAAAGAATCCCGTCTTGGATTTTCGTGACCAGGCGGGTTGCTGGGTTTCACATGAACTGGACAGCGACCGAATCGGCCGAATCATTTGCGTCGAAGCGATCGGCTCCAGCTTTGAGCCTGGAGATTCCATCCAAAACCTCTTCGCAATTCTGTCGTTTTTGGATTTAATGAGTATTCCCGTGAAGACTCTAGCCCTGCCGTTGCTCGGCGCGGGCAACCAGGAGCAGCCGGCAGATTTGATGATCGACGTCATGTTACGCGAGTCGAAGAAGGCTCTAAAGCGAATTGCCGGACTACGCCGCGTGATGTACGTCACCAATTCAAACGAGACCGCGCATCAGCTTGACGATGCAATGAACAAAAAGCTGCGACGCATTAACCTTGTGTTACCACAAGATGATTTAGTCGAGTCGCTTCGAACAAAGCTTGAGCAGTCGTTGAATAACGTTAAGCAATGCGTGAAACCAACGCCACCATTGATTGCTGACCTCAGACGTGTCCTCATCGAACAGGACAGTCGTTCATTCGAAGTGGGGGTAGTTGGACGCCGTTTGGCAGAATTGGTCGTCAGCGACCTTTTGGGAAAGGAACACACGCCCAATCTCGGAAAGTCCATGAAGAGCTTGCCGACGCTAGGTGTCGCCGCGTGGGTTGTTTCCTATCTGCACGTTCTGCGCACGCTGGGCAATGAATCTGCCCACGAGGGTGCGAAGGGTGACCGCATTCCTTCCAACGTGAGCGAAGATGATATAACACTCATTCTTGTTTGTGTCCAACGAATCCTCGACTTTTGGATGGACTATCGGGAACGCCGCCGGACTTCGTAGGTGCCGGTCATAACTTTGAGATCACGCGTTTTCTGAACGAACCACCGCGTATTTTGAACTGAGTGAGAATATGTCAAGAGAAGACACTGCTGCTTTACGAATTTTCATTCCTCTCGTGATCATCTTGATTGCGGTTTACAAGTTCGTCATGCGGAACACTGCCGATCCGCAATCGAATCTCGCACCTAGGTCTCGCGACATCATATACTACGGCGTATCGCTCATTAGCGATGGATATTGCTTTTTTCCAGACTGGTCCGCAAGCATTGTTCGAGAATTTGATGCTGTAAGTGAATCGAAGCTAGTAGGCTATTTTGAAATTGCAAAAGCTGTTAGTGAGCATCCAAAGGAAGAGTGGATCGCGAGAATTGAAGAGTGCCTAAGAGATCAACTTGAATGATTAACGATCGTCTTACTTTGGACTAGTTTTCTTGACGCGATAACTCGGCCAACCGATGCGTTGCCCTTCGTACCGCGCGAACTTCCATGCAGGCCAGATGGGAGACTCGTCACGCACCTCGCGGTACATATTCCGCAATTGCTCGCTCATCACCTTAAGCCGCTCGGGCACTTTGCTCGCCAGATCTTTGGTTTCGCCGATGTCATCCACGAGGTTGTACAGTTCAAACGAATCGAGTTCTGCGATTTTGTGCAGCCGTTGATCTCCCGGACGAATGTCGCCGTAAGGTTTGATTTCGGGGCCGGTCAGCGTGGCAAGGATCTTCCAGTCACCGACTCGCATCGCAACCTTGGGTTTGCCGCGCGTGGCGTTAAATTGCCAGTACAACGGCGTTTCGCGTTTAATTGGTTGGTTGTCAAAGATCGGCAGAAAACTCGTCCCGTCGATTGCTCGATCCGTCGGTGCCTCGATTCCGGCGATCTCGCATAACGTCGGCAGCAGGTCGACTCCACAGATCGGCTCATCACTCTTCATGCCGGGCGTCGTCTTGCCCGGCCAACGAAGAATCCCGGGTACGCATATTCCACCTTCGTAGACATACCCCTTCTTGTCGCGCAGTGGTCCCGACGAACCGTGCGGGTGGATGCTGGTGATCGCCGGGCCGTTGTCGCTGGTGAACAAGACAAACGTGTCGTCGCGCAACTTCATTTCATCGATCTTCTTCATCAAACGTCCAAAAGCAGCGTCCATCTGCGTGACATTGCCGTGATGAGCGGCGCGGCTCTCTTGATCGGCCGGCGGATAGAGTTTTGAAAACTGTTCGTCCGTAGCAATCGGCTCATGCGGCTCGTGATAGCAAACGTACAGAAAGAATGGCTTCGGATCGTCTTGCGTTTCGGTCAGCCAAGCGATTGCTTCGTCGGTCACGATCTGCGCCGAGTAGCCTTCGATCCGTCCAACGGGAATGCTGTTGCGCACGAAGTTGTACGGATTCTTGTGATTTGGCAGCGCGTTGTTCTGCGTCGAAAACCAATGGTCGAATCCATGATCGGACGGCTGTGGCTGGCCCGCCAAATTGAACATCCCGTTCAAATGCCACTTGCCCGTGTGACAGGTTCGATAGCCGGCCTCTTTGAGCAGCGTCGCGATTGTGATCTCGCTCGCCGGAACATGCATCGGCGATTGCATCGGAATCCAATTGTGAATCCCCACGCGATGCGGCGTGCGCCCCGTCATTAATCCCGTCCGAGCGGGCGAGCAATTCGCCGCCGCGGCATAACAACTGGTCAGAAGCAAACTCTCTTTGGCAAAGCGATCGATGTTCGGCGTCTGGATCACCGGATGGCCATAGCAAGCGAGGTCACCATAGCCCAGGTCGTCGCACAACACAACGAGGAAGTTCGGCCGTTGGTCGTTCGCAAAAGTGCGTCCGAGCAGACTGAAAGTGAAAATGAGAAAGCACAAGACGATCCGGCAATAATTCATAGCAAACCTCAATTCTTGCTAGCGGTCTCTTCCAACCACTTGGACGTGGTGATAGATCGATGTGGACGTTAGACCGGTGAAGAGTGTCAACATAGTCCCGGCAATTATGGTCGTACGTAGCATTTCAGGAAAAGTGAAAGCAATGGCGAATGCAAAAGACAGGACGAGCATCACTGCGAGCAGATTGATGATGCGGAACTGCACAAGCCGTGACTCGGCAGATGTTACCGCAGAGGACGTGTTGTCTTGAATCGATTCGTTCATTTCCCGCATTATCATCGGAATTCGTTCGTTGCAAACGCTGTTCGTCCCAACAAATGGAACTCAATTCACGCTTCCGCTGTCAAACAGGTCAAGGTAATCTAAATCAAACCAAAGTGCGCTGTTCGCCGAGGAAAACATGTCCAAGTTTTCGACAATTCTCCTGATCATCGTTTTCCACTTTTCGACAAATGCTTGTGCTGCCGACTTACCAGCTCATTTGGAATCGGAGTTGAAAGGCCATCTCGCAATGTTGGAGAGCCGCGGCATTGAGGCGACGGCGGACGGCATCAATCGATATTTCGCCGACCTGCTGGAAAACTCCACCGGATTGACCGAAAAAGAAATCGACGCGTTGATCGCGCAACTCGGCGGCAGCTCGTTCCGCGAGCGCGAGCAAGCCACCAAGCGGCTTGCCGCACTGGAGAATCCGCCAATCGCAAGAATCAAAGTGGCGACGAAGAGCAAAGACCTGGAGATCTCTATCCGAGCCCGCCGCGTGCTGGAAATGCTGGAAGAGCGTCAGGACCCGCGCATCGGGGTGCTGCGAGTGGTCGAGTTGCAGAAGCCGTCGATCGATCTCGAACTGCTGCTCAAGTTCATTGCCAAGTGTGATGACGCCTCAGTCGTGGAACAAGCAATCGAGACTTTTGCCGCCATGGTTGATGGTAAAGTTGCCGGCCTAGTCCGCAACTCGGCCGCTGATCCGGACGAAAAGGTTTGCGCGGCGGCCGTTCGCTCGTGGGGACGCATCGAACCGGACAAGTCGAAACTTGTGGCGAAGTTGCAAGCCTGGCTCGATGACGAACGCCCGCTGGTTCGCACCGCCGCCGTCCGGGCGTTGCTCGAAGCAGGCAAAGCGTTGAACACCGAAAAGTTCGCCAAACTACTCGACCCGAAAACGCTGGCGGTGGTGATGCGGTCGGAGGAAATCCGCCTACGCGACAAATACAAAGACCAGCGCCAGGATCGGGAAACAATGAAGAAGTATCGCGTGTTCTTGGACCGCTATGCCGAGACGCTGGTAAAAGCAAAAGTCGTCGACCGCAAGAAGAGTGCGGCGGCCAACACCCGACACTGGATGGACCAGGGCCTCGACACTTCGAAACATCCTGAGGTCGTAATGTACCGTATCCGCTGGTTCAACGGCCAATGGTCCGGGTGGTTCATGCCCGGCTTCAACGACCGCGAAACCGGCAAAGGCCGCCATATCCGCTACTGGGCCTGCTTTAACGACCACGAACACGAGGTTGTCGTTGCCACGCAAAAAAACTTTGACCGCAAGATTCAAGACTTGCCCTGAAGCGTCTCGCACACTTTGCTCGGACGAAGTCAGTGCCAATTCGCGGCACATTGAATACCACGCCCTGTTCATTTAATGTAACAGGGAGCAAAGTTCTAATTCCACACTTTCAAAGTGCAACAGAAGCTTTGGAAGTTGCTCCTTCCGAGAATCACAAGAGGATTTGAATGACATCTTTTAAGGCTGTCTGTTTCCCGACACTCTTTCTTTGTCTGGTCGTGTGCCGCTTCTCGCACGGTCAATTCATGCAGCAACAACTTGCGGCCGAAGACCCCACGGCGCTTGCTCAGGAGGCTCGTAAATTCGGCGATCCGACGCGCGGTGCTGTCGTTTTTTATCAGCCTTACATGGCCTGTACAAAGTGCCACACCAGTGAATCCGGAAATCGGCAACTCGGTCCGGAACTCACCAAGCGTGACAAAGAAACGACGGATGTGCGTCTCGTCGAATCGATCTTGCATCCGTCGAAGGTGATCAAGAAGGGGTTCGAAACCGTGTCGTTGATCACGACCGAGGGGAAAACCGTCACGGGCTTGCTTGTCAAAGAGGATGGCGATGCGTTGACGCTGCGCGACGCGACCAACGGCAAACCGTTCAGCGTTGAGAAGAAGGACATCGACGAGCGGGCGGACAATGCACCGTCGATCATGCCCAAAGGGTTGGTCAATTCATTGGCCAGTCGCCAGCAGTTTTTGGATTTGGCTCGTTACGTAATGGAAATCTCAACGGGCGGACCTGGCCGCGCTTTGGAGTTGAAGCCGGCTCCCGCACTATACGCCGCGAAACCGCTGCCCGAATACGAAAAGAACATCGACCACGCTGGGATGATCAAGTCGCTGAACCGGGACAGTTTCAAACGCGGCGAGGCGATTTACAACCGGCTTTGCATCAATTGCCACGGCACGCACGATCGGCCTGGTTCGTTGCCAACGTCGCTGCGATTCGCATCCGGCAAATTCAAAAGTGGCAGCGATCCTTACACGATGTATCAAACGCTGACCAAGGGATTCGGCATGATGGTCCAACAAGCTTGGATGGTGCCCCAGCAAAAGTACGACGTGATTCACTACATTCGCGAGGCGTATCTGAAGTCGCACAACGCGGAACAGTTTTTTGCCGTCAACGATGCCTATCTGGGGAAACTTCCGCCAGGCGATACGCGCGGACCCGAGCCGTCGAACATCGTGCCATGGGAACAGATGGATTACGGACCGAACCTGGTCGCCACGTATGAGATCGGCAACGATGCCAGTAACTTTGCCTACAAGGGCAACGCCGTGCGGCTCGATGCCGGACCAGGCGGTGTTTCGCAGGGCGAGTATTGGATGGTCTATGACTACGATACCTTGCGAGTCGCCGCGGCATGGAGCGGCGAAGGGTTTATCAATTGGCAAGGAATCAACTTCGACGGGCGGCACAACATTCACCCCCGCGTCGTCGGCCAACTGCACTTGGCCAATCCAACCGGTCCGGGCTGGGCGAATCCCGCGAACGAATCGTTCGAAGATAACCGGCGCATCATCGGCCGCGACAAACGCATCTATGGCCCATTGCCTCGACGATGGGCACATTACAAAGGCATGTACTATCACGGCGACAAGACAA
Source organism: uncultured Pirellulaceae bacterium (assembly GCA_964343305.1). Lineage (GTDB taxonomy): Bacteria > Planctomycetota > Planctomycetia > Pirellulales > Pirellulaceae > CAYFJO01. The sequence goes on along the minus strand of CAYFJO010000253.1, from coordinate 5,688 downwards.
TCGTCTCGTACACCGTCGGTTCGACAGAGGTTTTGGAATTGCCGGGCTTGGAAACCGAAGCGACCGCTCCCGTTTTCACACGGACATTCAATATCGGCCGGCGCAGCAAAGATCTGATCCTTCAAGTCGCCCATCTCCAAGGAGCGGCGGGCGTTCAAACGCACGACGACGGCATCGTTGTCTTTGGCGACGACCCGCCTGCGGACGATGGGCAATCAACCAAGCAAGCCAAGTTGAAATTCAACGGCGGCTCGTTCGTCGAAATCGCCGGCGCGGACAAGCTCGACATGCGCGACAAGAATTTCACGATCCGTGCCCGCGTCAAAACAAAGAAAGACGGCACGATTTTCGCCAAAACAAGAAAGCAGGCGAAGTGGCTTGCTGACGGAAAGACGTTTTTCATTCGAGGCGGACGACTGGCTTACGACATCGGCTGGGTCGGTGCCGTCACGGGCAAGACTCGCGTGAGCGACGGCAAATGGCACGATGTGGCAATGAGTTACGACAGCAAATCAAGCGAAGTCAAGTTCTACGTCGACGGTAAGCTTGACGGCCAAGGCAAATTGAGACCCAAATCCGCCGTGAAAAACTTCGTCGCACGAATTGGCTTCACATCGGATAATTTTCCGCGGACGTCCAGTTTTCAAGGTGAAATTGCTCGTGTGAGTTTCGTCCAGAATCGGTTGCCTGTGGAACGAATGACCGAAGCTCCGGACCCATTCGATCAAGCGATCCTTGGCGATTGGGGTCTATCCGATGCAACCACGGCGGGCGTCGAAGATACGAGTTTCAGCAAACTCCACGGCAAAGTCGTGATGGGCCAATCGAAGGCCGCGCCGCAGGTCGATGGTGTGTTGGTGGCTGGGATCGAAGGTCAGATTTCCGATGCCAAATGGTCGAGTGAATCCGGCAACCTGAGATTGCGGATTCCGGCTGGCACCGCGCCGATTCGGTTCACTCTTTGGATGTCAAAACTTGAAAACTCATCGGACGCCAAACCGCTGGTCGCTTCGCTGAACATTGTCGACGCCGATCGAGATCTCGGGCCGCTGCTAAAAGGTGGGCCGAAACGATGGCCCGGCATTCTCAAAACCGTTGCCAACGTTGGCCAAGCGGACGGGCCGTTCGCGATCGACGTCTTAACGCACCCAGTCAACAACCCATGGTTCTGCCGCATGCGGCTGACGGGTTTTGACTTCTTGCCGGGTGGCGACCAGATCGCAGTCAGCGACTGGGACGGAAACGTTTGGCTTGTCAGCGGGTTTTCAAAGTTGACCAGCGACGGCCAAGCGAGCGCTGGGCCAGTCGAATTGACGTGGCAGCGCATTGCGTCTGGATTATTCCAACCGCTTGGTGTGAAAATCGTCGACGGGAAAATCTTTGTGACGTGTCGCGATCAACTTTGTGTGTTGCACGATTTGAACGGCGACAACGAAATCGATTACTTCGAAAGTTTTAACAACGACCACCAGGTGACCGATCACTTCCACGAGTTTGCGATGGGACTGCAGACGGACGACGAAGGCAATTTTTATTACGCCAAGTCGGCGAGACACGCGTTAACCGCCCTGGTGCCGCATCATGGAACGCTGCTCAAGATTAGCAAAGACGGTTCGCGCACGGACATTCTGGCCACCGGATTTCGCGCCGCCAACGGCGTGTGTCTCAACCCGGACGGCACGTTCATCGTCACCGATCAAGAAGGTCACTGGAATCCCAAGAACCGCATCAACTGGGTCAAGCCTGGCGGCTTTTACGGCAACATGTTCGGCTATCACGACGTGACCGATTCGTCCGACGAGGCGATGGACCAGCCGCTGTGTTGGATCACCAACGCGCTTGACCGTTCGCCCGCCGAACTGTTGTGGGTCGACAGCAAGCAATGGGGACCGCTCCACGGCTCGCTGCTCAATCTGTCGTACGGCTACGGTAAGGTCTACGTTGTGCCACACGAAGAAGTCGACGGCCAAATGCAAGGCGGCCTGTGCGAACTGCCAATTCCGAAGTTCCCAACCGGAACGATGCGCGGGCGATTCCGACCCGAAGACGGGCAACTTTACACGTGCGGAATGTTCGCCTGGGCCGGCAGTCAACATGAACCGGGCGGATTCTTTCGAATTCGCTACACTGGCGAGCCCGTGCAATTGCCAATCGGTTTGAACGCAAAGGTGGGACAGGTCTCTGTCTCGTTCAGCGGAGAACTGGATGCTGCAGCAGCCGAAAACATCGAAAACTATTTCGTCAAAACCTGGTCGTTGAAGAGAACCGCCAACTACGGGTCCAAACACTACGACGAAAAGAAGCTGCGGCTCAGCACCGCGCGATTAAGCGACGATCGCAAGACAGTCGTGTTGGAATTGCCCGAGGTCGTACCGACGTGGTGCATGGAGATTAAGTACGCGCTCAAGTCGGCCGACGGCAAGTCGTTCAGTGGAACGGTTCACAACACGATCCACAAACTGCGCGATCGCTGATCAAGGTTGGCTTTCAGGTGGTGCCACGGGAGTCTGCGTTGCGGGACCGGGTGCAATTGGTGGCTGCAGACTTCCGAAGTTTCGGAAAACTTCGGAAGTCTGCTCCTACCCAAGAGTTTGGACGGTTGTTGGTTGAGATTAGATACGGGATACTATCAACCAACTTTCATGTGTTGGTGATTTGAAATGAAACTAGTTATTTATCCAGCGGTTGATGCGCAGCGGCTACGGAAGATTCGTGATGCGGCGGGCGCGATGGCGGTGGTCAATTTAGATGATCAAGCGGCCGTGGTTGACGAAGTCAAAGATGCGGATGCGTTCTTTGGAAAATTGACACCGGCCATGCTGGCAGCGGCGGAGCAGCTTAAATGGGTGCAGTGTCCGACGGCTAGTTTGGAGCATTTTGTTTTTCCGGAATTGGTTGAACATCCGGCCGTGCTGACAAACATGCGGGGGTTGTTCAACGATGTGATTGCCGATCATGTGTCTGGCTATGTGCTGTGCTTTGCAAGAAATCTGCATCTTTATTTGCGGCAGCAGATCGACGCGCGGTGGGAACCGATCGGCGGTGAGTCGGGGCGGTCGACGTTTGCGGCAGGGCCGGGCGTGGTGAGTTCGATCGATCGAGCTCATCTTCATTTGAGCGACTGTACGATGGGGATCGTGGGGTTGGGTGGCATTGGTGCGGAAGTTGCCAGGCGCGGGGCGGCGTTTGGGATGCGAGTCGTGGCCGTGGATCCGGTGAGGAAGGAAAGGCCGGATGAGGTCGAAGCGTTGTGGGGCGCGGATCGGCTGGACGAGTTGCTGGGGACCAGCGACTTTGTGGTGATTGCTGCGCCGCACACGCCCCAGACGGAAAAGATGTTTGCCGCGCCGCAGTTTCGAGCGATGAAACGGTCGGCGTTTCTGATCAATATTGGCCGCGGAGTGATCGTGGATCTGGCGGATCTGACGGCGGCTCTCGCGGCGGGCGAAATTGCCGGCGCGGGGCTGGATGTCTTCGAAACCGAGCCATTGCCGAAAGACCATCCATTGTGGAAAATGGACAACGTCATCGTTACGCCGCATGTCGCGGCTGCGTCGGTTCACATCGCCGAGCGCCACCTGGAAGTGCTGTTGGATAATCTTCGCCGCTTCGTCAAAGGTGAGCCGTTGCGGAATGTGGCGGATAAACGAATGTGGTTTTAAGTGGGATGGAAATATGAGCAACGCTCAACCGGCCGTGGGGATTGATCTGGGGACCACGTTTTCCGTCGTGGCCTTTCTGAATCAAGAGGGGAAACCGCAAACGATTCAGAATTCGGAAGGCGATATGATCACTCCCAGCGTCGTATACTTCGGCGTCGATGAAACGGTCGTTGGCAAGGAGGCCGTCAAAGTCGCCCAGTTCGAGCCGGAGTCGGTGGCCCAGTTCGCCAAGCGCGACGTGGGCAAGTCGCAGTTTCACAAAGAAATCCGCGACTACAAAATGCCGCCGGAAGCAATTCAGGCGATCATATTGAAGAAGTTGCAAAATGACGCAGCGGTGAAGATCGGCGAATTCAAAGATGTCGTCATCACAGTGCCCGCGTTCTTTAACGAACCGCGGCGCAAGGCCACGATGGATGCCGGGAAACTGGCCGGGCTCAACGTATTGGACATCATCAACGAACCAACTGCCGCGGCAATCGCGTTCGGTGTTCAGGAAGGATTTGTCACAACCGCGGGACAGACGCAGCAAAAGGAAACGATCCTGGTCTACGACCTTGGCGGCGGAACGTTCGACGTGACGCTGATGGAAATCGACGGGATGAACTACAAGGCACTGGCCACCGGCGGCGACGTTCATCTGGGCGGCATCGATTGGGACGAGCGGCTGGTGGATTTCATTGCCGAGGATTTTGAAAAGCAACATGAGATCGATCCAAGAATCGACCCTGTCGCATGGCAAGAGTTGCTGCACGAGGCCGAGGATGCCAAGCGAGCGCTCAGCACGCGGGGAAACGTCGTCGTTCATTTTTCGCACGACGGCCAGCGGGCCAAGATCGACATCGTCCGGGACCATTTCGAATCAATCACCGAAGACCTGTTGCAGCGAACGATGTTCACCGTCAACAAAGTCTTGCGCGAGGGCAAGCGGACGTGGAAGGATGTCACGCGGTTGCTGCTGGTCGGCGGATCGACGCGAATGCCGATGATTCAAGGCGCGCTGGAACGCGAGTCGGGCATGCAAGCCGATCGCACTTTGTCACCCGATGAGGCGGTGGCCCACGGCGCGGCGCTCTATGCGGGATTTCTTTCCGGCGGCCAAGGATCGGATCGGCTCGAAATGCATGTCACCAACGTCAGTTCTCACGACTTGGGTGTGATGGGCATTGAAAAAGAAACCGGACTTCCGCGGCGCAGTGTGCTCATCGCACGCAATACGTCGCTGCCGGCGAAGAACGCTCAGCGATTTCGTACCCGCCAAGAAAATCAGCCCAACGTCAAAGTCGAAGTGGTCGAAGGAGGCGACGCCAGTGGAAAAAACTCGACCGCCATCGGCAAATGTATCGTCACGGATTTGCCGGAAAACTTGCCAGCCGGGACGCCAATCGCGGTACTGTTTGTGTACGAAACCAACGGGCGGTTGAAGGTCGCGGCCAAGGTGGCTGGCGCCGAGACGGATGCAACGATGGTGATCGAGCGTGCGTCAGGCCTGTCGGATCGGATGATCCAACAGTGGACGCAATGGATCAACGACGGATCGCTGATCGCGCCCGTCGAAGAAGAACCGGAGCCCGAACCGGGAATCGAAGAAGTTGAAGCGGTCGAGGACGAACTCGAAGAGTTGGCCGATTTCGAGATGACCGACGAAGACGGCCCAATGGAATTGCCCGAAGCAGTTCCGTTGGCTCAACCCGTTGCCGCAGCGCCGCCAGTGCCACCGGCCGCTGAACCGGCCGAAATCGTCGACCTGGCGAGCCTCGCTGCCGATGACGAGATCGCCGACGTCGAATTTGTCGAAGACGACATTGCGCCAGCGGAAGCGCCCGCCGAAGGTCTTGCCGGTTTGGAAGGGATTGATGACGCGCAGGTCAAACCTCCCGATGACGGGCCGGGGGATTGGTCCTTTTTGAATGGTTGACGAGCCATCATGATCCCACGCGAGCATCAAGTTCAGTTGGACGAGTTGGGTTACGTCGGTAGTTCCCCATTCTATGCGCAGCGTGAGGCGTTTGTGGATATCTCGGAA
>CAYFJO010000252.1:0-15651 GCA_964343305.1 uncultured Pirellulaceae bacterium | reverse complement strand
TCGACTCTTTCGCGCGACGAACTGCTTCGGCAAAAAATTTGTCGGCGGCTTTCACCGCGGCGGTCGCGTCGTCACGCTTGCTCTTTGCCTCGTCTTGGTTGCCATCGGCTTCGGCCTGTTTGGCAGCGGCCTCGAGCGACTCGGTCTCCTGCTGATTGAGGTAGCCCATTTCGGCTTCCGCCGCGGCGAGCGTATCCAGGTAGATCGGATTCTTCGATTGAAAGCGGTCGTTGGCATTCGAGGCATTGATCCGCGCGATCACTCCGTCGCGCAACTCATCGTCGTCCGACGTAGCGAGAATCCATGCCAAATCATTTTGCACCCGGTCCAAATCCTTGTTGATCAACAACATCTCACGGAAGTGTTTAACGACAACTCGGTGATTGTCCAACCCGGCATAGATCTGAGCCAATCGCTGATGGACTTGCAGCAAAATCGTTGGACCGGTGTGCTCGCGAGGCAATTGCAAGGCCATTTCAAGCTGTTCCGTCTCTTGTTCCGGAGTGCCGACCTCGCTGAGCATTTCGGCATATCTCAGGTAGGAACGCGGGTCGTTGGGCCGGAGGTTTCGCGCTTCGATGAAATGTGGCGGCGCCTTTTGCAACGTTTGACTGGCCTCCGCCAATTTCTTGAATTGGGCCAGATATCGCGACATTCTCGGATAGACGAATCCCAGCCCCAAGTGGCCAGAGTAACTCTTTGGATTATGTTCGACGACCGCCTCAAACTGTTCGACCGCGCGAGCAAGATACTTCATGCCCTCTTGCGTCGGCACGCGAAATGGTGGTGTGTTGATTGGCTTTTCCAACCGCTCGGCCAAATCGATGAGCAGCATGGCAAGCTTCTCCCGAGCCGGGGCGAACGACTTATCGCGTCGGATCGCGGCTTCGTAGTTTTCCACAGCTTCCAGCATGCGCCGTTGTGCCCTTTCGTCTTGACGACCAATCAGTTCCAAATCCAAAGCGTATCGGTGAAATGTTTCCGCGCTGTTGGAGTCGATTCGCACGGCCCGGCGATGATGCTCGAGGCCTTCTTCGAGTTTCATCTGACGAATGAGCACGGCGCCCAGCAAGCTATGCAATTGGGCCTGATCGGGTTGAACCTCCATCGCGGAGTTGAGACTTCGTTCGGCCGCTTTGAAGTCACCTCGTTCCAGCAAAACCGCAGCCAGTCCGATGTATGCCGGGATGTACTTGGGATCGAGATCTCGTGCGGCATAATACCGGTCGAGCGCTCCGTCGGAGTCGCCGCGCCGGTGCAGCAAGTCGCCTAGCCGCTGGAGCGTCTCGGCCGACTCGCTGTCGAGTTCCAGTGACTTCGAATACTGTGCGATCGCATCATCTACGTTTCCACGCTGATGCATCACATCACCCAGGTTGCGGTGAGCAACGGCTTGGGTGTACTCGGTCGTACATAGCGACAAGGCGTTTGTGAAATGCCGTTGAGCCAGCGCCAGTTTTTGCTGCCGCATCGCCAATCGCGACTTCAGGTTTTCGCGATCGATCTCGTAGGTCATCAACGAATAGTTCAAAGGACGCACGAACGCCAACACCGTGACGACGACCACCACGAGTGCGGCGGTGACCGCCTTGCCCGATCCGTATTCCGGCGCGTTCTTGATGGCCGCGATGATCCACAAGCAACCGTGCACAGCGAACAGAATCAGCACTGGAACCATGCCCACACGAAACCGGCCGAAGTTATAAAACAGCAGCACCGAAATCACGTGCGCCGCGACAAACAGAATTGGCAATTGGTATCGGCCAAAATTTTTCCAACAGACTGCAATTCCAAACACGCCCAGACCCACGATGCATCCAAAACTGGGCAGCAGATAGAGAAACTGAAGGAAGTCGCGCGTCGCCGCGTAGTACTGGCTATCCGGCACCTCGAAATCATTCAACAAAATGGATGCCTTGACGACCGTCAACCAAACCGTCCGCACCGGATTCGTCAACGCCGACACCATCCCTTGACGAAACCAATAGCGTGACGATTGAGCACGCGTTAGGTCTTGCTCGGTTTGCCGCCGGGCCTCTTCGCGGAAATCCTCATGCTCTTGATAGGGGCTGGCTTTGACGAATGGCGGCGCACTGAAGTAACCGGTCGCGTGCGGTCCATTGCCCAAATAAAACACTTCACCGCCGCCTGACGTGACGACAATGATCTCTTTCGCAACGGCATAGTTGCGAATCGTGGCCGGCAGCATCACGAGCACTAACGCTCCAATCAACACACCCAACGTCAAACGCAAACTGGGTTGCGCCGCCTCTGTTGGTTCCTCTTTCTCATCGGAAGGTGACTTCCTCGCGTGATAAACCACCCACATGATCACGGGAATGATCAACAGCACGTGGTTCTCACGGATTTGACACACCAGCCCGATGGCCGCGCCAGCACCGATCAGCCACGCCCAATTGAAATGGTCAACATATCGCAGCGCACAATACAGCGTCGTCATCGTCAACAGCGGCGACAGAAACGACTTCATGATCATGCATTCATAGAACACCAGCGGTCCGTACATCGCGGTGGCGACGCCCGCAATGAAAGCCGTCTGTTCGTCGAACAATTGCCGGCCACAGAGATAGACCAGGACACAGGTCACCACGCCCAGCGTCATTTGCAGCACCAGCGCGACGTTGTCATGCATACCAAAGATGTTGTAGACGCCTGCCAGCAAATACGGATACAACGGGCCCTGCTCAAACCCATCCTCGCCAATCCAGTCGCCATCGGCGATGTCCATTGCCCAACTGCGATAGTATTGCTGATCGGCCCGATAATATCCAGCCAGCGGCGAATCCAAGTAACAAGTGAAATAAAGCACACGAATGATGACCGCGACGGCAATGACCACATACAAGGGCTTGCCATAGCGGTCGAGAAGTTTTGCAAGAGTGATCGACATCTAGGGTTTCCGGGAGGGGCTGGAGAATGAAAATCGGTGACCTGAAAATGAATCTAAGAGGTATACGTAAGGAACCCCTGGAATGGTTTTGGCGAGTAGGGGGTGTGTCGCAAACCTTTGTACACCGGTGTGTTGCGCATCGAAACCCTGTTCGTCCGGTTTTTCTGTCAGATCCGTGGGCGTTGTTTTCCGGCGTTGCGCCCACGGATGGCAAAGCCGACCCACGGATGAAGACGCACAAGAAGCGATTCATCACAGCCAGCTCTTGTCGGTGTCACGATCAAGTTTTCAACACGCCAGCCCGATGGTGAAATCAAAATCGTGGATGAACCTGAGGCACGAGTTCACGCGCCGATCAATAGCTGAGCGTCAATTCTTCTTCCGCACCTCAACCCAGTAACTCAGTGCGTTTCCGGCGCGTGGTCCCGGAAGCGAAATTGCGCAAAGCGCTCCGTTCAGCACTTCACCCCGCAGTTTCAAATCGAGGTGCAAATGGTAGGGACGCCGGTTCGCATCCGGTGTGCCGATGTTGCCGACGAAGACGCCGCGTAATGCGCCGGATTCAAACTTAGGTTGATTAACCAAGGCGATGAGTTGGTTGTCCAGGCGAACGTGAATATCGCCGGACGGTTGGAACCACATTTCAATTCCGCGGTTGCCGCGATAGGTTTCAACTTGGCCGGTCCAATGGCCGGTGGGGTTGTCGTCCGACGGCGTAGATTTTGCACTATCAGTGGTTTTCTCTTGCCCATCGGTCAATTTTGTGATGATGTCGCGCGTGATCTCCATCGGCAAGTTACTGCTGAAGTTGCACAGGGCAACGATGGCAATGTTCTTTTTCGGCAGCAGCGTCAAACGCGTTCGGACACCGCCCATGCCGCCGCTGTGGCTGAGAGTGTGTTGGCCCAGCTCGTTGGGATTGATGGACCAACCGACGCCGTAACTGCGACCGCCGCCGGAGTCGAACGTCGGCCGGTGCATTTCCTCGATGGATTTGTCGGTCAAGATGGCTTTCTGATCGTCCAGGTGGTTCTTCAAATGAAACATGCCGAAGCGGACCAGGTCGTGGGCACTGCTGAAAACGGCGGATGCTCCCGGATGATCGATATCGTAGAACGGCAGCGGTGCTTGGTTTGGCGCATATCGGATCGCCTGATGCTTTTCCAATCCGTGTCCGATGTCGACCGAGGTGTGCGTCATGCCCAGCGGCAGGAAGACTTCTCGTCGCATGAATTCGGCGTAACTCACCGCCGACGTCCGCTGAATGACGTAGTCCAGGATGCCGTAGCCAAAGTTCGCGTATTGATAGCGTTCGCCGGGCTTCGTCATCAAATGACCGTAGCGGCGAATCGATTCGTCCATCGACGGGCGTCGGTACGGCTCGTCGGCATAAAAGAACTGGTAATGCAACGGCAACCCGGACGAGTGATTCGCCAGTCGGCGGAGCGTCGCTTCATCAACATTGCCGACATGGGCGACCACTTTCGCGTCGCCGAGATATGGATTGACCGGCTTGTCCAGCGAGACTTTGCCGCGCTCGGCCAAGATCATCAGACCGGTCGCCGTGATCGGTTTGGAAATGGAGGCCAGCGAGTACATCATGTGCTGCGTGGCCGGCACTCGGTTTTCTCGGTCGGCCCAGCCGAATCCTTCTTCCCAAATGATCTTGCCGTCCCGTGCGACCGCCACCGCAAGCGACGGGATCTGCTGCTGGATCAACTTGGCTTGGATCTTCTTGCGTATCGCTTCGAACTCAGTCGGTTCGGCCGATGCCGCATGGAGAGTAAACAACAAAAGAAAAAAGACAAACGAGATGGTGGACTTCATTGGGCGGTATCTCTCAGGAAAGAATTTCGTTGTGAATCGCAAACCTGTTATACTCCATTTGTGAGGCCTCGACACTGACGCAACGATGGCAACTGACGAATCAACAACGCCGCCCGCTTCCGACAAAACACTCTCTGAGTTAGCTGACGCTCCGCCACGCCGGCCCCGGAAGAAGAGTAGTTCACCGCCGAAGCCGCCGCCACCAAAGAAGCGCGACTTGCTCAAGCCGCCACCCGTCTCTGAAACAAAGCAGGACGACGAGCCGCCGAAGGCAAACGACCCAACAGAATTCGACGATCAACAGCAGCCCTCTCGCGGAGGCGGACTTCTTAGAAACGCCAGCTCCGTCCTGATCTCGGCCGTTTCGCATCTCGCGTTGTTCATCTTGTTGGCCGGCTTTGTCATGCCGGGCATGATGAGAGACCAGGTCACCGAAGTTCTGGTCGACATGAGCGACACCTCGGAAAGCGACGAGATCCTGGACTCGTTTGCTCTTGAAGAAGAACTTGCCGAAGCCGAGAGTTTCAACGTCTTTGGTTCGGACGGATCGCTCGGCGCGGGGGCGTCTGGTGGAGCCAGCGGGCTGCAAGTGAGCCTCGACAAGCAAGTCGCCGAGAAGGCCGCGGAAGGACCTCCGGTCGAAGTCGAGGGGCTGTTGAGCGAGGCGCCGACGTTTAACCAACTGCTCGTCGAAGCACCCGAAGGCATGTTAGGCGAGCCGCGAGCCGTCGTCGACAACATTGCTGAAGCGATGGACCGCATCGTGCAGGAGATCTTGTGGGCATTGGACCGATCTGACGTGTTGGTCATTTGGGCGTTTGATCAATCGGAAAGCATGGTTCCCGATCAGCGCGAGATTCGCGATCGCATTGACGCCGTTTACGCGCAACTGGGGTTGCATCGCAAGTCGTCAGGTGACCGATTGACGACGGCCGTCACCGCCTATGGAGAGGGTTATCTCGTACTCACAAAGAAACCGACAAGCGAGATCGACAAAATCCGCGAAGCCATCGATCTGGTACCCGTCGATCCATCTGGCAAAGAGATGATGTGCAGCGCGGTTGCCTCATCGATCGCTGATCACGCCGAGTATGCGAAAAAACAAAAACGCCAGATGATGTTGATCCTGGTCACCGACGAAACCGGCGAGAAGCCGGACAACCTCGCAAATCTGGAAGCAACCGTTCAAATTGCCAAGCAGGCGAAGTGCCGGACGTACATCTTGGGACGCGAAGCGGTGTTTGGATATCCGTTTGCTCACATGAAATGGCGGCATCCGATCACAAAACACATCCACTGGCTACCCGTCGATCGCGGACCAGAAACGGCCTTTGTTGAACAGCTTCAAACCGAATGTTTTCGAAAGCGCACCGATGCGCATCCGAGCGGTTTCGGACCATACGGGCAAACGCGATTGGCTCGCGAAACGGGCGGTATCTATTTCATGTTGCCCAGCCTTGAATCGGACATCGTGCGCGGTGAAAAACGGCGTTACGAATTAGAGGCGATGCGATCCTATCGGCCCGATCTTCGTCGCCGCGACATTTTGATCGCCGAGCGTGACAACAGCATATTGCGCAGCGTGCTCTGGAAGATCATTCATGACCTGAACCCGTATCACCCCGAAGTTGCCAAAGCGATGACAGTGCGATTCAGTTTCACGTCGAATGTTGCCGGATTTGTGAACCAGGTTCGCGTCGAACAAGAAAAGGCACGTCAATACATCGTCTATCTGGACGCCGCGGCAAAAGCGTTGGAAGGAATCCGCAAGGCTCGCGAGCAAGAAACACAACCTCGATGGCAAGCGAACTATGATCTGATTTACGCACAGGTGTTGGCGTACACGGCTCGGACGTACGAATACGGTGCCTATCTCGAGGGTTTCATCACTAAACCCAAGGTCGTGCCATTCGAAAAACCGGGCATGGTTCGCCTGTCGAGTTGGCACATTCGCGAGTCGAAGAGCACGGTCGGCGGCGATTTGACCAAGACCTACGTCGATCGTGCCACTGAGATGTTTAACAACGTCGTCACGGATCATCCTGGCACACCTTGGGCCGCGCGAGCCGAGTGGGAGTTGGCCCGCGGATATGCCGTCGAACTTCGCGAGCACTACAGTTATTATGGACCTCGCCCGCCAAGCCCGCCTCGGCCAACCACCATCAAAATCCCCATCCCGAAGTATTAGGCGAGTGGCAGATGAGTTCTTATTTGCCGCTCGCCTTAGTGCGGCAATAGTGGCCGGTTTTTCAGGCAGCTTGGTAAAATGTTCTGTTGGAAAACTTGCTTTTTGCCGTAAAGTTGACTCTACTTTTCTTGCAGTTTTTCCTTGAGATATGATAGGTCTTTGGATGAATACCCCCCACCCGTTTCGCCGTTTTTTGCAGCCACGTCGGGCGTTTACATTGGTCGAACTGCTCGTCGTGATTGCCATTATTGGATTGCTGGTCGCGTTACTCTTGCCCGCCGTCCAGGCCGCACGAGAATCCGGACGTCGTACGCATTGTTCCAATAACCTCCGTCAGCTAGCCACCGCGCTGCACAGTTTTCACGACCAACATAAGACCTTCCCCTACGGCGGCCGTTTCCGGGAAAACGAAAAAACTCCGATGGCAAACCGAATCGGTGGGTTTTCTCCCATTTCTTTGGCATGTCACTATGACAAAGGCAGTTGGATCGTTTACTGCCTTCCCTACATGGAAGGATTGTGGCTGTACGACAACATTACCGAGATCAACTACTTTAATTACAGCAACCCAAACGATCCGAAGAACAACGCCATCAAAAGCGCCGAAGCGGCAGGCGTTCTGCCAATCGCTCTTGATGGCACGCTGCGATGTCCCAGCGATGATTATCCGCGTCGCGAAGCGGTGTCCAACTACGTCGCCAGCATCGGCCCCCAATGCCTGGGGCACACAACCGATCCGACAAATATCTTTCACCAGTATTGCGATCCGGCGAACGCTGGCCTCGGCGAGTGGGGATATTCGATCAGTTCTCGTGCCGCCAGTAGGATGGATCCTGCCGACGCCCGCGGCATGTTTGGACGCATGTCCTCTCAGATTCCGATGTCGTACGTGGCGGACGGCCAATCGAATACGCTTTTTATTGGCGAGGCGCGGGTGCGTCAAAACCGCAGGCTCCAACTTCCGCGCGGTGGACCGAATGTTTACGACCACGCGAATTGGGCAAGCGGCGTGTCGGGCAACACCGCATGCTCGACCATCATTCCGATCAATTATGACACCGGCATCACCAATACAGGCAGCCCGTTGATTCTTCATCGCTACGACAAGGTCCCGGTGGCCTGGGGATTCAAATCCAATCATGTGCACGGAACACAGTTTGCCATGGTCGATGCGTCGGTTCAATTTCTGCACGAGCGCATGGACATGAAAACGTATCAACTGCTGGGGTGTCGAAACGACCAGCAACAGACCAGGCGTTTCGACCAGAATTAGAAATTGGGCGCAAGCATGGTCGTGAAGATCGATTTCTCCGTGGTGAACGGGACGTTGACCGAAAGGACGCACCGGGCGGTCCTCGACAAGATCCAGCAGCTCCATCGCGCTCACCGCAGACTAAAGGTTTTCGATGTCAAGCTCGACTTAAAGAACCCAGAGGCCCCCGTTCTCTCGATCCAAGTTTGGACGACCAGGGAAGTTGATGAAGACATGGCCCCGGATTTCCGTTGTCGGTTGACCGGCACCAGTGCGATCAGCGTTGTCAACGACGGTCTGGAAGAAATCGAAAACCAGGCCACGGCCAGGCCGAAGGAACGAAAAGACGAAGACGCCATCGCCGTGGACATTCCACCGTGGGTCAAGTCACCTTATTTATGGGGCGGTGTCGCGACTCTATTGCTCTTGCTGGTTTTGGTGTCGATTTATCGGAGCGGCGGCCGAGGTACGGTTCCGGTCAATGGAATCGTGACCTACAACAGCGAGCCGGTGACGGATGCGCGAGTGGTGTTTCATGCCATCGACGGTCCGCCCGCAACGGCAATGACGGATGAACAGGGTCGCTTCTCCCTTTCGACCTATGTTGACAACGACGGCGCCTATCCCGGTCCTTACGTGGTGACGGTGTTTGTGCGTCCCATCAACGACAAACCACGCGCGGACCCAGACGAGAATCTGGAGCAATTCCTTGTGGAAGAAGTGGAGCTGAGAGACGCGCCACCCGCCGCCCAACCACAGGAACTCCAGTACCCAATTCCTACGGCCTATCTGAATGCGGCGGAAACTCCGCTAAAGGTAACCGTTCCACACTCGGGTGTCGTGGAACTGACACTCTCGGACGATTATGCGTCGACTCAATAATCGTCGTCGACATCAACGATCGGTTTCTCTTTCCCTGGGTCAACGAATTCAACCAATCAGCCAGACAATGTCCGCGTAGATGATGCGTCCATAGACCGTCAGCAAAAGTAACAGTCCAATCACCGAAGCAATCACAATCTTGTTTTCGGGCACCTTGCTCTGGGCAGTTCGGATACAATCATTGGTATGTCAATTTCTCACCGCTTCCTCGTTTGACGGAATTCCACGATGAAAAGCCGACACAGGTTTTCTCGCACGACACTGCGAATCGCAACATGCATTTTGATATTGGCCAGCCCAGTCTTTGCTCCAGCAGATGATGCAGCGCCGACTGCCGTTGTTGAAACCTACCTCGGTAAAATGCAAATCGGCAAGATGGAGATTCGCTTCTTTCCTGAACAGGCGCCCGAACATGTCAAGAACTTCATCAAACTGGCCAACAAAAAATTCTACGACGGCACAATCTTTCACCGCATTATTCCAGGCTTCATGATCCAAGGCGGCGATCCACTGACGAAGGACGAAAAGAACAAAGGCAGTTTTGGGACGGGCGGCCCTGGATACAACATCAAGGCCGAGTTCAACGACATACCACACAAGCGAGGAATTCTATCGATGGCACGAGCCGCGGACCCCGACAGTGCCGGCTCGCAGTTTTTCATCATGGTCAAGGATGCAAAACATCTCGATGGTAAGTACACGGTGTTTGGCGAAGTCGTCCAAGGCATCGAAGTGGCGGACAAGATCGTTTCGCAAGCACGAGACGAAAGAAACAATCCACTCGTTCGGATCGAAATAAAGGTCCGCATCATTGACAACTCCGAGCACAAAGCATCGCAATAAAACACACAACCGCGTCGCTCGGTAATAGGCCACAACTCACCTCGAATTCAAGGAAACAAACCATGAGACTTTCCCTCTTCGCGATTCTTGTTATCTGTTGCAACGTAGAGGTGATTTTCGCTGACGACGTCGTAACGCCGTCCAGGTTCACTCGGGCCGGCCACACGACCGACACGCTAAAAACCGTGCAGCAGCGTCTCGAAGAGAAGAAGGCGGTGTTGATCGATGTGCGCGAGAAAAACGAGTGGGACGCCGGACACTTGCGCGACGCAAATTTGGTGCCGCTAAGTGCGATACGAGCAGACAAGCTGACAGAGCAAATGAAAAAGAACCTGCCCAAGGGCAAACCGATTTATTGTCACTGCCGAAGCGGCGGCCGCGTGCTGACCGCGTCCAAGCTGTTGCGGGCACAAGGTTATGATATTCGCCCCCTGGCTGCGGGTTTCTCAACGCTCGTTGCCGAAGGGTTCACCAAAGCGACCGAACCAAAAAAGTAAGGATCGGCTCGGAAAAGGGGGCCAGGTCCAATAGTACCTGTTCGACCCCATCGTCACCTCGCTCCGCGGCATCCAACAAGCCAGCGAACTCAAGAAGGTGCAACGCAAGCTCGGTTGTCCGCGGACTTCGCTGGGCTCGCTCTGCGAAGCCACCAGCGTCTTCGACGCCGAACGCCTCAAGGACATCATCGACGAACTCGGCGGGCAGCTTCAACCGCTAGCTCAAGACCGGCGTTTGCAGGACATCGGCCAAACGATCACGCTCGTCGATGGCTCGTTGATCGCGGCATTGCCCAAGATCATGGAAGCTTCCCGGCAAAAAGCCGAAACCGGCAGCGGGCTGGTGAAGTGGCGGCTGCACACGCACTCTGAAATCCTCCGCGGCATTCCGAGGAGTCGGGATCACTCGTTGATGTACCGTTCCAGTGCTGTTCGGGTCGCACTTCGCGCTTCGGCCCAATCCGAACGAGTGGGGTTGTCGTTGCAAAGCTGCTCGAAAGTTTCCAGCGCCTCGGTAAGCAGCTTCTCTGCCGAATCCTGATTTCCCAATTTAGCCTCCAAAATTCCCCGGTCGAGATAGATGCCCGCAAGATCCTCTTGGAATACCGGGACACTTGGATTTGCGAACGCCAAGGGTTGGATCAACTCGAATGCTTTGCTGTACATGACCAGCGCATCTTCGTGGAGCTTTTGTACTGTCGCGGCCATCTCGATGACGCTTGCCAAATCGATTCGATTCTGGCCAAGCATTCGATAACAAGTTGCAAGATTTCGTCGATTCGCCTGGTTGCTCGGTTCGTCGTTGATTAATTGCGTAAACTCTGACACTGCCCGGCCAAGATGACTCTCGGCGAATTCTAGATCGTCGACGTCTTTTGCCAACAACGCCAGATTGTAGAAGCCCATTGCCAGGTCACGCTGGACCCGTGTATCCTTCGTCGTCTGTAACAATTCTTGACGCACCTGTTGCGCCTCAGCGAGGATGCCTTCCGCGTCGTCGAATTTCGCCAGAACTCGATAGGCGATGCCCAGGTTCATCAGCGTGTTGGCCAAAAGACGCTTGTCTTCAAATCGTTGTTCGGCGGTTGCAGAAGCATTTCCTGACAACTCGGCTCGCAGTTCTCTTGCTTCCAACCATGTGGTCAATGCCTCTTGCCATCGGTTGGAATTGGCCAATGATTCGCCTTGCGCATTCCGCGTTGTTGCCAGAGCCCGTTTGTGGTTACGATTCTTTGGGAATTCTTCCAGCAATGCTCGTTGAATCTTCTCCGCGGATTTGAATGAATCATCGGTTTGCTCTGGGGAACCGATCAGTTGGGTCACGCGGGCAACGCGATAATGCGCCGTGCCCAATTCGGCTCGCAACGACGCGTCTTCCTGATGCCGCTTCAGAAACTGACGATAGTAATTCAATGCCCGGCGCAATAAGTCGTTCCGCAATGGCTGTAAACCGGGTTGATCCAGCAAGGCGTTTTCACTGACTTGTGTGAAAAACTCGTCGACGGTCTGTCGAGCTTCCGCGTAACTGATCTTCGATTCAGTGAGGGCCCGTTGAGCCACTTGATTGCTTTGCTCGGCATCCTGTAAAGCTGATTTTGTGGTCGCATATCCAACCAACAACGAAATCACGGCCACACACAAAGCGAGGGTGGCCGTGGCAATCCAACTGGCCATCGCTGGATGGCGACGGCACCATCGGATCGTTTGTCCGACCTTCCCTACGGGACGCGCATGGATCGGTCTTCGATCAAGATATCGTTTCAAGTCGTCGGCTAATGTGTGTGCCGAATCGTAGCGGCGCGCGGGGTCCTTTTCCAAGCACTTGAGGCAAATCGTTTCCAAGTCGCGATCAATGATGGAGTTCAAAACTGAAGGCGGTACGACTTCTTCGTCCATCACTTGCCGCAACGTTTCGACCGCTGTCGCAGCATGAAATGGCGGTCGGCCGGTGATCAACTGGTAGAGGGTCGCGCCGACAGCGTAAATATCCGTGAGCGGCGTGACGACCGCCGAGTCGTGGGCCTGTTCCGGTGACATATACGCGGGCGTGCCAATCACCTCACCGGTCTGCGTTAATTCAACCGGCGCTTCCAGCAATTTGGCCAAGCCGAAATCGGCGACCATGACGCGGTCCTGGCATTCGTCCAACATTAGGTTTTGAGGCTTTAGATCCCGATGTAGGACGCCCGCTTTGTGAGCGACGTGCAAAGCGAGCGCTGCCTCGTACAGGTAGCGCGCGGCACGACGATGGTCGAGAGGTCCGTCTTCCATCAACTGAGCGAGCGTTGGGCCATCCACGTAACGCATCGAATAGTAATGGTCGCCGTCCACTTCGCCGACGTCGTAAACCGTCACCAGGTTGTCATGTTCCAGGCGTGCTGCCGCCTGGGCTTCGGTGCGAAACCGCTCGATTGCTTTTGTCCGCGCGTCCGACGAAAAACCACTAAGCCGATCGCGACGAATGACTTTCAGCGCCACGACTCGATCGGCGCTCTTCTGACGTGCCTGGTAAACAACCCCCATGCCGCCGCGCCCGAGTTCCGCAAGCAAATGATAATCGCCAAATTCTCCCAATTCTATTTCGGGTGACCGTGCAAGACCCATCGTATCTCTCAGCACGGTGTTTCCACGCACCTCGCTCGGCAACAAATCTCTTGAAACCAGCGTTGAGTTCGACGAACGAATCTGTGGAAACCGCTGACGATACTCTTCAACATCGGGTTGGTCGCCGTAGCGGTGACGAACGAGATATTCCTGTTGGATCAGCCTCAGCAAAACATCTGGTTGGTTCAGTTCGCTGAACTGTCTAAGGTACGTTTCCAAGAGTCTGGGCTGGTGCAACGTGTCGTCTTGGTCGATGGCGGCGACTTGCCGCGAGTGTCGAGCGGCCTTCCAACCAAATTCCAGGTCGATGTGCACCAATTCCTCGAGCGTGGCCAGAAAATGTGCCTCATGGCGGCCCGGCAAAAGGTCCGCGATCGGGTCCGGCTTGCCCGCCACCCAGCCAGCTTCGAATTGCTCGCAAACGGATTCGTCGAGCGCCGCGGGTTGAGTCTTTTCCTTGTCCATTTCAAGTGATCTGTTCTACCGATTCATCCAGCATGTCGCGTAGTCGAGTTTTTACTTGCTTGAGAATCCGTCGAACGGTGCGTTCGGAGCAACTCATTTGTTCGGCCACTTCGTCGTTCGTGCGTTGCTCGAGCTTCAGTTGCAGAACTAATTGCTCCTTTTCATCCATGCCGGACAAAAGTTGTTCAAATTGATCGGCAAACTCGACGGCCTCTTCGGGAGTTGGTTCATCGACGGGCAGATGTCTTACGGGTGAATCCGATTGACTGGCCTGTGCGTCGAAATGCACTTCTTCGTCGACATTGCGTTTCTTGCGTCGGTGGAAGCGAACGTGCCAGCGCACTTTAGTGATCGTAATCGCGCACAACAACCGCCACATACTTTGGCTGTCGTCGAATTGAAATTCACCCTGTTGAGCGCGGCGTAGAAAGGTGCGACAAGCTGATTGGGCAATGTCCTCTGGACCGATACGTCGCTGGATACGAGTTGCTAATTGCTTCTCGGCGAGTTTTTGCAGGCGGCTCCCGTACTGTTCCCAAAACTCGCTTGCCGCTTGTTCATCACCGTCGGCCAGACGTTGGACCCACACATGCCATTGCTGTTGGTCTTCGTCCATCGTCCATTCCTTCTGCGAATCTCGAATCGTTTCAAACCGCTGGCAAGCGGCGGCAACTCATTTATACTACGTCCAAGTACAAAATGATGTCCGTTTTCATATTACCTGGAAGGCGATTCAATGGCGGACCCGCGTCCGAATATCATTCTTATTATCACGGATCAACAGCGATACGACACAATTCGTGCCTTGGGATACGACTATGTGGACACGCCGAACCTGGATCGCTTGTTCAACGAAGGTGTCACGTTTACCCAGTGCCATGTGACGGCCGCGTCGTGTGCACCGGCTCGGGCTAGTCTATTCAAAGGGTATTATCCGCACACGACGGGCATCTTGAAGAACGCCGACCAGTGGCGTCGCACCTGGATCGAACTGCTCAACGACGCGGGGTACCACTGTACAAACATCGGCAAAATGCACACTTGGCCTTTCGAGACCGAAGCGGGCTTCGATGAGCGGTACGTTGTAGAAAACAAGGATCGCTATCTCGAAGGACGATATTACTTTGACGAGTGGGACAAGGCGTTGCGGTTTCGCGGGTTGGTCAAGCAGCAACGCGAGTTGTATCGCAAACTGCCGGACTACGGCGAGCGGCTGGGCGCGTTCGAATGGGAGTTGCCCGAGGACGCGCATCCGGACAATTTTGTGGGCGACATGGCCACGTGGTGGATCAATCAATACCCTAAAACTGAGCCACTGTTTCTGGAGATTGGTTTTCCCGGACCGCATCCGCCCTATGATCCTGTGCCGCGTTATGCCGAGCCTTATCTAAGAAGAGACCTGCCGTTGATGGAGGTGACGGACGAGGAACTCGAGAATCAACCGCCCGCGTTCAAGGCTCTGCGCATCCATAACACCGAAGTTGATCACGACAGTGTCGTCCATCAACTCAACCCGACGCCCGAGCAACGCCATCGCCAGCGAGCCTATTATATGGCGAACATGACGATGATCGACGAGAAGGTCGGCGAGATCATCAACGCGCTGGAACAAAACGGCTACCTCGAAAACTCGATCGTCATTTTTACATCGGACCACGGCGATTGTTTGACCGATCACGGGCACAGTCAGAAGTGGACGATGTACGATTTGATCACTCGAGTGCCGCTGACCATCTGGGCACCGGGGCGATTTGGGGACGGTCGCCAAGTTGACGCGCTTTGTCAACAAATGGATCTGGGGCCGACGATCCTGGAACTGGCCGAAGTCGAAGTACCCGACACGTTGGAAGCGACCACGATGTTGCCCGCT
Organism: uncultured Pirellulaceae bacterium; assembly: GCA_964343305.1. Lineage (GTDB taxonomy): Bacteria > Planctomycetota > Planctomycetia > Pirellulales > Pirellulaceae > CAYFJO01. The sequence goes on along the minus strand of CAYFJO010000252.1, from coordinate 312 downwards.
TTGGAAAACAAGCCCTGGGATGGACGCGATTTTGTCTATGCCGAACAAGCGCGAGACAACATTCTGACCGATTGCAAATTCATGACCATGGTGCGCAATCGCGACTGGAAACTAGTCCATTTTCTTGATGAGCCGGACGGTCAGTTGTTCGATTTGAACGCCGACCCCGACGAGGTTCACAACGTATGGTCCGACACGAACCACGTTGAGAAAAAACGCGAGATGCTTGCCGCATTGCGCGAGTGGCGAATTCGCAGCAATCTGCACACCGCCGATTGGTGCGCCGATTGGCGATGATCGCAATCGTCAATT
>CAYFJO010000251.1:0-15664 GCA_964343305.1 uncultured Pirellulaceae bacterium | reverse complement strand
CGTAACAAGGTAGCCGTAGGGGAACCTGCGGCTGGATCACCTCCTTTCTAAGGATTATCAGTTGGTAGGTGGTGACACCTATCAGCTTACGGTGGACATAGTTCTCTTGCTTGGCAGAGAGGTCGTCAGTTTGCTCGCAAACTGACACACTACAAAATTGATCAATCAAGAACCCGTTCGGGCTTAGCCGGCCTGAACGGGTTTTTTGTTTCTTGCCGGATTGACGATAGAATATGAAGTAGGCGAACCGATTTTGGAGAATTCCCATGAGCACCGTCACTCAATACAAGTTCCTCGAACGCGATCCCAAGTCGTGCTATAAGCAGCTCTCCATTAAAGGCCGGCGCATCAAAGCGCGCACGTTGTACGGCCGCTACATGTCGGAAGAGGAACCAATGACTCCCGAAGAAATTGCCGAAGACTACGACTTGCCGATCGAGGCCGTCCTCGAAGCGATCGCCTACTGCGATTCTGACCCACCAGAAATCCGCGAAGATTTCGAGCGCGAAGAGCGTTTGATGGAAGCAAGCGGGATGAACGACCCCAATTACAAATACCACGGCAAGCCGAAATTGCTTTCCGCCCAAGAACTCGCGCGCCTCTATGACGACGAATGAATCTCTATCTTGACGACGACTCAACTTCGCAAGATCTCGTTCGTCGGCTCCGCAATGCAGGTCACAACGTTGAATTCCCGATTGATGTTGGCTTGGTTGGCCGCGAAGATCCCGTTCATCTGACATACGCCATTGACGTCGCTCGCGTCCTATTGACGATGAACCACGACGATTTCCAAGATCTGCATCATCTGGTCATTCACGCTCAAGGCCACCATCCCGGCATCATCGTAGTTCGCAAAGATAATGACCGTCGCCGCGACTTGTCGCCAAGCGGCATTGTTCTAGCCATTGCAAACCTAGAAGCATCCGGAGTTCCGCTCGCCGATACGCTGTTCATTTTGAATCAGTGGAAGTAGATTGGAGCCGTGATGTCGCACCAAGAATTTGAACTTGAGTTTGTCGACATCGATGCGACAACATGCCAACTCGGCTGGCGGTTTGACAACGAGGTCGCCTCGGCGTTCATCGAGTCATTGAATTCGTACACGGAACATTTCCGAGATGTGTTCTTTTCGCCGCACAGGACGGTGACAATCCCTCGTTTCTCGATTTCCACGACCGCCATCTACTGGGGAGATGTATGTACACAAGATGGAGAAGAGTTCTGCGAAATTGACTCACTTGAAGAATGGTGTGAACGCGTCGATTTTTATTTGGGTAAAAAGGGCTGGCGGTTGCCAACAGAAGATGAGTTTGAGTTAGCGTGCGGTGGAGATCTTTTCCCTTGGGGGAACGACGTTCCAGACAACTATCCCGATGGCATGATTCTCAGCGATTTTGGCTTGTGTTTGAATCTAAATATGGCCTGCGTCGAAGTTGTTCGAAGTCAAATGAAACTGGGTGATGGTGGAGAATCGCAATGTGGCGGTTATCCTTGGCCCATCCAATGGCTTCCGTTTTCGCCCGCATTCAGAGTGTACGATCCTGAATATGAACTTCACGGCATGTTGGAGAGTGCCCACATCAGGCCTGTTCAAATGCGATTTCAGACAACACTTGCCCCACGAAATCCTAAGACAACACCCGTGAAACACACCGCTGACGCAATCATTAAGGTGAGTGATCTAATGGACTTTCAGCGGTCAGAGCAAAAACGAATTGTAGATGCAGAACAAGAGCGGCTGAATTCACTCGACCCGAATCTCGAACGGTTGGAACTTTGTTACAAACCTATCAGCGATGTGACACCTCTGGCCAAACTGACAAAACTCCGATTGCTACTCCTCGACAACACTCAAGTCAGCGATGTGACGCCGCTGGCTACACTGATGCATCTTGTGAAGTTGAATCTGCGGAACACTCAAGTTAGCGACGTGAGACCATTGGCCAACCTGATTAACCTGGAATGGCTTGGCCTCATGCAGACACAAGTGACCGATGTGCCTCCATTGGGCAAGTTGGTGAATCTCAAACGGTTAGACCTTGCGGATATCCTCCCGAAATTCCCCTTTTCTACAGGCTCTGTGATGAAGCAGGAATTACGGTCTGGCAAGACTTCAGTCTGAGCCACTACCTCTATCCGAAGAACAGGGAAACCGTACAGAAAATCTTTGATGAGTGCATCGACGTCGTAAAGCAGCTCCGAAACAATCCGTGCGTGATCATTCTGAGCGGTGGAGAAGAGATCCTTTACGTCAAGTCCGACGACAAGTCCGACTGGTATCTGCAGCTGATTACGGAACTGGGCAGCCAGTGTTTGCCAACCTGAGTCTTCACTTGCCGCACACACCGGTGTTACCTCCCAAAAAGTACAGAGATGTCTTCAAAAGGAAGTCGTACAGGATCCCCGAGTTCAGCAGCGATGAGCTGTCCAATTTCCCGCCGCAACTGGTCACCTTGTACAACGAGTGCAAAACAGATCGGCTCAAGCCGGAAGAAAAGCTGCAGGCCATTCAGGACTACTATGCCTTTTGCGCCTATGGCGACGCGCTCATTGGTGAAGCGATTGATGCTTTCAAGGCCTACTGCACGAAGAACCATCGGCCCTGGCTGATCGTGTTCACCGTCGGCGATCACGGCTGGCATCTGGGCGAGCAAGGGATCATGGCCAAGTTCGGTCCCTGGAAGCAATCCATCCAAGATGCTGCGATTGTGGTCTCTTCTGACAAGACCGCTTATCCACCGGGGCGCGTGCACCGGGACATGGTTGAGTTTGTCGATTTTGCTCCGACCATCCTGGCGGGCGCTGGAATCGCCGTAGACGATCCGCAATACCGTTACCTTGATGGATACGATCTGGCGAAGGTGTTCACGCGCCAAGATCTCAAGCGTGACTACGTGATTGGTGAATTGAACGTGGTTTGCGGGCACCGGGCGTTCATGCGCACCCGGGACTTCGCCTTTTCGATGCGCACGCGTGATATGTGGCAGGAAGGACGCGCCCCATATCTCAACCACGACCTTACCTGGGCTTTGACCTGTGACCGCGACAAAGCTGACATGGCCTTGTACGACTTAAGAAAAGACCCCCTGGAAAGGAACAATGTCGCCGGCTCGCTTGCCTATCGAGCGTTGGCGGATTGGTTCCGAAACAGGTTGGGCACGATTGTGTTGGGTGACGGTCGAGTCGAGTGCGATTGGTCGAAGCCGAACAGCTACAACATCAGCAATTTTGCAGGTGGTGCGGATGACAAGAAGCTGGATATCCCGCGTGAACTCATCCCCCGGACATGAAGCAACCATAAATGAAAGGCAGAATCATGAAAGCACAAATAAAACAACAGGATTCTTTTGGAGCCACTATCCTCCTTTCGATCTACCTGCTCTCTTCTCTGCTGTTCTCAATTCCCAGCTTGGGTGAGGAATCCGTTTTTCCACACAGGCTGCCGGATAAAAGGCCCGACTTTGCCCTGAGCTCGGCCATGGAACGTATGTTCCAGTACCCGGCGCCGCGAGTTCAGGACAACGAACTCTTTTCGCAGTTCAAGTACACCCCGCTCAAAGGTTTTGAAAACAACGAAGGCGATGGCACGATTTCTCGTCGTGACCCGTCCAGGCCTATCCTGGCCGGCGGTCAGTACCATGTCTGGTACACGAAGCGCCGCACTGCCGTGCCGCCTATCGGGGCGAGTCGGGCCCGCGAGGCCACCGATCAGATTCCGTCGACGGACTGGGACCTTTGCGAGGTCTGGCATGCGACCAGCGAGGATGGTTTCACCTGGGAGGAGCAGGGCGTTTCCGTTCCTCGTCCGCCCAAGCCGTTTCCAGGATGGCGATCTGTGGCCACTCCCGACATCCTGGTGTGCAAAGGCAGGTACTATCTTTACTATCAGGCCTTTGCTGAGCCGAGCGGAACCAAGGGAGACTGGTGTGTGGTATCCGCATCCCATGCCGACTCACCCGATGGGCCTTGGACACACACTCACAGAACCATCATTCACACCGGGAAGAAAGGTGATTGGGATCAGGACGCCATTCACGATCCTCACCCCGTCGTCTACAAGGGCAAAATCTACACGTACTACAAAGCGGCGTACAACAAATGGCCGGAGGTTCGTGACAAATACGCGGTCGGCCTGGGATTAGCCATTGCCAAAGATCCCCTGGGCCTGTTTGTCAAGCACCGCTTGAATCCGGTACTGAATTCAGGACACGAAACCACGTTCTTTCCCTTCAAAAAAGGCATGGCCGCCCTGGCCATCAAAGGCGGTAACGAACGTAGTTCGACAGCCGCTGAGCGATCCGCAACTGGATTCGATCTGTCCATTGCGGCTTTCTGACTGTGTGCGAGCAATTCGCGCATTCGAGCGATTGGCTCAGCAAGGTGATCCGGTGGACTTGCCAGCAGTTTGGGGAGTGAGATGCGGCCCAGATCGCCTCGATGCCGCGGCAACCCCTGGCCTAGTCCGCTGATCATGGCTGCTCGCCACCATACACCATCGGGTCGCTCAGCGGTCAAAGTGTTTAACAAGGCAGCCAGTTCGTTCAGGTCGCCCCGTGCTCCAACAACCGTTGCGAGTTGTTTGACGAGACGAGTCTTCACAGCGTCTCCACTGGAGACGAAGTCCTGCCTTGTGATGAGATTCGCCAGGATCGCGCCGCATCGCTCTTTGGCGGACGTCAGCAGTCCGTTGGCAAACCACTCGTCGCGACCGTCGCGCAGCACCAAGGCGGCCAGCAGTTCAGTGGACTCCAATCGCTCGCTGTCGCCCAGGGCCAGAGCGACTTGGAAACGTACTCGCGGATCATCGTCATTCGTTCGGGCGGTGAGCTTTCGAAAGACGGGCTCATCGTCCAGCCAGCGAGACGCCAACTTTGCCGAGTCGCGGCGTACGTGGGCGTCGGAATCGTCCAAGGCTCTCAGCACGTCCGCCGTCTGCAAAGCCGACAAACCGTCGAGTGTCCACATGGCATGAAGCCGAGCCGTGGGGCTGTGGCTTTGGCGCAGCAATCGGCGCAACACCGGTGCCGCCTCCTTGTTCTGCTGCTCGACCAGCAATCGCTGAGCCAAGAACTGCCGCCAGCCATTGGGATCCTCCAACATCGCAACGGTTTGCTCGGTTGAATCCGGCGCGCCGAACGGTCGCGGACGACTCCCTTGCGGGGCAATGCGATAGATCCGCCCACGGTCGTCACCAGCTCTCCAATCCAGTTTCTCTGCGACTTCCGGGGGCAGGAATTTCGGATGCTCAACCCACAGGCGATACATGTCGGCCAGATATAGCGCTCCATCCGGCCCATTTGCCAGGCTTGCCGGGCGAAACCAGGTGTCAGTCGAAGCCAGAAAGTCGGCTTTAGGGCGAGCGCGGCTTGCACTTAACCGAAGACCCCGAGGTTGGACGATGGACCTCGTCACGAGATGCCCGATCGGCTCACAAACGAAGACGCTGTCCTGAAAGTCGGCTTCCATCAGATTGCCAACATACGCCGTCACTCCGCAGGCCGATGTATGGGTGCCGACGTGTGAGAGATAATTGCTTTTCATCTCCACCAGGGGATAAACCCGCGAATCACCGCCCGCCTTTCCGACATCGTACTGCGCCTGCGTGATGACAGCGTAAGGATTGCGACGCAGCACCGACGGTGGCAGCAGCGTCGTTATGATCGGATTGCGGTTGGTGCAATAGAATCGATTCCCCCAGCGATCGACCGTGTTGCCGAATTGGCCCATGCCGCTGTCGGCTTCGAATTTCATCGTGCGAGGATGAAATCGGAAGTCTTTGCGAGGCAAGTCTATTCGCTGGTCGGGACTCTGGTTCGAAGCGACTTTACCGGGTCCGTAGTTCAAGTAGATCCAGTTGTCGATGCCCCAGCGTGGATTGCCGATCTGCATCTGAGGATGAGCCGGCTTGAACCCGTCGAACAAGACTTTTCGAACGTCTGCGACATGGTCGCCGTCGGTGTCTTTCAGAAAGAGGATCTGCGTCTGTGCTCCAACCAACAGACCGCCGTTGAAGGCCATCAGGCTGTGGGCAAAATTCAGTTTGTCTGTAAACACGTGCCGTCGGTCGGCGCGACGGTCGCTGTCGTTGTCTTCCAGCAAAACGACGCGTGACAGTGGTTCGCCACCCTTTGGCGGACCGATGGGATAGTCGCCGTATTCAACGACGAACATTTGACCGCGCTGGTCAAAGGCGATGGCAACCGGATCGCGTACCAGTGGCTCTGCCGCGACCAGTTGAATTTCCAAACCTGGTTCGATCTGCAGGCAGTTCAGCGACTCTTCGGGCGACTTCGGCGGAGCGGTGTCGGCATCGACCCAATGCCGCCCGCCGCGCACGCCTTCGATGAGTTGTAATGCGTTTTTCTGCAAGACCTGTGCCTGTGGTTTGCCTTCACGTTTCCCCGGCGCGCGTTGACCCTTGCCGCGCCGACCTTTGTCGCCGAGATCGCTGCGAGCTTGTTCCGCAAACTTCGTGAGCCGGGCAATGATCTCTGGGTGCTCAGCGGCGACATCCTTTTTGCAGGAAACGTCTTCAACCACATTGAACAGCAATGTCTTTGGTGCCTGAGCCCGGCTGAAATGCGGATGCACGGAACCGGCTTCGAGCGGCAGAAACATTTTCCATGGCCCTGACCGTACAGCCTGCAACTGGTCCTGCTGGTAATAGTAGAACGCTTTGTAGGGAGTCTTTGCCTCTTCATCTCCGAACAACAGCGGTGAGATATCATGGCCGTCGATCTTGCAGCCTTCGGGCGCACTGCCGCCGGCCAATTCAGCAAACGTAGGCAGCAGGTCCATCGTCGTGGAAAGCTCCGTGCAGACTGTGCCGGCCGGAACCTTTCCCGGCTGCCACACAATTGTTGGAACTCGAAAGGCTCCCTCGCTGGTCGTATAGCCGCGTCCATGCAACGGCCGGTTCGACCCGCGGCTGAGATCAGCCGGGTCACGGTTGATCGGCGCGCCGTTGTCCGACGTCCAGATCACGAGCGTATTCTCTGCGATCCCCAGTTTGACCAACTGATCAAGCATCACACCGATCGACCAATCGAGTTCCTCGATCGAGTCCCCCCACGGCCCGTTCTTGCTCTTGCCCTTGAATGCGGGACTTGAAAAAGGCGTCTTCGTACTACCGGGCATCGCTTGCGGAAAGTAAAGAAAAAATGGCTTGTCCTTGTGTTCGGCGATCCACTCCATGGCCCGTTCCGTGTAGCGCTTCGTAAGACCATTGCGATCGCACGGAGCTTCGATGACGGTCTCATTTTCCATTAGCGGAAGCGGCGGCCATTTCGATCCGTCGTTCTTCCAAACCCGTTCGGTCATGTCGTCGGAATACGGCACACCAAAGAACCAGTCGAAGCCTTGTCGCGTTGGCAGAAACTGCGGCTGATCGCCCAGATGCCATTTTCCGACGATCGCGGTGGCGTAGCCCTGCTGATGGAGCACTTCGGCGATCGTGACTTCATCCGGATGCAATCCATAGGGTGATACCGGCCGCAGCACCCATCCGTCCCGATCGTTGGTATGCATGCCGACACGTTGCGAGTAACAACCGGTCATGATGCTCGCCCGCGATGGTGTACAGACTCCCGCCGTGACACAGAAGTGCGTGAATCTACGGCCTTCTCGCGCCATCCGGTTCATGTTCGGAGTTCGATGCACGGTCGATCCGAATGGCTCGATGTCGCCGTAGCCAAGGTTATCGCAATAGATGACGATGAAGTTGGGTTTTCGCACTTCGGCTGAAAGTTGTGATGTCGCCACAACCAACAACAGCAATGTCGCCTCAATTTGCATTTTCATTCTTTTCATTAATCGCCTCGGTAGTGCTTCGTCTGTTCTTGGGTGTTAAGAAACTCCACAAGGCAGAACGGGCATCAAGTCGCCCGCTCGTTTGTGACCCGCCAGGGAGTCATCACCTCGTCCCGCCTTCGTGACAGCGGTCGTCGGAGCCTTGGTTCGTGAGCGCACACTCCGTCCCCGTGGGTGACGGAGATCACAACCTCCGGCCATGGTAATCCGCTGATTCGTCACCGTCAATCATTCGTCTTGTGTTTTCATAAAGATGTGCTTCTATGTCCGGGTGCATCATCAGTTACCCCTCGATCAGACACTACGGTTCGCGAGGGGATACAGCGGGATACACAACAGAAACCACGCGCTAACTCCTTGACACATCGTATTTCTGTTTTCATAATCTCATCTTGTTACACATTCGTAGCCGAACTCGTGAGAGTTCGGGCCGATTGCGCACATGCACCCCCGAATTCTCACGAATCCGGCTACTTGCGAGGCGATGTTCAACATGCACCCGCGACCGCGTGAAACTAAACTGGCAGCCAAGAAGAATGGAATACTGAACGAAGTCTTCCGCAGCGGTGGTTGTCTGCGGTTCGATCTTGCTCGGCGCTTGAACATCAACGCCACGATGGTCGGCAACTATGTGGAAGAGTTGCTCGCGGATGGATTGCTCGTGGAAGGCGACCCGACAGCAGCGCCGCGCGGACGCGCGCCGTTGCACACCAACGCCGAGCACGGTTGCTTTCTGGGTCTAGACTTCGAGGCATTGAGGGCGCGAGCCGTTCTGTGTGATTTTGCCGGCGAAGTGTTGGAGCAAAAGGAAGTGCCATTCCGCAGTGGCGTCTCGCGCGAAAGCGTGCTGAAGCAAATCATCTCACTGGCTCAGCGGTTAGCAGGCAGGGCAGATCGACCGCTGTTGTCTGTGGGCATTGCCGCGCCGGGACAAGTCGATTGCGCGGCTGGACGTGTATTGCACTATCGGTTGCTGCCCGATTTTGATCAGGTGCCGGTGCGGGATCGTTTTGAGGAAGTGTTTGATGCGCCGGTGTTCATCGAAGACAACATCCGCGCGGTGGCCTATGGTGAATTGCTGCGAGGCAGTGGACGCGGCAATCGGAACTTTGTTTGTCTGGCGGTGCGGTCTGGTGTTGGGCTGGGGATTGTGATCGACGGCAAACTTTATGGCGGCGCGAATGCGATGTCCGGTGAAGCAGGATATCTCGTTTTTCCGACAGCCGACGGCCCCCAACTTGCCACGGATCTCGTGTCGGCCAAAGGATTCGTCGAATCGACACGCAAGCTGTTCGGCTCGCGACGGACAACTGCGGCACAAAAGAAGCTGTTGGAAAAAGGCGAAGACCTGTCACTGGCGGATATCGTTGCCACGGCCGAAGCGGGTGATGAATTGTTGCGCGAGCGCTTCGAGCAACTCGGCACGCACCTTGGCATGTTGGCTGCTAATCTCGCGAATCTCTTCGCACCAGAGAAGATCGTGCTGGCAGGCGAAGTGCCTAACTGCTCGCAGATCGTGCGTCAGCAGATGGAGCGCACCTTCCGAAAATACACGCTGCCGCCGATCCTCACGACGGCCTATTTGGAAGACGGCCGGCTTGGCGGGTTCGCCGGAGCGCTTGGTGCGGCATGGTTGGGTTTCACCAAGCGATTTCCGGAAGACGAAGAGACGCTAATCAAGCAAATCAACGGCAAGGAGAAACTGGTGGGATGAAGTAGATCCCGTCCGCCGGACCGAAAGTAGCCGAATTCGTAAGAATTCGGGGGATTTGACATACAACAACCGAACTCTCACGAGTTCGGCTACGGGAGAATGACATGAAACTCTTTCTCGACAGCGCAAAGACCGACGAAATCAAACATGCATTGGAGCTGTGGGATGTGGACGGACTGACGACCAACCCAAAGCACGTGCAAGCTTCGGGCAAGCCGTTTCGTCAGGTGATCGCGGAGATCGCAGAGTTATTCGGTGGGACCGAAAAGCCGATCAGCGTCGAGGTCAATCCGCATTTGACGGACTGGAAAGAGATCGTTGCCGAAGGCGTCGAATTGAGCAAACTGTCGCCGAACTTTGTGATCAAAGTCGGTGCGAGCGAAGGTGGTTTCAAGGCGATGCGCGAATTGACGTCTCAAGGCGTACGTGTGAATGCGACGTTGATCTTCTCGGTGGCTCAGGCGTGGCATGCGGCACGTGCCGGAGCGGCGTTCATCAGCCCGTTTCTCGGCTGGAAGGAACAGCATGGCGATTCGCCGGCGACCCTGATCCGTGAAATACGCACGATGCTCGACAACTTCGGCTACAAGGCCGAGATCATCGCCGCCGCGATTCGCAATGGCCGCCAGATCGGAGACGCTGTGGTTGCCGGTGCACACTGCGTGACAGCCGCGGCGGCAGTTTACCAAGACAGTTTTTGCAATCCATACACGAACATGGGCGAAGAGATTTTTCAAAACGCGTGGGACGCCACGCCGGAGTAGGTCCCGACCGGCGCACGTAGCCGAATTCGTCAGAATTCGGATCACGAGAAATGAAAACAGACCGAAGTCTCACGACTCCGGCTACTGAAACAAGGAGATGATCATGAGCAAAATCGATAACGTGTCGCGACGCGATTTCATCAAGACCACGGCAACCGGCGCGGCTGCTCCGGGAATACTAAGGGCACCTGCCACGGCGCGGCCCAAGGGAGCGAATGAACGTTTGCGAATTGGCGTCATTGGGACTGGACGGAGAGGCTTTGGAACGCACGTCAAGACGTTGGTCAAGCTTCGCAAGTTGGGTCACAACATCGACATCGTCGCGATCAACGATGTGTACACCGTGCATCGCGATCAGGCGGTGGGCTACATCAAGGCGGAGACGGGCGTCACGCCGGAAACCTACGACGACTACCGCGAGATGCTGTTGCGCGGGAAGCTCGATGCCGTCTGCATCGCCACGCCCGATCACTGGCACGCGAAGCAGACAATCGATTCGCTCGACGCGCGCAAGCACGTCTTCTGCGAAAAGCCGATGACGCACACGTGCGACGAAGCGAAACAGGTCGTGCGGGCGTGGAAGTCCAGCGGCTGTGTGATGCAGGTCGGCGTGCAATCGACCAGCCTGCCGGTTTGGGACATGGCTCGCGAGATGATCAACGACGGTAAGCTCGGCAAAGTCGTGCAATTCCAGACCGAGTGTGCCCGCAACGGCAAATTCGGCATGTCGCGGCACAATGTGATCACCAAAGAGATGACGCCTCAATCGGTCGATTTTCGCCGCTTTCTCGGTGTGGACGAGGGACTGGCGCCAGACATGCCATTCGATCGCGCCATCTTCGGCCAGTGGCGCTGCTATTGGCCGTTCGGGTACGGCATGTTCTCCGATCTGTTTGTGCATCGCGTGACTGGCATGTTGAAAGCGACGGGCTTGCGCAATCCAGGGCGCGTGGTCGGTGGCGGCGGGATCTTTCTGGAATACGACGATCGCGAAGTGGCCGACGTGGCATCGATCATCGCCGATTTTCATGAAGGCGTGCAGGGACTGGTCAGCAGCACGATGGTGTCCGAGGAACTGAAGCTGGACCATTTGATCCGCGGTCATCATGGGTTGCTGCGTTTCGAGAAGAATTGTTCGAGTAACAGCGGCAAAGGGACGTTCGAATTTTTGCCGGAACGGCCACAGGTGACGCTCAACAGCAAGTTGAAACGCCAGACGTTCGAGGCCGCAACGAAGCACGACATCAACACGATGCACTTTGCCAACTGGCTCGATGCGATCGACGCCGGCAAACCCGCGATGGTCAACAACGATCCGGAACTCGGCGCCGCCGCGGTCACGCTTGTGAACCTGGCGGTCCGCAGCTACCGCGAAGGCAAGGTCTTTCACGTCGATCGCAAGGGCAACACAAGTGACGGCAACAGCAGTTGGGCGGACCGTTGGGAGAAAATGTCGAAGGCTGAGGCCAAGCCGCATCACGTCCCCGGCTGGAAGGCCGGGGACACCGGCAGTGTGATGTTCCCGCCCGCATACCAGAAACTCGCAGGACCGTGGGTCGATGGGAAACCGCCGGCGGGGTAACGACTAATGACGAAGGACTGGCCCGTAGCCGAATTCGTGAGAATTCGGACGACGCGAGAAACTGAAAAAACCGAAGTCTCACGACTCCGGCTACGAACATCAAAACCCAAACCAGGGAAAAACCATGAGACAAACTTCTCGACTATCCTTTGCGATCGCGTTCCTTGTTCTTGCGGTGAGCGGTTTGTGGCTGTCGGCGATGGCAGTTTATGCCGAACCACCAGCAGGCTTCACGCCGTTGTTTAACGGCCAGGATCTGGCCGGTTGGAAAGGACTGGTCGGCAATCCAAAGACACGCGCCGAGATGTCGCCGGAAGAACTGGCGTCCGCTCAAACGGAAGCCGACGAAGTCATGCGGGCACATTGGAAGGTCGTTGACGGTGCGCTGGTTTTCGATGGCAAAGGCAAGAGCCTGTGTACCGACAAGGACTACGGCGACTTTGAACTGTACGTCGATTGGAAGATCCTCGAAGGGGGCGACAGCGGCATCTATCTGCGCGGCAGTCCGCAAGTGCAGATTTGGGATACGAATTTCGAGAAGTACTTTCGCCACGGAGCGGAAAACGGCTCCGGCGCGTTCTGGAACAACAGGAATAACCCGCGTTTCCCGCTGGTCAAGGCCGATAAGCCGGTTGGTCAGTGGAACACATTCTACATTCGGATGGTCGGCGAGCGAGCCACCGTCAAGCTGAACGGGCAGGTTGTCGCGGACGATGTCGTGATGGAAAACATTTGGCAGCGCGACTTGCCGATCTATCACCGTGGCCAGATTGAATTGCAGAACCACGGCAATACACTGTACTTCCGCAACATCTTCATCCGTGAGATCGCAGCGGATGAGGCAAATGGGATTCTTGCTGAGCGCGGCAGTGGCGACCGCTTCGAGAGCATCTTCAACGGAAGCGACTTCAGCGGCTGGACCGGTGATGTCGAGAACTACGAAATCGTTGACGGCGCGATCGTGTGCAAGGAAGGCAAAGGCGGAAACGTCTTCACCGAGAAAGAGTATTCCGATTTCATCGCCCGACTGGAATTCAAGCTGCCGCCGGGCGGCAACAACGGGCTGGCGATTCGGTATCCCGGCGAGGGCCGGCCTCATCTCGTCGGACTTGAACTGCAGGTTCTCGACTCGGAGCATCCGAAGTACGCGGAACTTGATCCGAGGCAGTTTCACGGGGCGGTGTACGGTTTGGTGCCGGCTCATCGAGGTTACTTGCGGCCGACTGGCCAGTGGAATTTCCAACAAGTGACCATGCGAGGCTCGCACGTCAAAGTCGAATTGACGGCTTCACAATTCTTGACGCAGATCTCAGCCAGGTCACCGAATCGAAGGACGGCGAGATGCCGGCGGGTGTGAAAAGCAAGCGCGGGCATTTCGGTTTCGCGGGACATAACGATCCGGTCGCGTTCCGCAACATCTCGATTCGCGAGCTGCCGGGCGAACCAGCCGAGCCGCCTTCGCGCGACATCGCGGTCAGCCCGGCCGACGGTCCGATAAAACTGTTCAACGGCAAGAACCTCGAAGGTTTTTACACGTGGATTCGGGACTTGAAGTACTCCGACCCCAACAAAGTCTTCACGGTCAAAGACGGCATGATTCACATCTCCGGCGAAGGGTACGGCGGGCTGATTACGAACCGTGCCTATCGCGACTACCACCTGATCATCGAGTTCAAATGGGGTGAGAAGACATGGGGCAGCCGCGTCGATCGAACACGCGATTCGGGCGTTCTGCTGCACTGCTGGGGACCCAACGGCGGCTTCGGCAACACGTGGATGGCGTCGATCGAGGCCCAGATCATAGAAGGCGGCGTCGGCGATATTCTGGTGCTGACCGGATCCGATCCCGTTACGGGCCAGGTACTGCCCACATCGCTGACGGCCGAGATCACGAAAGACCGCGACGGCGAAAAGGTGTGGAAGAAAGGCGGCGAGCGGATCACGCTCTCGCGCGGCCGCATCAATTGGTTCGGGCGTGATCCGGATTGGGTGGACAAGATTGGCTTCCGCGGCAAAGACGATGTGGAGAGTCCGCTCGGCGAGTGGACTCGGATGGAAGTCATCGCCGACGGCGGGCATCTGCTCTACAAAGTCAACGGTGTCGTCGTGAACGAGGCATTCGAAGCCAAACCCGATTTCGGAAAACTACTGTTGCAGACCGAGCAGGCCGAGATGTTCGTTCGACGATACGAACTTCGGCCTCTCGGCAAGGCACCCAGGGAATGAGTGCGATCGTCGTGTAGGCGAGTCTCTCCGAGACTCGCATTTGTCCGTCTCGGAGAGACGGACCTACGACCTACGTGGAGAGAACCTGATTATGAATAACTCGCTTCAACGCCTTCTGGCCGTCACGAACCGCATGAGAACATCTGGTCTATTGATCTCGCTCGTCGCGCTGATCTTCGACGGATTCTCGCTTCCTGCCCACGCCGAATCCGGCAGAATGCCGAACGTCGTGGTGATCGTGACCGACAACCACGGCGCGTGGACGTTGGGTTGTTACGGTAACAAGGACATCCGCACGCCCAACATCGACCAGCTGGCTCGCGAGGGGACGCTGTTCACGCGAGCTTTTGCGTCGAACCCGGTTTGCTCGCCAACGCGGGCGACGTTTTTGACCGGCCTTGTTCCGTCGCAGCATGGCGTGCATTGTTTTCTGTTCGGCGGGCGGTTGCAGGTGGGACCGGAAGCACGCAACACGCTCGATGAATTCACGTCGCTGCCGGAAGTGCTGCGCGATGCGGGCTACTCGTGCGGGCTCGTGGGCAAGTGGCATCTTGGCGACAACCTGCATCCGCATGAAGGGTTTGATGATTATTGGATCACGATGCCACACGGCGGGACGAGCACGTTCTACGACGCTCAGATCATCGAAGACGGCAAGCTCCGCAAAGAACCGCAATATCTTACCGACTTCTGGACTGGTCACGCGGTGAAGTACATCGAGCAGAGCGTCAAGAAAGATAAGCCGTTCTTTCTGTTCCTCTCGTACAACGGACCGTATGCACTCAGCCGGTTGCTGTTGCGCGAAGGCCGCAACCGGCACGCAGAGTACTACTCGGATAAGGAGTTGCCGTCGTTCCCGCGCGAGCCGGCTCATCCGTGGCAGTTCAATAATCTCGACTATCACAACAACCCCGTTTCGATCCGCCGGGTGGCGACCGAAGTGAGCGGTGTGGACGACGGTGTCGGGACGGTGATGGAAACACTGAAGAAGCACGGGCTGGATGAAAATACGATCGTCGTGTTCGTAGCCGATCAGGGCTGGGCCGGTGGTCATGGCGGGTTCTTCGGTATGGGCGATCACACGCGTCCGGTCACGGCCCACGACGCCATGATGCGGATTCCCATGATCTGGCGGCAGCCGGGCAAGATCAAAGCCGGCGCGACGTCGGATCGGATGGTTGCGAACTACGACTGCATGCCGACGCTGCTGAATCAGGTGGGACTCGGCGACAAGATGCCGGAAAAACCGAAGTCGCCCGGTCGGGACTTTTCAGATGTGCTTCGTAGCCGGAGTCGTGAGACTTCGAACGCTACGGGGCTGAACTCTCACGAGTCCAGCTACGTCTTTTACGAATTCGAGGGCCTGCGTTGTATCCGGACCGAACGTTGGAAATATGTGCATCGCCATCCCAACGGGCCGCATGAACTCTATGATCTGAAAAACGATCCTGACGAGTTCAACAACCTCGTCGCGGACGCTGCCCATGGTGAAACCCGTAACGAATTGAAAAAACGACTCGACGCGTTCTACGACAAGTACGCCCAACCGAAATACGACATGTGGCG
>CAYFJO010000250.1:0-15673 GCA_964343305.1 uncultured Pirellulaceae bacterium | reverse complement strand
GCTTTTGCATCCAAATGCTAGCGACAAAAAGTGTTACCCTGATTTGAACCACGCCATCATTTCCAACCAGATGTCGTCAGAGTTCTTGAACTTGCCGCTGATGTAACCAGCCGGAACAACGCCTTGTTGTTCCAGGCGGGCGGCAAACTCCAACAGAATATCGAGATCGGATTTGGCCTCCCCCGGGGGATCCTTGATCTTCGGTTGGTATTGATAACGCCTCTCGGACATGCCGAACACACCGCTCTTCTCCGTCCACATCGCCGCCGGCAGCACCACGTCGGCAAGCTCGGTGGTCCGAGTTGGATAGGCGTCCAACACACAGACGAACGGCTTGTTTGGGCGATCCTTCCCCATTGCATCGCGGTGCGGCGTTACGTTGGGTAGCGAGTGTCCGGGGTTCGTGGTCAGAATAAAGATGGCTTTCAACTCGTCGCGTCCCAACGCGTTGAACATCTCAACCGTGTTGAGACCCGGCTTGGGAGGAATCGTGCCCGGCCTGCTGCCCCACAGCTTCTCCATCTCTTCGCGGTGTTCGGGCTTTGCGACCAACCGACCATACGGCAAGATGTGACACAGCGATCCCGTGTCGCGGACACCGCCACAAGCGTTGGGCTGACCGGTCAGCGAGAAAGGCGTTGCGCCAGGCTTGCCGATGTTGCCCGTCAGCAGATGCAGGTTGTGTACCAAGTTGTTCGCCCAGACGCCGGTCGTACGCTGATTAAGCCCCATCGTCCAGAGCGACATAGTTGGGCCGAAGGCGAACAACGTCGCAGCCTCCTCGATCGTTGCCGCCGGAACGCCGGAGACTTCCGCCGCCTTCTCCGGCGTGAAATCCTTCAGGAATTCGACATATTCATCAAACGTCACCGAGACAGGGTTGCCATCCTTCACGGCCTTGAATTGCACGTGCTGGTCAACGAACTCTTTATTGACCTTCCCGTCGCGAATGATGACGTGCGCCATGGCGTGGAAGACGGCCAGGTCGTAACCCGGAATTGGGTCTAGATGTACATCGGCCAACGAAGTGACCGGGCTCTTTCGAGGATCCAACACGATTACCAGCACGTTGCGACGACGTTGTTTGTTCTCCAGTATCTGATCGAAGATCACCGGATGGCACTCGGCCGTGTTCGAACCGACCAGAAAGAACACGCGAGCGTGCTCGATGTCGTCGTAGCATCCCATCGGCTCGTCCTTTCCGTAGGTGCTGACGTATCCGCCGACCGCACTGGCCATGCACAGTCGCGGGTTCCCCTCGACGTGGTTCGAGCCAATACCGCCTTTGAAGAGCCGGTTGGCGAGGTAGCTTTCTTCGCTCAACGCCTGCCCAGACCCATAGTAGGCCACACTGCCCGGTCCATCAGTCTTGATGGCGCTGGAAAACTTCTCCGCAACCAAAGTCATTGCCTCATCCCAACTTGCGCGTTCCAGCCTGCCGTTCTTGCGAATCATCGGGTACTTAAGACGATCTCTGGAATGCACAATCTTGGGCAGAAACAGGGCTTTGGCGCAAACCAGGCCCTTTGTAGTGGGATGTTCCGGATCTCCGCGCAGCGCGACCAATCTTCTATCCCGCACTCCTAGCATCACGCCGCAACCGGTCCCACAGAACCGGCAAACGGATTTCACCCACTTGGTCGAATCATCTTGCAGCATTGGTAGAGCGACGTTTGGTGCCGCGACACTGGCGACCGCGGCAGCCGCACTTGCCTTGATAAACTCTCGTCGATTGGAAGACATGTTTCTATACTCCTTCCTTCCGTACTCATTGGGAGCAACACATTGGGTTAGGTTTGAGCAATTCAGTTCTCGAAATCCGCGTAGACCGGCCAGACACCTAAAACACCTTTCACCTGACTGATCTCGTGCGTGACCTTGCGGTAAGCAATGTCCAGGTTGTCGGCTTCGACGATCAAACCAACCTTCGCTGGCTCATCCAGGTCAAACAGCGTGACGCCGTTCAGTTTTGCGAGTCGGTCACGTACTTCGGTGGCGGTCTCTACGTCGACGCGGGCATAAGCTCCAACCGTTGCTACGACCGCATCGCCGCTGTACGTCAACATCGAAAGACCTTTCATTTCTCAGTGGCCAAATTACAACCGTGCTTCGTAAGGAGACCAAATCTAGCGACCACATCCGTCGTGCGAATACGCGCGTCGCGCGCGACGATCATGCTCTCTGGCGGTCTATGCGTCGCTTTTTTGTGTGACATCCAGCGGACATGCAAACAGGATGCCATTACGCCGCCTACTCATGTAATTTCCTGGAGTAGGTGACCCCAGAGATCCTGACATAAGGGCGGCAAAATCCGTGAGCCGACGGCGCTAGCCGCGGGCCCGTGCGTCACAAAGTGGCCGACATTTTGGCGACGCCAACACCCCGTGCACCGTGTTTTCCTGGGGCTCGCCGATCGCACTCGGTTGGCCGCGCGAACGAGTGCTGGTCATCGATGAAGATCAGGGACAATTAGCGCAGAGCGCGGCAATTCGATACGGCTTTCAACGTTTACTCACGGAAGTGGCGTTGGACCACGTGGTACTTGTGCTGGGTTTTCAAATGAGTCGCTTGGCGCGCTCCTGCAAAAACTGGCACCAATTACTCGAGTTATGCGCGTGGTTTGGCGCTTTGCTCACCGACTTGGACGGCATGTATGATCCGCCGACTACAACGATCGTTTGTTGTTGGGTCTCAAAGGGACGATGAGTGAAGCGGAGCTACACATGATGTGTCAAAGCATGCATCAAGGACGAAGCAACAAGGCGCGGCGGTGTGAGTTCTTCAACCATGTGCCGATTGGCTACGTGCGAGGTGAGTCGGGACAAGCGTTGATGGATCCCGACGAAGAAGTTCAGGCCGTCGTACGGTTGGTGTTTGACAAGTTCGACGAGCTAGGTACTGCCGGAGCAGTGCTGCGATTCTTAGTGGCGCACGACGTTCGCTTTGGTGTCCGACGACACGATGGTCCTACGCGAGGCCAGTTAGAATGGCGTCGACCTTGCAGTACAACTTTGCTGAGCATGTTGCATCATCCGATTTATGCCGGTGCCAACAGCCACGGACGCCATCCGATTGATCCTCGGCGCAGAGAACCTGGACGACCGAGAACAGGGCGTACGACGCCACCGATGGAATCATGGGAAGTACTGCGGACCGACGAACTTCCAGCTTACATTACGTGGGAACGCTTCTTGGCCAACCAAGAACGTTTGCAGCAGAATTGTACTCGATCTGCGGCAAAAGGCTCCCCGCGCAGAGGCGATGCTTTGTTGGGAGGTCTTTTGTTTTGCCATCGTTGTGGATCTCGTTTGGTCGTTGGATATAGCGGTGCGCACAACCGACCGCGTTACAAGTGCCTGGGAGGCTACCAGAGCTACGGTTTAGAAAAGTGCCAAAGCTTGTCTGCTGCTCCTCTTGACGATTTTGTTGGTAGACAAGTCTTGCATGTGCTGACGCCAGCCACTGTCGAGCTCAGTCTCAAAACGGTCGAGCAAACGAAGCAAGAACGCCAGCGTGTGACAAAGCTGCGGCGTCAACGATTGGAACGAGCGCAATACGAAACTGATCGAGCAGCTCGTCAGTACCATGCGGTAGGGCGACCGGCAGATAAGAATATACCAGTGTAGAACAATTGTCCCAATTGTTCAGGAACAGTTGAGACAACTGTTCTACAATCGGCGGGTAAACTCTCATCTGCCGCTCGCCTAGAGCCGGAAAATCGTTTGGTGGCGAGGCAACTGGAAAGTTCTTGGGAAGAGGCGCTACGAAGGCAACGAGAACTCGAAGACGACTTGCGACGTCTTGAGCACGCGCAGCCTGTTGAGCTCGCGTCCCACGAACTGGAAATGATCAACAATGGCGATTTCTATTTGACCCAGAACTCCCCTACCTTTGAAGATGACAGGTAAACAATGGGCTTGCCAATCATTGCCAATTTTTCGGGAGTTCTCTCATGTCTACTGTTGTTTCATCGCCAGCCGAGTCGCCGGCCAAACTTCTTGATGTTCGCGGCGTTGCTGCCCTGCTGAACTGTTCACCTCGTCAAGTCTATCGACTGGCCGATGCTGGTAGGATGCCAGCGCCGGTCAAGTTAGGCGGGCTTGTTCGTTGGTCACAATGTGTAATCGATGAGTGGGTTCGTCGCGGCTGTGAGCCATTGAGATAGGGCCAAGACATGAGCAACACAGTCATCCAAGAGACAGAGCCCGCGGTTGGCATTTGTCAATCGCGTATCGATGCGATCACTCGAACACTACGGATATTTCATCCGCCCGGCTCCGTCATTGAAATTCGTTGTCTTGACGTGCCCAACAAATATGGCAAGGGATTCGCCGTGGCTGGTTATTTCGATGATATCTCCACAGCCACACAAAAAGCCTATGAAATCGACACGCAAGCACAACCTGGCGGAATCTACTTTGTGCTCAACGAATTCGATTCGTCATTGCTTGCAAGATCTCCCAATGCGCTCAAACCCTATCCCAAACACACAACCACCGATGGCGACATCCTACGTCGTCGGTGGCTATTGATCGACATCGACCCAAAACGGCCATCGGGAATTGGAAGTAACGAAGCACAATTAGAGGCATCTCGCGTCGCTGCTGAGCGGGTTCGCGAATTCTTGATGGGCATGAATTGGTCCGAACCTATAACCGCAAACAGCGGCAATGGCACGCATCTGTTATTTCCCATTAACTTGCCTAACGACGAGCCGAGCAAGAAATTGATTGCGGCAGTATTAAATGCAATCGATGCCAAGTTCTCAAGTAACGAAATGACAATCGACACGACCGTTTCAAATGCTTCGCGAATCACAAAACTCTACGGCACAATGGCGCGTAAGGGTGCATGGACCGATGATCGCCCGCATCGCCGTAGTGAGCTGGCGTCCGTGCCAGATTATCTGAACGATGGATCGAAGGAAGGCGAAGTTGTGTCGGTTGAGCGACTAGAATCCGTCGCTAAACTCGCACAGCAAACCTCATCTACTCTTGAAAATCCAGCAAGTCAGCAAAGCACAAGGACCGGCTACGCACGGCTGATGGTCGACGATTGGCTCACAGAATCTGGTGTCGAGTTTCACCAATCAAAACAGTCCGCAGACGGAAGAACAATGTGGCCCGTTGTCAATGCTTGCCAAGATGGTCATGGCGGACGAGACGAGTGTGTGGTTATGCAGCACAACAACGGTCGGATGTCTTTCAAGTGTCAACATGACTCGTGCCGAGAAATTGGCTGGCAGCAAATCAAAACAAAGATTGGTGCGCCGCAACCACACCATTTCGATCCGCCATTGAATCTGAGCAGCTCAGCTAGTAAAGCCAAGTCGACAACGACAAGCGAATCCAGCAATAAGTCTAAAACGTTGGAAGCAGGTACGATGGTCTACGCTGGCGATAAAGGAAACATTGGCACAATTGTTTCTGATAACGGCGATTCATGCACCGTGCACTTTGTCTCTCCAGAAGGTGTTCAAGCAACAAAAGAATTGTCAAAGTCGCTTCTTTCGACAAAGGACGGTACACCGCTAGACGAAGACGCGGCTGAACCGGTCCACATTGAATTGATTCCATCGCACCAATTCGCTACCGAGGATTACCATCAGCGCTATCTTGTCCGTAATATTTTGGTAGCTGACCAGCCAGCGATTGTTGGTGGTCGATCGAAGACGATGAAGACGTCCTTAATGATCGACCTGGCTTTGAGTATGGGGACTGGGACGCCGTTTCTCGGTGAGTTTCATGCAGAACAATGTGCCGTTGCGATTCTATCAGGTGAGTCCGGCGAATTTACTGTCCAAGAGACCGCACGCCGAATTTCCGAGGCCTAAGGCATCGAACTCGCTGATGCAAACGTTCATTGGGGATTTACGTTGCCCCAACTTGACCGCGATGGAGATTTGCGAGTGCTGGGAGATTTGATTCTCGCAAATTCCGTTGACGTGATCATGATCGATCCAGCCTATCTTTGCCTATTGGCAGGAATCCCCTTGCCTTCGAGCAAGAGTTGCCCGGCACGACGCCGTACCGCTAACTCCGCAGTGCTTCCTCTAGGTCTCATACCTTAAAGATAACACTGGGTGTTCCTTTAGCAATGCCGGTCTCAATAGTAAGCATGTGAAACGAGCACGTCAGGTATTCAAGGCTGCAATGCGTAAGGGTCTAGTTGATCGAAATCCGTTCACAGAAGTCCGTAGTGGAAGCGAGCAAAATGATGCTCGCAAGTATTTCGTGGATCGATCCACAACAGCTAAGATCCTGGATTCTTGCCCAAATGTTGAATGGCGTCTGATTGTCGCTCTCGCGCGCTACGGCGGCGTTCGCAATCCGAGCGAAACACTTGGAATTCGGCGGCAAGATATCGACTGGGAGAAAGAGCGATTCACGGTCACTTCTCCCAAAACAAAGAAGCAGGGGAAACCTTGGCGAGTCGTTCCGCTGTTTCCTGAATTACGGCAGATCATGGCGGAAGCGTTCGAACAAGCACCCGAAGGTGCAGAATACTTGATAACGCGTTACCGCAATCCAAAGGCGAATCTTCGCACGCCATTTATTCGCATTCTGAAGAAAGCGGGTATTGCACCCTGGCCACGATTATTTCAAAACTTGCGGGCCAGCAGAGAAACCGAACTCGCCAACCAATTCCCGCTGCATGTCGTTACGGATTGGCTTGGGAACACTCCAGCGGTGGCGAGCAAACACTACCTTCAGACCATAGAAGAGCACTTTGAACGGGCGATTGAGGGTGGCGCAACTGTAGGTTCGCTTAATTGCGAAGTGGCGCAAAAGCCGGTGCTGTCAGCGTCTGCCAATGGCTGCCAGGAAATGACAGAAGTGACAAAGGTCACACGAGTTGCGCCCAATATGGCAGTATTCCTCGAAGAATATGCCAATTGCTCAGTGCCCCCTCAAGGACTCGAACCTTGAACCTACTGATTAAGAGTCAATGGCCGACTACCAAATCTCCCGAGAAAAGCGAAGATTCCGCAACAGACGCAGCACAAAGCGCAGCAGGCGGGGTGCGAGCAGGTGCGATTCGAGAGATTGTTGATGCCTGGCAGGAGCTGCCTGAACAGATGAAGGATGGAATACTTGCTATCGTGCGAGCGTGGATTTGACTTGGTGACGATCGACTGACTTGGAACATGCCAATTCCGGCGGAGGACCAATCCTACGGCCTCACTCGAATTGGATACGGTGGGCGGTTTGGTTTGGTGGGCGGGTCTTTCTTCAACTGTTTCATTACCACCTCGATTGCCTTTTCGAGTTGAGGGTCGCGGCCAGTGTTGACTTCTTTCGGCCATTGCTCGACTTCGATATCCGGCGGCACGCCAACGTTTTCGACGACCCATCCGTCTTCGGTCCAAATTGCCAAGTCTGGGGCGGTGACCGATCCGCCGTCCATGAAAACCGGGAAGCCTAAGATACCAACGAGGCCGCCCCAGGTTCGTTTGCCGACCAATGGTCCAAGCTTGAATTTGCGGAACATCCACGGTAATAGATCGCCGCCGGAGCCAGCTGTCTCGTCGATGATCATGACTTTGGGACCCTGGATCGACGCGCTAGGCGTTTTTAGATCTGCACCGTGGTGCATCGCCCAATGTGCAATCACAGGTTTGCGAAGTTGGTTGATGTAGTAATCCGCGATCTGTCCGCCGCCATTGAATCGCTCGTCAATTATGATGGCGTCTTTGTGGGCCTGTGGAAAGAAATACCGTTTGAAATACGTGTGTCCTAGCGTTGAGGTATTGGGCACGTAGACATAGGCCACGCGACCGCCGGTGGCCTCGTCAACCTTGGCGATGTTCTGCTCGACCCAATCACGGTTTCGCAGAGCATACTCGCTTGACAACGGCACCACCTTGACCGTCCGAGAGTCCGCGCCATCCGGCTTAGGACCAACGGTGATCTCGACAATCTTACCGGCCGTGTTCTCGAACATCGCGTATAAGTTGGCAGGCGGTCTTAGATTCTTGCCTCGGACGGCTAGCAAGTACTCGCCACTTTTGACACCAACACCTGGCGCGGTCAGCGGCGAGCGAAGTTGCGGATTCCAATTCAAGCCGCCGTAGACCTTTTTGAAGCGATAGCGATTGTCGGCGATTTCGTAATCCGCGCCCAACAATCCGCCGGCAACGGACTCAGGCTGATCGAGTCGCTCGCCGCCACGCACGCGATGGTGACCGACCGCAAGCTCGCTACACATCCATTGGACGACTCGATTCAGGTCACCGCGCGTTGCCAAATGCGGCAGGAACACCGTGTACTTTTCGCGCATCGCCTTCCAGTCCGCGCCGTGAAAATTGGGAGCGTAAAAATAGTCCCGATTCACTCTCCAGGCCTCGTTGAAGATCTGCGTCCACTCGGCGCGCGGATCGATTCGCACGGTGATTGACTCGACGTCGATTTTTCTTTCCCCAGACTTCGTGGCCTCGGTCGGTGCAATCGACCACGACGAGTCAGCACGATAGAGCATTTTCTTTTTGTCGCCAGTCAGCCAGTACGCGCCGACATCTGTTTGAACGGTTTCTGCCTTCCGTTTTTCCAGCGAAAAACGTCTCAAATCGCCTTCGGCTCGGCTGCGTGTGCCTTGTGGCGCTTCGAGAAAATAGATTTCATCTTTCTTGCCGGCTCGCAGATTGTAATAATTGCGCGACGGTAGAGGCAGGTCGAGGATTCGTTGGTCTAGTCCGTCGAAATCAATTCGAACCGAGTCGTCCCTTTCATTCTCGCTGTCCGCCTCGTCGTCGGACTTTTCTTTTTCGTCGGGTGACAAAGTGGACTCTTCCTCGTCGCTCTCCTTCGCGAGCGGAGAGGGCAGATCGTCACGCAATACGGCGATGTAAATCGACCTAGTTGATTGCACGTCCGCGTTTGACATGTCGAACCATTGTCGAATCGGGCCGGCGTCCGTCGAGACAAAGAAGTACAGAAACTTGCCGCTCACATCAAACATCGGTTCGGCCGCGTCGCCCAGGCCGTCAGTAATTGGGTACGATTTGTCGTCGTCAAGTGAATAGACATGCACCGTTCGAAAATACGTTTGACTGTTTAGAGTGTAGGTAATCCACTTGGAATCTGGCGACCAACTGTATTCATAGGATCGCGAGCGACCGGGGCCGTAAAGATTCTGTTGTGCGAATTTCTTCGAAACCCCCGATTCCAAGTTGAGCCAATAGTAGCTCAGTGAATTGTCCGAGTAGATGATCGCTTGGCTGTTTGGTGACCAGACCGGCAAGAAGTAGAAGCCGCTGCCCGGTAACTCGTACTTCTTCACGGCTCCGTTTTCTCCTATTCGTCGGACGTGCAATTCATACTCGCCCGAAGCATCCGAGAAATAGGCGATGCTGCTGCCATCGGGCGACCAAGCCGGTGATCGCTCATGAGCCGCGGAACTTTGTGTGAGATTGCGCGAGTCGCCCTTCTCGGCTGGCGTCGTCACGATCTCACCGCGGAATTCGAAGACCGCTCGTTTCCCGCTGGGAGAAATGTCTGCATTGCGGATGTACTTCGCGCCTTTGACGTATCTTGGGCGAGACTCAAGTAGCTCGGCGGCTACACCAATCTTTAGCGTCCTGTTCGACTGAGATGTTGCGTCAAAAATGTGTAGTTGGCCGGCCTGTTCGTAGATAATCACACCATCTCCAGCAGCGGCTCCAACGATTGGGAAATCATCAAACTCGGTAAGCTGCTCGGTCTCTTTGGTCTTCAAATCGAAAGAAAACAAGTTGAATTCGCCGTTCCTATCCGAACGGAAGTAGACATGCTGGCCAATCCACATAGGGTCTGTGTCATTGCAGCGGGAGTCAGGCTGTGGGATTTGTGCAACCTCGCAATCATCGAAGTTGTAAAGCCAAATTCGCGATACGGTTCCACCACGATAGTTCTTCCATTGGGTAAACCGTTCAGCCAGCGGCGTATAAGCCAGTCGCTGGCCGTCGGGCGAGTACGACGCTTTGTGAGCGTGAGGAATCTGCAGCGCCTTTGGAAAGCCACCTGAAATTGAAACTGTGAATAGCTGCGCGTGACGATTTGTGAACACGCCGCGCCCCGATCGAAAAAGGATTGAAGCGCCATCAGGAGCAAATCCCAGCACCACATCGCTACCGGCGTGCCATGTTAAACGCCGAGGCACACCGCCCTTGACTGGAACGACGAAGACATCGGTGTTTCCGTCATACTGCGCACTAAAGGCAAGCTGCTTACCGTCAGGTGAAAACACAGGATTGGACTCTATCCCCTCGTGAGTTGTTATTCGGCGCGGCGATGTACCGTCGATACTCGCGGTCCAGAGATCCCTGTCGTAGACAAACGCGATGTGTGTCCTACTGATCGCAGGGTTGGTGAGTAGCCGTGTATCGTTCACATCAACGGCATACAGCAACGACGTAAACAACGAGATTAGGACAAGCACAGGCGTTCGAAGATTGCACATCATGTTGAATTTTCTCATATTGAACGTGAGAACACGCTGTAAAATTCGGCAAGGAAACACAAAGATTCACAATAGACCAAACAAACTAGCCCGGCAAATCATTCGATTTGTGCGTTTAATCGCCGGAAACACAGACAATGAAATCTCACCGACTGTTGTCGTGAGATAGTAGGTGATCCTTCAGCCAAGAGAGAATTACCGCGTTGCGATCTTTGCGTGGATCCGTGCTGGGAAGAAAGTGGTTTGAGACGCCAACTTTGTCGAGCCGTTCGTGCAACGTCTTTCCGAAGTATGCGTGGTGAATTAGTACGCCTGTCGAAGCCGATTCCGGCAACGGGATTCCTTTCAAGGCGCCCGTGTAGATCAGTAACGACGACGGATCATCCTTCGATACGTGCTCGATCGGCGAGCTTTCCAGAATCCTTGCTCGTAGTTCCGGCTGATCGCTTTCGGCGACGGTCGCGCCGAACATTTTAGGGAAGCTTCCGTGAATATGTTTCGGTCCGCCCATGTTTTTGGTGATCCAAAGAGGATCCAAGTTCGACGGTCCATTTAGCGGGATAATACACTTTACACGAGACGACTGACGCGCAATGGGATCGTCGCTTTTTGAATTCGCGAGATCATCGTGATAGCCAATCCACATTGATATCACCGCTCCGGCCGAACTGCCACTGACGGCGATTAGATCTCCATCGAGATTCCAATCCTCAGCGCGATGCCGTAGATATTGAATAACACGGGCCGCATCCAATAGCGGTACAGGGCTCAGCGTATCCGTTCCGTTTACGAACCGATAGTTTGCAGAAGCAACGACCATCCCCGCATCGAGAAATGTGGACGGATCAAAACCAGCCTTGTCTCCTCCTACAAAACCACCACCGTGAAAGTAGACGTAAACCGGTAAAGGACCAGCATCGGCCTTTTGCGAGTTAGGGAGCCATAGGTCGAATACGTTTCGATTGTGCGATCCGTATTTTACATCGGCGTGAGTCGGCATGACACGATTGCGTTGCACTCGCGGCTGCCGCTTATTCAAGACTTCGTCACGATACTTGCGAGCCTCTTCCAGCGTCAATTTGCCGTCTTTATTCGCATCCGCATCGGGATGTTTTCTAAGCCAGACGTTTAATCGATCCTCAAGCTGTGCGTTCTCAGATTGAGCAATTGCGCTTGGCCCGGGTATCGCAAAAAGGGACGCCAATGCAACTACGACCAAACGATGAGTAAACATGAATTGACTTTCGTAGTTAGGATGAAATCGGTCTTCGAGACGTCAGCGTCGACGATTTCATCAATGTCTTGTCGAGCTCGTTGATTCTGCCGCTGCCGTCTCAGCTGACTTTGGCTCGGCAAGCTTGCCATACAGGTCTGGCCTTCTCTGCTGAAAGTTGCGGCTGGTCGATCTCACCTGACGAATCTTTTTCAGATTGATCGTTGCGGAAATGTACGACTCCTGCTTGTTAGGACTACTGGCGATAATCCGAGCCGGCCAGTCGCCGATCATGGTGCCACTCCCGTAGGCTTGATTGGTGGCGATCATCGCGACATGACTCCGAAACGTGGTTGACTTCACAATGAAATCCTCGATCGCACCGCCGCGACCGTTAACCCAAACCAAAAGCTCGGCTCCCTTGAGCGATAAAACACGAGCAGGCTCTGGAAACCAGCCATCGTGACAGGTCATGATTCCGACCTTGCCGAAATCAAATTCAAACACTGGCAAATCTTTGCCGGCCTCCATGATCCATTCCGGGTCATTACGAATCATCCAGTCCCGCGTTTTCCCTTTGGGGGGCGAGCCCATGCCGGACCGCTGCGGTCCCACTGGTCGATCGCTGCGTGAGTCTTGCGATACTTGCCGACGATCTTGCCGTTACGGTCAAAAATAAGTGCAGTGTTCGCGAATGTCTCGTCGTCGAAGACCTCCCAGCAACCGACGATGACATATATCGAATTCGCTTTGGCGGCCGCCGCGATTCTGTTGGTCGATCGACCAGGTGCGGTGATTCGTCCGAGAACATATTCAGGGAATACAACCAGCTGCGCGTCGTCCTTACCTGCTCTATCAATGTACGGAACGAGCTCGAGCGTCGGATCATATCCTTCGCGAGGAACATCACCTCTGTCATAACCGCTAATCTGCACAGCCGCGACTTTCACAACATCGCGATTGACCTTGTTTGGTTCGTTGGCGACCACTTTGCCTGCAAAGACCACGTCTCCTACAAAAGTGGTAAGGAAACCAGCGACGACAAGCATGGATGATGATTGAGGCATCGAGTTATTCCAAATGAGTGACAAACGTAGTTGAATGTTGGAGTTAGTCTACCAAAGAACGACGTACAAGTCGCATCGGCAAAGATGCTATTCAACTTCCCTGGCATACTGTAGTTTGCATCCCTAAGAATCACTTCAAAATGATACGCGAGACAAACGAATAACGAATGCCGCCCACACAGCAAACGCCAAGAACGAAGCGCCCTTCAAAGAACCATGACCAACATGTGGAATCATCTCGTACTCTGCCGTTTGACTGCTATGCTGGCGCTTCAATTCGGAATTGCGATCGACTACTCGTTGGCGCAGGATCTATCGGAAACGGCAATCGAGGCTGAGCAGCGTCACCGGCGCGTGTCGGAGCGACGGGACTACGTCCATAATATTTGCCATCGTGGTGCGGTCGAGTTTGCGCACGAAAACACGATGGAAGCCTTCCGCGCGGCATTTGAACTTGGAGCGGATGGCAACGAGATCGACATTCGCGCGACGAAGGACGGCGTGCTGGTCTGCTTTCACGATGATATGCTCGATCATCTGCTTGCCGCATACGGTGATGTCGGTGACTACTCGTGGGATGAATTGCAAAAGTTTTCGTTTCGCAATCCCGAACCGCATGGCAAGTTTTGCCGCATCCCGACGCTTCGTGAGGTTTTTCGATTTCATCGCGAGCGCGCGGGGTTGATGCATCTTGATGTCAAGCAACCAGATCTCGTTAAACCGATCTCGACGATGCTTGATGAATTCGACATGTGGGACCACATCGTTGTGGCTCCGGCCGATTTCCAAGATCGGCGCTACAAGCCAACGCGTGCCAAGGCGAGTATGTATCTCGATCGCTCGGAATTCGATGCGGTGGCCATCGCGTCGGTATTGAAGAAGCCGGGCGAACGTATCATCCTTGAAGACCCGCGCGGTGTTGCGCTTGCACTTGGACGAAGAATCGTAGCGCCATCCAAAAAACCAGTTAGAAATGAAATCGCCGCCTGGGCGCGGGAGACTTCAATAGCAAGATCGGGAGATAAGAGAAGCACTGAAGAGCTACTGAACTTGCTGCGCAACGCAGACGACTGGAAGTTCGTAGCGAGCGGAGCCGAAGCCGAAGTAGCCGCGGCGGATCGAATCGAGCAACGATCGATAGCCGCTGACGAACTTGTACGGCGTGGTGTACGATCGAAGGATCTCTTCGCCGCTCTCGAGGAACGCGTTCGCAATCGCAGTTTGCATCGAAGTTGGAGATACTGCGGATTGGACGGAAACGCTGCAATGCGTGCGTTGATCTCGTTGGAGGCGCCACAGGCGGTCGCAGTTGGCCGCTACTGCCTATGGCGCGACGATCCAGCTGTGGAAGCCGCGAGGAATCCAAAATTCAAAAACCCGCGCTCGTGGACGGATTGGCGAACAAAAGTCAATGTGTTCAGTTTGCTCGAGTCCATCCCTGGAGCCGAAACCGAACAATTGTGCCGCGACTACCTCGCGCTCAGCGATAAGGAAGCTCGCATCATCGGCGTGCCGCAGTTTGAAGCCGCCGCACGGACGTTGCTGACCATCAGTGCGAACGCATCAACCGTGAAAGAGTTACTTGGTCATCGCCTCAGCGTAATACGCGGCCGCGCGATTCTGTTCTGTCTTGCACATACTCGCGAGCCATGGGCGACGGATGTTTTGAGAGACAATGCTCCGCACGCGCTAAAGTACATTGTCTACGACTGAATTCGAAATGTGTGCGCATATTCGTTTGCGGTGTCTACGTCTACAAAACGTCAGATTCGTCGAAAACAAACGAGTTTCGTAGACAGCTTTTGTGTGGTTGGGCAACTCAAAATCACTGTTGTATAGACGCGGGGCCATACACCGATGAAAGAATCATTTGCGAGCAATGCGGCTAATCGAAATCTAGGTCAACAGTATTGTCTACCTTGTCTACGTCAACGAAACCTCAAAACAACCGATAACCACGTGGTTTCGTAGATGGTTCCTTCCGGGCGGACCTTTTTCCCTGACGGACGTGGGAACAGTCGCACTAATAGACAGAGTTTCTTTTTGCCGAATTTTTGATCACGTCGTTGTTGGGTCATGCAATGATTGTATTCATTGTACTTTCGCAATTCGATGAGATGTTATCACCCGAATCAGGTTAGAAAAAATGCCGATCTCGGATGAGCAGGTCGGTGAATTGTATGACACCGGCCGAAGGTCCGCCTCAACTGGAAACTGCTCTCGGTCGTGGACACCGACGCGAGTTCGACGTCCGAATTTGGCGCCGAGGTTTGTGCAACTTCAGCGAGTTGGCGTCGACGCTAATTGCAGGCAGTGTTGTCGGCTGTTGCAGTTTCGTGACGACAACGGTATTGCCCACTTGAGCCATCAATCTTGCGACAGTCGTGCATGTTCCACGAAAAAGGCCCGGTGGATTCATGTCAAAAACTTGGACATCATTAGATTTCTGGCCCGCTAGTTGTTGGAGTGCTTGTAATAGTCTTCCGCTCTTAGAGTGGGATCAAAGTCAGGATTTGGCTTCATCATTTGCGCGTTCACCCTCGTGCGCCACTGATGCAGTTTGTCCTTCAACTCCTGTGCCCGCTCAATCTCGATTGCGGATAAATCGTTTTGCTCACCCATGTCGTTTTCGAGATCGAATAGTTGCACCGTTCCATTTTCGAAGTATTCCAACAGTTTGTACTTGCCTAACCTAATGGCGCCACCGGGGCTGTGCATCCCGTGGTTGCTATAGTGAGGAAAGTGCCAGTAGATCGCTCGATCGTCGATCGTTTCGCCTCGAACAAGCGGCGCGATGTTGACGCCCTCCTTGTCGCTCCCGACCTCGTTGCCTTTGCCGATCATGTCCATGATCGTGGGGAAAAAGTCGATGCTGCTTACGGGCGTACCGCATACGGATCCAACTCGACCTTTGCCCGGCCACTTGATGATCAATGGGACGCGTATTCCGCCTTCG
>CAYFJO010000249.1:0-15721 GCA_964343305.1 uncultured Pirellulaceae bacterium | reverse complement strand
CGACGTCGGACGCGGACCGACCAGACTCATTTGCCCCAACAGCACGTTAAACAACTGGGGCAATTCGTCGAGGCTTGTCTTGCGAAGAATCTTGCCGATCGGAGTGATTCTCGGATCGTTCGCGATTTTGAAATCCGGCCACGTCAGTTCATTGAGATGGGCATACATGGCCTTTAACTCTTCAGCGTTGGCGAGCATGGTACGTAGTTTGAACATCTTGAAGCGGTTACCCGTCAGCCCGGTTCTCAACTGGGTAAAGAACATCGGACCGGGGCTCTCCAACCATACCAATACGCCACATATCAGCATGACAGACAGTGCTAGAGGGAGAAGAATTAGGCAGACTGCAACGTCGAAGATGCGTTTTTGCAATGCGTAGCTCGGCTGCATAAAGCCTGGCGTATCGATCGTGGTTGCGTCGTTTTGACCGGATGAAAACCGTGTACGATCTAACGGCGCACGCATGCCGCGCAAAGCTGCTAATTGCTTCAACTCATCACGATTCTTGGGGGCAGCAAGAGTCAATTGTCGTGCTTAATGACTTTAAGGAGAGCCCCAGAGTGAATTGGGGTGGAAGGTGACATTAAAACTATCCATCTTATGTATATATGCTATACTACTTATTTAATTCTATTTGTCTATTAACCGCGTCTTAACTTTGCCTCTTTTTCGGTGAAGCCTTAATCCACACTAGTGAGGGGATCGATCGTGTCCCGCCATTTGCCGTCATCAAGTTTCGATTTGGCCATATTTTGGCGACGAAAGTGGTCCATATTGATTGCAACCATTTTCACTGTCGCACTAGGGGTGATCTATCTCTTGTTGACCGAGAAGGTGCACGAAGTCCAAACCCGTATCTTGGTGCAGAAGAACGCAACAGGAATTGATCGAGACCAGAACCACCGCTGGGATCGCGAGTTCGTTGCGACCCAGGCCGAGCTGATTCGCAGCCCGCTGATTCTGAGGGCCGCGTTAGATCAAGCACCACTAACTATCCCTGATCCCCAAACAGATCCAGTGAAATACGTGCTGGACCGCCTGATCGTCGCACCGGTCGTGCAGACCGACGTCTTGTCGATTCAGTTTCGCACTGCCGATCCAGACGAGTGCGTCAAGTTCGTAAATTCGATCGTCAAGGCTTATGAAGAACATTTGCAAGAGATCGACACCGACACCAACTCCGAGTCTGTTGAATTGCTGACACATCGCGAAAGAGAACTTCGCGAGCGACTGCATCAGTTGGACGAAGAGCACATTCAACTCCGCAAGAACAGTCCGTTGATTGGTCAGAGCAAAGACATCGTCAACGTGCATGCCGCCATGCTTTCGCAACTGGCGCAAAAGCTGACGGCATCGCGGCTGCGAAAGGTCGAATTGGATAGCCAGTTGCAATCGTTGGCAATGACCGATCAGCGGCGGCTGTCCTCAATCGACGATGGCTCCACCATCAAGACAATCGCCATGCTTCCCTCCTCAGCAAACGTCGCCCGCACTAACCTTGAGTACGGGCCACAGCTTCGCAATTTGGTCATTGCAAACTTGATGCGCGACGACCACGATCTGGGTGCGAGGAACATTGTCGAGATGGAGCAACAGCTTCAACTGGCAGAGGTGAAACGCCAACAGGCTTTGCAGAAGTTCGGTGCGCGGCATGCGGAAGCCAAATTGGCCGAAGCCGAAGTTGCGGAATGGGAAGAAATGCTCGACGCGCGTTTGGCCGCGGCAGTCGATTCGGTTCAGCAGCAATTACGAGTTGAAACGGTGGCCGAAACGAGTTTGTCGAAACTGTATGAAGACGAGCAAGCCGAGGTCAAAGCTATCGACGACTTTTTGCTCAAGGACGAAAAGACTCGGGCCGAAATCGCTCGCACCGAAGAGATTTACAACACCGTGCTCGCTCGGCTGTCCGAGGTCGAATTGTCCGAGCAGGCAGTTGCCAGCGGACATCGATCGATCGTGGTTCGCGACCTTGAAGGCCCCGAACTCAAGGCCGAAGTTTCCTGGCCCCAGCCGAAGAAGTTCCTTGCGCTCTGCGGCATCGTGGGGCTGATCGGCGGAGTGCTCCTGTCGCTGGCCGTGGAATCAGTGCGAGGTGGATCCGCGGATGAATCGTCGAGCGACGAATCTTAAGCGACATGATCGCTGGGCAATCAAACGATGAATGACGCAACGAACAACGACGACGACGCGCAAAAACAGATTCGCGGTTCCACGCTTTTGCTGGTCGGGCGTTTGCTTGCGCTGCTGATCAATCTGGCCGTGCAGGTCTTGATCGTGAGATATCTTTCCAAGACCGACTATGGCGCCTTTGCGTTCGCAATCGTCATGGTCACGCTGGCTACCAACGTCTCGATCTTCGGCCTCAATAAATCGCTGGCTCGATTTGTTTCGATCTACCACGAGCGGGAAGAGTTTGGGCGGATGGCCGGCACGATCATCATGGTCCTGGCAACCGTGGCGGGAATCGGCGTGGCGATCGTACTCTGTGTGTTCACGTTTCAATCGGCGATTGCAGATCACGTCGTGAGCAGTCCATCGTCGGCCGTGTTGCTTCTCGCGCTGATAGCACTCGCGCCGATCGACGCAATCGATGCGATACTCCGTTACACGTTCGGGGCGTTTGGCGCCGTTCGCACAGTATTTTTCCGCCGGCACATTGTCGGGCCGACGCTAAGACTGCTGGCTGTCCTGGCGGTGATCCTCTTTCAAGGCAGCGTTCACAACCTCGCGATCTACTACGTCATTGCGGGTGTCGCGGGCGTATTGTTATACGTCGTCGCGCTGATCGGAACGTTGCGCCGGGAAGATCTGCTCAAGCACTTCCGTCCATCAAAACTGGAGTTTCCAGTACGCGAAGTGTTCGGCTTCAATACGCCGCTGGTCGTATCGCAGTTGAGCATGTTGTTTCGTGGATCGCTAGTTGTGCTGATGCTGGAAATGATGCTCGATAGCACGGCCGTTGCCGAGTACCGCGCGGTGTTGCCCTTCGCGCGACTCAATCTCGTCGTTATCACGAGTTTCACCTTCTTATTCACCCCGCTCGCGTCGCGCATGCTTGCCCGGAGCGACAAAGAATCGATCAACTGTCTTTACTGGACGTCGTGCATTTGGGTCGCTGTGCTTACGTTACCGCTGCTGTTGATCACGTCGGTGTTTGCCGAGCCGCTCACTTTGTTCATGCTGGGCGATCGGTATGCAAGTTCGAGTGTAATTCTCACGCTGCTGGCGATCGGATTCTTTGCCGATGCGGCGTTTGGATTTGCCGTGCAAACTTTACGCGTGCACGCGAAGCTGCGTTACATTCTACTGACGGACGTCACCTCGATTTTGTGGGCGCTCGGATTGTTGTTTTACTTGATTCCGCGTTATGGCGCGACGGGGGCCGCGATCAGTGCGGCATCGACAATGGTCTTTCAGAACGTGTCACATATGTTTTGGATGCGGCGGACGACCGGCTACGGAGCGATCAACTGGCGATATGCAAAGGTGTACATTGGAATTGCCGGCGTCGTCGCGATTCTGCTAGCCATTCAGTTGACATTTCATCCGCCGCTGGCTGTCGATCTGGTGTTAATCGCCATCGCGTCCCTTGTCTTGGTTTATGCGAATCGGGAGCTTCTCGAGGCTGACCGCATCTTCCCTGAGTTACTGAGATTGCCAATTGTTGGCCGGATGCTTGTTCCGGCTTCCATGAAACAATCGGAGACAACACTATGACCGATCGGGCGACAATCGACGAATTGGCAGCGCGGTTGCGCGAGCTGTTCGGCTCGTCGTCAAACGTGCGGTTGGTCAGCCGATCGAAACGGTTGTTTGCATCGCTGTATGAATTTGAAATCACATCCAACGACATCCGGCAAAACATCATTACCAAGCGCATTCATTCGGCACGCGAAGTGAATGCCCAACTGTCGCTGACCGAGCGCGCTGCCGCGATTCGACACTTGTTGCCCAAAGCAGACCCTGTCGGCCGTGAAGCTTCCGCGCTGAAGTCCATGGAGTCGCACTTTACGAAGCTTGCCGATTCGCGATTTGGCGCAGTTCGAGTTTTGGGCCAGTGGTTGGATGGAGCCGTCGTCGTGATGGAAAAGTCATTCGATCCGACTCTCAATCGGCTGCTTCGCAACGCCGCGATCCACCGGGGCGACCGAGCAATTTCCACCGCGTTCCGAAATGCAGGAGCGTGGCTCCGCGAGTTCCACTCGATTCATACGGTCGATTTGAGCGACTTGTCGGGTCAATTCGCCGAGGACATTTCCAAGCTTTGCGAGTGCCTGGCCGATGAGCCGAGCTTCTGCAGAATCCGCCACAAGATTCAGTCGCAGTTGTTGCACTCAGCGCGGTGTGCGATGGACGAATCCATGTCTGTCGTGATCCTGCACGAAGATTTCGCGCCGCGCAATATCTTTGTCGGTCCCACGGGACGAGTCTCCGCGATCGACACACTGGCCGATTCGACCGGGTCCGCCTACGCCGACCTTGGGCAGTTTCTGTTCAACGTCAGGATGAGCAAGATTCAACGAGTCACGCGCGGGTTGGCGTTTGGCCAGCGACGGCTTGCGCGGCTCGAACATGAATTGCTCGACGGCTATTTCGGTGCCGATCGTCTTTCGGTCGATCTTGTCAATCTGGCTCAAGCCAGGGCTCTGTTGATTCGCTGGGCGGCACAGCATGTTTGTGAAAATGAACCGGAGACCGGCCATTTCTACGCAACCGAATTGCAACGACTTTGCCACGAGTTGGAACGGAGCCTTGAATCAATTACGTATGAATTGAATCGGGGCCGGCCACAGTACAAGTTTTTGCGAACGGATGGCCATCGCTTCTCGTCGATTCATTGGTACACATCAGGCGACGTAGCAGACGTCGTCGTCAAAGTGGCACGTGACCCGCGCATGCCTGCTGACCGATCGCAGTCGTACGCCGATCGACCGCGACTTGTTCCACTTATTCCGTCTGAGCACGAGATACGATGCGAGTACGAAGCGCTCTTGCGAACACAGCGGCATATTGAGGCGACCGATGCGCAGGGCATCGGCAGCGTCGGAGTACATGGGTTTCTTCCCGTTCAAGAGGCCATGGTTACAGAAGCAGTTTCTTCGCCAACCTTGTCAGACGTTTTGAAGACAGGCCAAACGATCGACCTGAGGCTGGCATGCCAGCGAGCTGGTCTGTGGCTGCGGACTTTTCATGGTTTGCCAGAATCGAGTGACGTCGTGTGTCGCAACGCAACGCGAGCACAATTCTGTGAGAGCATCGATCAATTTAGCTCGTTTCTTGCTGATCGAGGCATTAGCCAAACGTGGCTGGAAGCGATCAATCGTCGCGTTTTCGCCTGTGCGGTCGATCATTTGCCGTCGGATTTGCCGCTTGGCACGAATCATGGTGATTACGCGCCGCACAACATGTTTGTTTCGGCCGATGCCACGATCATGGCATATGACACGACGGCAGCCTGGCGCACAGCAATCTACGAAGATATTGCACGGTTCTTGTTTCTCGCACGCCGCTACCCTGGCCATTCGAACGAGCGCGAAGCTTGGTGCCTGGAAGGTTACTTCGGCAGCGAGCCGATTCCACACGCAGCCGTCAAGTTGTTCATGATTCAAGTGATGTTCGACGAGTGGTGTTCGGTGGCGTTCAGTCCGTTGCGAGCAAAGGGCCTGCGCAGGCTCGCAAAATCGGCACGTTTGAAGTGGCGTAGTCGATCGTATCGCCGTGAGATCGAACGGCTGCTCCGCGACATCGAAGCAACGGTGTCGCGCGAGATTGTCATCGATCCGACGCTGCGTCGGGCAAGGAGCGTGGCGCCGTGTCAATAGTTTTTGAAAAACGCAAAACGACGTCGCACGAGCCGTCGGCCAGCCAGTGCCGCGTGGCGTACATCATGTCGCGATTTCCCAAGCTGACGGAGACATTCATCCTGTTTGAGATGGCGGCCGTCGAAGAGCAAGGTGTCGACGTCGAAGTTTATCCGTTGCTAAGGGCGAGGAACACGGCGACGCATCCCGAGGGAGCGTCGCTGTTTCGCAAGATCGTCGAGTTGTTCAAAGCACCGATGAGTGACGCGGTCATGCATCGCGCGGCGCGGCCGTTTGTCGAGCGTGCACGTTTTGCGCCGATGTTCAACTGGCCAATTCTTTGTGCCCAGCTCTGGTTTTTGTTTCGACGACCGGTCGCGTATTTGCAGGCCTTGTTTACGCTCGTTTGGGCGAATCTTGGCAGTTTGAATTACTTGCTCGGCGGGCTGGCCGTTTTTCCCAAAGTGGTCTATTTCGCGCGTCAAATGGAGCGGGATGGGGTGACGCACGTGCATGCCCATTTTGCGAATCATCCCGCGGCGGCGGCTTACGTCATCCATCGACTGACCGGGATTCCGTACAGTTTCACGGCGCACGGCGCCGACTTGCAGGTCGACCAGCACATGTTGCGCGAGAAAGTCGCCACGGCAAAACACGTTGTGACGATCTCGGACTACAACCGCGAGTTTATCGTCAAATATTGTGGCGCATGGGCGCGTGATCGCATTCGCGTGGTTCGTTGCGGCGTCGATACAAGTGTCTTTGATGTTTCCAATCGCGTAGAGTCTTCAGAGCGGCTGACGATCGTTTGCACCGGCACTCTTTACGAAGTGAAGGGGCACACACATTTGATCGACGCCTGTCGCCTGCTCGATGAACGAGGAGTCGATTTTGAATGCCATCTGATCGGTGATGGACCGCTGCTCGCCACGCTTCAACAACAGGTTGCGGGAAGCGGACTTGAGGACCGTATGCTATTTCGCGGCAGATTGACACGCGAAGAAATTGCCCGGCAGTTGCGGTGCAGTGATGTGCTCGTTGCGCCGAGTGTTCCCACCGCAAGCGGCCGCCGCGAGGGAATCCCCGTGGTGTTGATGGAGGCAATGGCCAGTGGGCTCGCCGTTGTTGCGAGCAGTATTTCCGGCATCCCCGAGTTGGTCGATCACGAATTCTGCGGGCTGTTGGTCGAACCACGTGATAGCGACGCGTTGGCGCGTGCGATCGTCCGGCTTCACGACGATCCACACATGCGCCAGCAACTGGGCCAGGCGGCCAGGGAAAAAGTTTGCCGCGAGTACGATTTGGATACAAATGCCGGCCGGCTGATCAAGCTTTTTGAGGTGGATGAGTAGTGCAAATTGCATTTTGGATTTCGATGGGCCTCATCGTTTACACGTTGGTGCTGTTTCCACTGTTGCTAGCCGTCCGCGCGATGTTACTGCGCCGCGACCTTGCCACGGATGACATGACACCACACATCACGGTAATGATTGCCGCCTACAATGAAGAAAGGACGATTACGGCGCGGATCGAGAATCTATTTGAAAGTGACTATCCACGAGACCGAATACAGATCGTTGTTGCGTCGGATGGCTCGACGGATCGAACACACGAAATCGTCGAGAGTTTCGCGGACGAGAGTGTCAAGCTCTCCGTTCAGCCGAGACAAGGCAAGGGACGGACACTGTCCGCGGCTGTTGTGCATGCGGATCACGAGATTCTTGTTTTCACAGACGCGAACACCGTGTTTCTGCGCCAGTCGCTCCGCGCGCTGATTCGACTTTTCGCCGATCCGACGGTCGGTGGCGTGGCGGGAAATCAGATTTATGAATGTGACGGGTCGGCGAGTTTGACGGCTGATGGTGAGCGGGTTTATTGGAGCTTCGACCGAGTTTTGAAAGGGTGGCAAA
Source organism: uncultured Pirellulaceae bacterium (assembly GCA_964343305.1). GTDB lineage: Bacteria > Planctomycetota > Planctomycetia > Pirellulales > Pirellulaceae > CAYFJO01. The sequence continues at coordinate 8,010 of CAYFJO010000249.1, read as the reverse complement.
GTGCGGCAGGCAATGTCACCTCGGCGACGGGCGCGATTTACGCGATTCGCCGTTCGCTCTTTGAACCCGTCCCGGATGACGCAATGGACGATTTTATGATCTCGACCGGAGTTGTCGCGCAGGGCAAGCGACTCGTCTTTGCGAAGGATGCCGTGGCGATCGAGCCGGTTGCCGTTCGAGGGCGAGTCGAGTTTAGTCGAAAAGTCCGTGTCATCACGCAAGGCTTGCGGAGCGTGCTGCATCGGCGCGGGCTCTTGAACCCGTTGGCACACGGTTTTTATGCGCTGCAACTTGTTTCACACAAAGTTTTACGGCGGCTGTTAGTGTTGCCGTTGCTTGTGATTGCTTGTCTGGCACCGTTGCTGAGCAGCGACGGCGCGTTCTTCCATGTAGTAGCCATTGCTGAATTTGCCTTCTTCACGTCGGCAATTGCGGGCATGGTGATGCGACCATGGTTGAAAGGACCGCTCAAGGTGTTGGCGATTCCGTTTTACGTGTGCATGGTCAATGCGGCGGCGCTGGTGGCGCTGGTGAACACGTTGATCGGGCGACGGATCGAACGTTGGGAACCGGAACGGCATCTTGCTGAAACCCGATGCGTCAGCGAGGGACGTTGATACGAGATGTCCCTCGCTAACGCTTCGGGTTACGATCCAAATGAATAATGCAACCGAGACAATTCGATCCACGGGCGCGCAAGACAGCCGCATCGTGTGGTTCCTTTTGTTGCCAGCGGTTGCGCTGGTTGTGGCGCTGCTGATTGCGATCTACGACATTGTTGCGGTTCTTGGACTGATGGCGATGGTCGTCGGCGTGCTGCTGATTAGGAGGCCGGATTTTGCGGTTTATCTTTTTGTGTTTGGAATCTACATCAATGCCCCCGTGATTGCGGTGCGATTTCATGGAGTGCCGCAAATTGTCGCGACTGCGTTTGCTGGCGTGTTGGCGATTCCTTTGGTTCATCACTTGTTTGTGAAGAAGCGGCAAATCCTTCTTGATCCGATCGTGCCGTGGATTTTCGTGTTTATCGTCGTACAAATGATTGGCGTGTTGGTGGCGGATCATCGGCAAGTTGCCACCCGCGTGTTGATCACGTCGATCACCGAAGGGTTGATTCTGTTCGGCCTCGTGACAAACGTGATCCGCAGTCATGAAGTGTTGCGTCGCGCGGTATTGGCGCTGGTTTTGGCCGGGGCGTTTATGGGATCGCTCAGCGTCTATCAGAAAGTGACGAACTCGTTTGATCGTGAGTTCGGTGGATTTGCACAGGTGCCGACGACTGATCGAAATGGGGTCGAGGTCGTTTCGCCCAATCCTCGATCCGTCGGACCGATCGGGGAAAAGAACTATTACGGGCAATTCATGTTGCTACTGGTTCCGCTTTGCCTGGCGACGATCTCCTGGACCGAATCTCGCCCGAGACAATTAGTGCTGGTCGTGGCGACTCTGTTGTGTTTGTCGGCGGTGGCATTGACCGCTTCGCGCGGTGCGGCGATTGGATTTTGTGTCTTGCTCGTGGCGATGTATGCGATGCGCGAGCTAACCAAACGACAAGCCGTTTGGCTCGTTAGCGCGGCGGTTGTTCTTGTCTTGATGATGCCTGGGATTCGTGAGCGCATGGCTGAGTTATTTGACGCGGCGAGCGTGTTGCGCGAAAGCGGCGATCTACGAGCGACGGACTCGTCGATTCAAGGCCGAGCCACCGAAATGATGGCCGCTGCGCTGGTGTTTCGCGACTCGCCGATCATCGGCGTCGGATCGGGGAATTTTCAGCTTCACTTTCCGACCAAGGCAAACGCACTCGGTTTTCAAATTCACGGCGAGACTCGGATGGCTCATTGTTCGTATTTGGAAATCGCAGCCGAAAACGGAATTCTGGGAATCGTGTGTTTTCTTGCGATTTTTTATGTGACGACGCGAAACCTGTGGCAGGCGCGGCAAGTCGCAACTCATTTAGAATTAAAGAAAACGGCGACGGCGTTCTTTTTGGTGATGATTGCGATGATCGTGACCAGCACGTTCCTCAGCTTTGCCTACATCCGTTATTACTGGCTGATCCTGGCACTTTGTTCCGTGGCCGCCCGCTTGGCACTCGATTCCGCGCGGCCACCGCACCCTGCTGAAACAGCGACGTCATGAATGTTGAGTGTGTAAAACCAGATGCACTGACGATCGATCACATCGACGCGTGGCGTGATCTGCAGGGTCGCTCGAAGACGACGACGAGCCCGTTCTTTTCGCCCAGCTTTACTATTGCCTCGGCGAGTGTCCAGGCCAACATCGAAATCGCAATCGTCAAAGATTCCGGTGCGATCGTCGGTTTTCTGCCATTTCAGCGAAGACGGTTCAGCGCGGGCTGGCCGGTCGCTTGGAAGTTGAACGATTTCCACGGTGGGATCTTTGACGACGACGCCAAGATCGACGGCGAAGAATTGATACGCCAAGCAGGTCTGGCCGCATGGCATTTCGATCATTTGCTGGCCACGCAGGATTGTTTTCGAACGGGACAGATCATCGCCAGCGCGTCGCCGTACGTCGATTTATCCGATGGTTTCGATGCGTATTTAGAGGAACGCAAACGAGCGAGGTCAGACGAAATACGGCAGACGTTACGCAAGTCGCGCAAGCTGGCACGCGAGCATGGCGGATTGCATTTTGAATTCTCCACGAAAGACAATCAAGTGTTCGATACCTTGCTCGATTGGAAGCAAGAGCAACTTAAGGCCCGGAAGAAACACAACCACTTTCAAAGCAAATGGGCGCGTGACTTGCTCGCCCGCATGCAACTTGGCGACAACGAAGATTGCCGGGGCGCCTTGTCAGCGCTGTACGCGGGAGACCAATTGGTAGCGGTCCACTTCGGCATTCACAATCGTCACGCCCTACACTGGTGGGTGAATGCATACAACAAGGATTTTTCTCGCTACTCGCCCGGTTCGATCTTGCTCTTGGAACTTACCCGGCACGCGGCGGCCGAAGGAATCCAACGAATCGATCTTGGCAAGGGCGACGAGCAATACAAAAGACGCTTTCAATCCGATGCGATTGAATTGGCCGAAGGCGCGGTTTCGAATTCCGCGTGGAGACGGTCATTCAATTCGGCGATCTATCGAGCGAAACACTGGATTCGCTCGTCGCCAGTACGTGGCTTGGTCCAGTGGCCGAAACGTGTGGCACGCCGTATCGCAAAGATTTGGGAGCCCGCCGAAAACTGACCAAATGCAAGTCTGAGTTCACACACCATGTCAACACAAACCGTCCCCAACTTTCTTTACATCGGCACCAGCAAGGCAGGCTCAACATGGTTGTACAATGTGCTGAACCAACATCCCGATGTTTCCATGGCGGGAGGCAAAGGAACATACTTTTTCGACCAACACTTTGATCGTGGCGTCGATTGGTATCTGTCGCACTTCCGCCAAGCCGGCGAACAGAGCGTGGTCGGCGAAGTCTCACATAGCTATCTATTCTCGACCGACGCCTGCCGTCGAATTGCCGAACATAACCAAGACGTACGGCTCATGGCATGTCTTCGAGAGCCAGTTGATCGAGCTTTTTCGGCATACCTGGACCGGGTCAAGAATGGGAGATTCACGGGCAGCTTTGAAGATGCACTTGATCAGATTCCCTCGCTGCTAGACCGCGGTCGATATGCAACCCACCTCGAGCCCTACATCGATCAATTTAGTCGCGAACAGATTCATGTCGGCATCTTCGATGATTTAAAGTCCGCTCCCGCCCGATTTGCATGCAACGTTTTCCGATTTCTCGGTGTTGAAGATATTCCGCTGGAGAAAGATGTTCTCAAAAAACGCATGCCGGCCGGTCAACCTCGGTGGCGAGTGTTGTCACGCCTTGCCAAATTCATTTCGAAGCTAGGCAGGCGCTGCGGAATGCGACAACTGATCGGCCGGGCGAAGACGTCAATCTTTGTTCGCGGACTGCTATATCGAGAGTACCAAGCCGATGAGAAACCACGGATTCGTTCGGACACACGGCAGCGGTTGATGGAGGTTTTCTTTGATGAGGTGCTTGAGATCGACCGCATGCTGGGTACGGATCTGGGCCGACAGTGGGGCTATGTTGGTTTCGTCGAAAATAAGTTGTAATAAAGCGCATCGCCGCCCCGTTCACGCCCTAACCCGGATTACTCATGAACCGCTGTCCAAACGACGTAATGTTCTCTGTGAAAAGGAGTTGCGGCTATCTTGCCTAAAGCACCGCGCAAATTCGAATCCACACTAACCCGAAGCGCAAGCGAGGGGCGACGTCCAAGACCCCTCGCTTGCGCGTCGGGTTAGTGAATAATCCACGCTAATATTTTGGATTTACGAGATCGTGGGTGTCAAGAATCAAGCACAGCGCACACACAAACTACCTAAGAGGATTCATCATGTTTCAATTCCGTGCCACCACACAAACCGGTTGCCGCCGGTCATTCCTACATCATTTACCACACAAATTAGCGACACTCGCGTTATGCATGGTTGTGGCCTTCGCCGCACAACACATGGATGCGCAACCAGTTAACGCCAAGCCGAACGATCGTCCCAATATCATCATCATGATGGCTGACGATATGGGGTTCTCCGACATCGGTTGTTACGGCAGCGAAATCAAAACACTGACGCTGGACGGATTGGCCGAAAATGGTGTGCGGTTTACTCACTTTTACAACACCGCTCGATGCTGTCCCACGCGGGCCTGCTTGCTGACGGGACTCTATCCACATCAAGCAGGCGTCGGACACATGATGAACGACCGTGGGCTGGACGGCTATCGCGGCGACCTGAACAATCGCTGCCAAACGATTGCTGAAGTTTTGGGTGCCGCGGGTTACGCGACGTACATGTCCGGAAAATGGCATGTGACGAAAAAGGTCAAAGCAGCGAGCAAAATCGACCAGCATAACTGGCCGCGGCAGCGAGGCTTCGATCGGTTTTTCGGAACGATTCACGGCGCGGGAAGTTTTTATGACCCGAATTCGCTGACTCGCGACAATGATTTGATCGTGCCAGAATCTGAAGACTTTTTCTACACGGACGCGATCAGCGAGAACGCGGCGACGTTTGTCGAGGAGCACGACCGCGCCAAGCCGTTTTTTATGTACGTCGCCTACACGTGCCCGCACTGGCCGATGCACGCGCGGCCACACAACATCGCCAAGTACAAAGGGGTTTACGACAAGGGCTGGGACGCGATTCGCGCCGCGCGTCACAAGCGGATGATCGAAATGGGGATCGTCGACAAAAAATGGCCGATGTCGCCGCGAGACGCTCGCTCGCCAAAATGGAAAGACGCCCAATCGAAGGATTGGGAGATTCGCTGCATGGAAGCCTACGCGGCAATGATCGACTGCATGGATCAAGGCATCACGCGGATTATCGAGTCGCTGAAGAAGACCGGCCAGTTCGAGAACACGTTGATCTTGTTCCTGGCCGACAACGGTGGATGTGCCGAAGGAATGGGGCATGGCGCGAAACTGAGTTTTCGCGACAAAGAACCCGACCAACTCAAGCCCATGGCCAAAGACGAATTGCAGTTCGAAATGATTCCACGTCGAACGCGGGACGGCAAGCCGTTGCGTCAAGGCCGAGGCGTGATGCCGGGACCGGCGGACACCTACATTGGTTACGGACTGTCCTGGGCGAACGCTTCGAACACTCCGTTTCGCGAGTACAAACACTGGGTGCACGAAGGCGGCATCTCGTCGCCGTTGATCGCACATTGGCCCAAGGGTATTGATCCAGCGCGGCACGGCAAACTAGAGCATCAACCCGGTCATCTGATCGACTTGATGGCGACATGTGTGGATCTTTCTCAGGCCGAGTATCCGAAAGAAGCCGGCGGTGAGGCAATCAAGCCGATGGAAGGTGTCAGTCTGGCTCCTGGATTCAACGGCAAGTCACTCGATCGCAAGAATCCCATCTTCTGGGAACACGAAGGCAACCGCGCCGTCCGAGATGGCAAATGGAAACTGGTCGCCAAGGCAAACCGGCAATGGGAATTGTACGACATCGAAAACGATCGAACCGAACTCAACGACCTCGCCGAAAAGATGCCGGAGTTGGCCAAGCAATTAGCCGCCAAGTGGGACGCCTATGCCGAGCGAGCCAACGTGTTGCCATTGGGCGCATGGCGCGGAAAACGCAAGAAGTGATGCGGCGTCTCAATCAAGTCTTTCCTTTTCAAAGTCGCTGCGGTTGACCCAGCCAGCACGAACGTTTTCACCTTTCGCGTGGCGCTGGTAGAAATTCCTGGTGCCCGCATTGACAAAGGGAATTTTGTCGTAATAGTCCCCTTTGCCTTCCATACGCAGGTCGCCCTGGGCTTTCAACTTCGCGACCATTTGCTGACTTAACTGGTGGATCAGTGCGGATTGTTTTTTGTCTTCGGTAAGATTGACAACGCAGTCTGGATCTTGTTTGAGATCATAGAACTCCTCACTCGGTCGCTTGCCAAAACAGAGGTTCCAAAATCTCTTGTTCTCGTTTTTGCGACGCATTTCGAGGATAACGGTTTTTGTCGTTCCACCGTCGCAGTTTAAGTAACCGGTTTCGGGATTGCCGGCCGGCCAACGTGATGTTTCGTAGTTGCGGATGTACAACATGTCGTTCTTAACAATGCCGCGGATCGGATAACCCCAATCGTGAGGCCGGCCGATGTCGTGTCGTTCTTTGCCGATCAAGACGTGATCGCGGCGAGGATTGACTTGGCCGGATTTCTCGGATTGAAAGATGTCGAACAAACTGCGGCCGGAGGCAGGTTGCATGCCAGTCTGCTGCCACTTCAATCCCGCGGCTTCAACAAACGTCGGCGCAATGTCGATGAAACTCATATAGTCATCCACCTTGCGGCCGGGATTCAGAACGCCTTTGGGCCACATAATCGCCAACGGCACGTGGTTCGAGTAGTCGTATGCCTGGCCCTTGCAGCGCGGAAACGGCATACCGTGGTCCGACGTGACGACGACCAAGGTGTTGTCGAGTTGCCCACACTTTTCGATCGCCGCGAGAATCCGCACCAAGTGGCGATCGAAGTGTTCTACTTCGAATGCGTAGTCCAGCATGTCATTGCGGATTTGTTCGTTGTCGGGCCAAAATGCGGGCACGTGTTTGATTTCGGTCAACTTCTTGCCACCCTTGGCGACGCCGGAACCGTATTCAAAACCGCGATGCGGCTCCGTCGTTCCATACCAGAAACACCAAGGCCGATCGCCGGGCGCGGCGTCAAGGAAATCCTGAAAGTTGCCCGCGTAGTCGTTCCCTGAAATTCCACGGGCGGGCGGTTTCGCTTTTCGTGCATTGAACGGCTTGCCTGCCATTTGGCGAAGTTTGCCGCTGGCATCTCGTGCAATACCCGGCCCCCACGCTTTGCCGGTCGTGCCGGTAAAGTAGCCGTGCTCGCCGAGTGCTTCGGCGTACGATTTGAACTTGGCAGGGAAATTACAGACGTGATTGCAAGCTTCCTCGAGCTGCCAAGAATTCCGTCCCGTCAACAAACAGGCCCGCGACGGCGCACATTTGGCGTTTGGCGTATAGGCACGTGTGAACAGGAGACCTTCGCGTGCGACGCGGTCAAAGCCCGGTGTTTTGACCCAACCACACTCATATGCCCCGGCGTGTCCGAACGACCAGTCGTCGGCAATCGCAAACAGAATATTGGGGCGCCCATCCGCTTGTTCGCCACGCGAGTCAAACGCAAACACCTGTTGAAAAACGACGACGAAAAAGCACCAATACAAGCAAGTTGATTTCATAGCAATTCTCACGGCGGAACATTTCTCACGTACGATTTGTAACTCACGCTCAACGAACGATTATAGTTGCACACCCAAGCGGCCGCCAAATCCACAGAGAAACTCAATTGGATCGCCAAAAATGGGTTCTGGCCAAGAGACCGGCGCGATATCCGCTACACTGGCGTGTTGAAAACTTGACCTTGACACCGACAAAAGCTGGCTGTGATGAATCGCTTCTTGTGCGTCTTCATCCGTGGGTCGGCTTTGCC
>CAYFJO010000248.1:0-15738 GCA_964343305.1 uncultured Pirellulaceae bacterium | reverse complement strand
ATTTAGGATCTAGTGTCCATAGGACGTAGGAGTTCGAGTCTCCCCTCCCGCACTCTTTTCTGAACAAGGACTTCGATTAGTCATTGGTAGAATCTGCGGTTTTGTTTGGCCATGTCCAGCAGCAACTCGGTAGGCTTCATCCGCTCGCCAAGTTCTTCTAGGGGCTTGAGCATTTCCAAGATGGTTGCCGCTCCCAGCGTGTCGGCCCAATGTAGCAGGCCGCCTTTGAACGGTGGGAAACCGAGGCCGAAAATGAGACCGAAGTCGACGTCGCGGACGTCGCGGACGATTCTGTCTTCCAACGCCCGGGTTGCCTCCAACAACATCGGCAAGAAGAGCCGCGATGTCAGGTCGTCTGGCGAAAACTCCTGCGGCTCACGCATGTAAATCTCCAGCAGCTTGGGAAGCTCTGGGTCCGGTTCTGGTCGTTGCTTGCGGTTATTGTAGGAATAGAAACCCGCACCGCTTTTCTTACCCAACCGGCCGCCTTTCAACAGCGACGGCAGAACGGGCGATGCGATGAATCGATCCGGAAACGCCTCGACCATTGTGCGTCCGGCGTACACCGATGTGTCGAGCCCCACCATGTCGAACAGCTCGATCGGGCCCATCGGCATGCCAAACTTCTTGGCGGCCCGCTCGATGTCCTTGATCGGAGCTCCGTCGCACAACAACTCGACCGACTCGTTCATGTAGGGAAACAACAGCCGGTTGACGAGAAACCCTGGTCCGTCGTTCACCACGATCGGCATTTTGCCAATTCGTTTGGCGTAAGTCACCGCCGTGGCGACCGTCTCGTCATTTGTCTTCTCGCCGCGAATCACCTCCACCAGTTTCATGCGGCGGACGGGATTGAAAAAATGAATGCCGCAGAATTGTTCAGGACGTTTCAGATCTTCGGCCAGTCCGGTGATCGGAATTGTCGACGTGTTGGACGCGAGGATGGCGTCGTCCCTCAATTGCGGTTCGAGATTGGCGTAGATCTTCTCTTTGACATCCGCGTTTTCCACAACCGCTTCGACGACCAAATCGCAGGCCGCTAGTTCCGCATCAGCCGCGTCTCCCGATGCGGTATTCAGCAGCGGTCCCAATTCGACCGCTTTGGCGGCATCCGCCGATTTCGTCTTTCGGTTGTAGGCGACTTCTTCTAAAACGCCGGTTGCACCTTTCTGCAGCGCTTCGTCCGACATATCGGAAAGAACCACGGGAACGCCACGTTTGATGTTGGCCGCGGCGATCCCCGCGCCCATGATTCCCGCGCCAATCACGCCGACGTGAGTAATGTCGCGTGACGTGATATTTTCCGCTGCGACACCACGATCCTTCTTGATGCGATCCTGTAGGAAAAAGATGTTCAGCAACGCGGCGTTGACGGGCGACCCGAACAAGCCTGCCATGCCTTCGGCTTCCATTTGACAGGCGGCCTCGGCATCGACAAAGGCCGACTCCATCATCAACTCCAGCGCTGCGACCGGCGCTGGATACTGTCCCTTGGTCTGTTGCTGAATCAAGGCCGAAGCGGTGATGCCGAGAAAGCCAAGTTCCGTTTCATTGACCTCCATCGCGGCGGACCATCGCCGGCGATCGGCCAGATACTCGCCGGTGGACTGCTCGTTGCGAATCACGTTCGTCGCGGCTTGGAGCAATCTGTCCGCTGGCACGACGTCCGATGCCATTCCCATGACTTGCGCCGTTTGAGGATCCATCGAATCGCCGCCGGTAATCAATTCGACGGCGTTGGAAAGTCCCACGATGCGCGGTGCCCGGATCGTGCCGCCCCATCCGGGAAACAATCCAAGTTTAACTTCGGGAAATCCATACTCGGTCTTCGCGCCATCGGACAGCACGCGGCGGTCGCACCAAATCGCCAACTCCGCACCTCCGCCAACGCAAATCCCATCGATCGCGGCGACCGTCACAAACGGGCACTTGGTAAACCGAGCAAACAATGTTTGCCCGCGGCGACAGATCGCCACGACGTCTTCTTTCGGCGCGTCCAACGACTGGACAAATTCCTCAAGATTCGCTCCGGCAATAAACATCCCCGGTTTGCCGGAAGCAAAAATCAAACCCTCCAGATCGTCCCGTTTCTCCAGGTCGTCGAGGTGCGTCGCCAGCTCTTCCAACACATTCGTGGAGAGGATGTTGGCCCGTTTATCTGGCGTATCGAACGTCAGCAGCGCAATATCCGGTTCGAGCATAGAAAGATTCAACGACGGTGACATGATCGATTCCTTGATGGGAGCATCCGAGTTAAAATGATGCAAATAGCAAGCATTCACCCAGAATGCTAACCGGATTGCGGCTCTCGGAAAACCCCGATGAGGTGTTTGCCCGACCACACAGCGCCAGGCTACGACCGGCGGCCGCGAAACGCACATCTAATAGAAATGATTACAATCAGGGATCAGGAATCAAGCTCAAGCCGGATGCCCGGCATAGTCCAAGGAAATCTCATCATGAACCTTCGTGCTCCTCGCCAACTCGCCTTTTGGCTCATTCTTACGTGCCTAATGTTTGCTTCGTCCGTCTTGCTGGACCATCAAATCGTCTCCGCTGCACCAAAGAAGAAAACGACCGTCACATTGATCATCGAATTTGGCGAAAAGGGAAAGACAAAGAAATTCGATCAGATTGCTTGGAAGCAAAAGATGACCGTGCTAGACGCGATGAACGCGGTCAAAGGAAAATCGCCCGGCATCAAGTTCACGTATCGCGGCAAGGGCGCATTTGCGTTGTTGACCGAGATCGACGGCACCAAGGGCGAAGGTGCTGGTGGGCTAAACTGGCTCTATCGAGTCAACGGAAAACTAGCTGACCGGGGGTTCGCCGTGTACGTACTCCGCGCGGGAGATCGTGTCGTTTGGAAGCTTGGCAAGTATCCGTAGGGCAGCAAGCCTCGATGGAGTCAAAGGCGCCAAGACTTCGGGCCTTCAATAGGTGACTTAGGAGCGATCGATAAATAAGTATCCGTAACAGGTAGGATCGTTCTCCGACCCAACCAGGAGTTCGAGGTCGGATCGGAAACCTCGTCGTTACCCACATCTATGCCCCCGACTTGATGTCGGGGGTACTTAACATTTTCCCTGAAAACAGCCGCTTTCATGATCTCGGAAGGCCCCCGAACTCGCTTCGGGGGATCGTTACTTACGGCGCGGGCGGTGGAACGGCGGGTGCCGCTGGAACCGACGGATCACCCGGTGCGCCGACTTTCGGCGCGGCAGGAGGTGCGGCGGCGGCTGGAGCTGGTTCGGCGTCCGCGATCAATTCTTCTAATCTGCTTAAATTCGCACCGACCTGCGTCATCAATGCTTCCGCGGTTAACGGGCTCTCTTGGCCCTTGGGTTTGTCCGTGGCATTGACCAATCGGGTTAGTGCATTATGCACATCCGTCGTGAAAGTCTTGTGTGGTTCGGCCTGGCTATACCTTCGGTAACCGCTACGTTCATCCGTCCCCACACTTTTGTGGATGCTACTCAAATAGTATTTGAACAATCGCCGTGACGACGTCACTTTGAATGGATCCAACGGCACGGTTGTGCGCAACCGAGCGGCCGGGCCGAGTCTCGGATCTCTTCCTCCACCGTCGAGCTTGCCAAACTTCTCGGCAATCTTGGCTTCGTGCTTGTCCACTTCCGCTTGAAGCCGGTCCAGTTCTGCTTTGCAAACAGACGAAGCCAGTTTAGCCAACCGCTTCACGCGGTCGCTCGGTGCCGCTTCCGCCAGTGACGGATAGTTAATACGACCGTAGGCTGATGCTGCCGTACATCGATAGGACGACGGCCGTGACTCGTCGGCCATGATCCGTTCCAGTTCATTCAGGCCAATGTTTCCCGGTCCTCGATCGCGAAAGCCGCCGATGATATCCATCGCGCGTCGTTGCATCCACGCATGACCTTCCGGCGTTCGGTTTGCGGGCGGGTCCGATTTCAAGAGCTTCACCATTTCGGTGATGATCTCATTGCGATCTTCCGTCTTGAGATTCCGGCGATCCACCGGACGCTGGCCATCCATTTCCGCGTGCCGCAGCAGCCCCACCATGGCAGCAATTCGTACTTCTTCGATTTGATCGGGATCTTTGTAGGCGGCATTCATCAGGTCGCCCAACGCTTTGTCTTTCACCGACCATGGCAGCGGCGGCGACTTGTTTGCACCAATGCTGACACCTTCGCGATAGTTCAACCGTCCGATAATCAACATCGCATTAACGCGCACGGCCGGATGAAAGTTATCATCGGCAATCGCCCACATCCGGTCGCGAGTCAGTTTCAGCAAACGATCGCGAACTTCCGTCGGCGTGACCTTCGCCGGCCGTTCGAAATAATCCAGGAAGAACCGTTCTCGCAACGAGGGAAGTGCCAGCAGGGATTCACGATCGGTTTGCGTCATTTCTGCAAAGACGACGCTCTCGAACCACGCGTCGAAAAGAGCCTCTTGTCCGGTCAAGCCCACTTCACTGTTATTGGACAGAATGCCCAACACCTTACTTCGGTTTTCGTTTCGCATCTTCTTTTTGTTGGAGAGTGCTGTCTTCGCTTCTTTGTAAGCTTTGGGGTCGTCCTTAAGCGTCTCAAGACCCGGCGGCTCGCGCGTGTCCATTCCTGCATAGATTGGAATCGACTTGTAATCCACGTCCGGATCAATCTTTGCCGACGCATCCAGTCCGAGCACGACAATGACCAACAAACCGACACACGATTGACAAAAAACCTGGTGCCATCGAAACGACATAAAACGCGATTCACAATACATGATGAGCCTCTCCAATCACCGGCTGCTGAGATAAACCAAATGCCGCGATGCATTCATAAGATTAATTTACCACCCAGCGGTGACACGTTGAAGAACTTTGCAGTTCCAAGTCCAAACGGTCGATAGCGAAAGCTGACCAGATTAACTTGACCGTTCAAATTCCCCTGTTCTGTGCGAACCGGCGTAGACACCAACCACACAATCTCTAGCATACCCACTGGCCGCGAGGATTGTCAACATAAACCGTTACCGTTTGACACGTTGCGTCAAAAACGAATAGATTAACCACTCCTTTCCGCCGCGACCGGCCGGCGACCGCCTCGATTGGATCCTATGACGCACCTCTATTACGACGATGTTTTCCTGGAGCACGACACAGGAAGTCACCCCGAACGGGCGGTTCGGCTTCAGCGGATCACGGAGTTGCTCAATAGCACGGGCTTGGCTTCGCGCTGCCAACGACAAGCGTGCCCGCCGATTTCGGCTGAACGATTGGCTTGTGTCCATTCTTCCGAATACTCCGACTACGTTCGGCAGTTTGCTGAAAAAGGCGGCGGCCAAATCGAAGCAGACACGCTGGTCAGTCCCAAATCGCACGATGCCGCCACGCATGCGACCGGTGCGGTTTGCGATGCCGCGCTGCGGGTGATGGACAACGAAGACAAGCGGGCGCTGTGCCTCGTTCGCCCACCCGGCCACCATGCTTTGCCCGATGGTCCGATGGGGTTTTGTTTGTTCAACAGCATCGCCGTCGCCGCGCGAACCGCCGTCCGCGAACTCGATTTGGACAGCGTGTTGATCGTCGACTGGGACGTTCATCACGGCAACGGAACGCAGGACACGTTTTGGGAGGATCCGCAAGTCGGCTTCTTTTCCGCCCATCGATTTCCTTTTTATCCTGGCACCGGCAACCACAACGAAACCGGCAGCGGCGCGGGAGCGGGCACAACATTCAACCTCCCCATCGAGTACGGCACGCCGCGCCAAGACTATCAGTCCCTGTTTACCATGAGCCTGGAGCAATTCGCCGCCAAGATCAAGCCGCAACTCGTCTTGATCAGCGCCGGCTTCGACGCACACCGCTTGGACCCGGTTGGCTCGCTCGATCTCGAGGTCGAAGACTTCGTGACTTTGACCCGCACGCTGATCGAAATCGCCGAACAATACTCGGGCGGACGCATCGTGAGCGTGTTGGAAGGCGGCTATGAACCTGACATCCTCGCCGAATCCGTCGCCGCACATTTGACGCAGTTGCTAGAATGAAAGCTGAGTAGGGTGTGTGAAACACACCAAGAGATGGTGAAGTCGTGCATTTCACACACTGTACAACATCCGTCCCCGCAGTTGGTCACAAGGTCAAGTATCGTCCCGTGTGACTGCCCTCGACACTGGCAATCTCTTCAGGCGTTCCGGTTGCAATAATCTCGCCGCCACCTCGTCCACCTTCTGGGCCTAAGTCGATAATCCAGTCGGCACATTTGATCACGTCCAGGTTGTGTTCGATCACGACCACCGTGTTGCCGCGGTCGACGAGTTGGTTGAGCACGGCAAGCAACCGGCGAATGTCGTCGAAGTGGAGGCCCGTGGTTGGTTCGTCGAGCAGGTAGAGCGTTTTGCCGGTGTCGACTCGCGCCAGTTGCGTGGCCAGTTTGATTCGTTGGGCCTCGCCGCCGGACAAAGTTGTGGAGGATTGACCAAGCGGCAAGTATCCGAGTCCCACGTCTTGCAGCGATTGGAGCAATCGGTGGATCGTCGAAAAATTCTCAAAAAACTCTGTTGCATCGTCGACGCACATGTTCAAGACGTCGGCGATGGATTGATCGCGATAACGAACTTCGAGCGTCTGGCGATTGAATCGAGCGCCATTGCACTCGTCGCAGGTGACGAACAAGTCGGGCAGGAAATTCATCTCGATCTTCCGGACGCCGTGTCCTTCGCATTCGGTACAGCGGCCGGTTTTGACATTAAAGCTGAACCGATTGGCGCGAAAGCCGCGTTGTTTGGCCTCGCGTGTGCCGGCGAACACTTTGCGAATCTCGTCGAACACGCCGGTGTAAGTCGCGGCGTTGCTGCGCGGCGAGCGGCCAATGGGCGATTGGTCGATTTCAATCACTTTGTCAATTTGATTGACGCCGCGCAGGCTTTTGAAAGGTCCCGGCTTTGCTGCAACTCCGCCGAGTCGACGGATGAGTGCTTTCGTCAGGGTTTCGTTGATCAACGAGCTTTTTCCCGATCCGCTGACGCCGGTAACACAGATGAACGCACTCAACGGAAATCGAACGCTGACATCCTTCAAATTGTTCGTCGTCACGCCTTCGATCGTGATCGACCTGGTCTTCGTCAGTTTTCGTCTGTTTGACGGGACTTCGATGCACTGCTCACCCGTCAGATAATGACCAGTGAGCGAATTGGGATCTGTCATCACTTCGTCGGGCGATCCCTCGGCCACAATCTGTCCCCCTTCGCTGCCGGCGAGCGGTCCCATGTCGATCAAACGATCCGCGGCTCGCATGGTGGCTTCATCGTGCTCGACGATCAAAACGGTGTTGCCCAGCGATTGCAATTCGCGCATGGCGTCGATCAATCGCTGGTTGTCTCGCTGGTGCAGTCCAATCGATGGCTCGTCCAAAACGTAGCAGACGCCAACCAGACCGGAACCGATGCTGGTCGCCAGTCGAACTCGCTGCAGTTCCCCGCCACTGAGCGTATCCGCGGAACGGTCCAGTGACAGATAGCCCACGCCAACTTTTTTCAAGAATTCCAAGCGGTTGTTGATCCGACCGATGATGGGTGCGGCGATATCAGCGTCGGGTCCCAAAAACGTGAGCGAATCGAAATACTCCGCCGTTTCCGAAATCGGCAGACTCATGACCTGGTGAATTGCCTTGTCGCCCAGCCGAACACTCGTGGCCTCCGCTCGAAGCCGCGAGCCGCCGCACGATTGACAAACCACGTCTCCTCGAAACGCCGCTAGTTCTTTCTGCCGCGACTGTTTGGTCGTCGTGACGAATTCCTTTTCCAGCAGCGTTAGAACGCCAAGCGTCTTGTCATTGCCGTACATCAGTTTTTCAAACGCTGCGGGGCGGAGTTCGGCGAGCGGGATATCGTCGCTGATCTTCCATGCCTTCAGCGCGGCGGCCAATGCCTCGCTTGGTGGTTTGTTTTTCCACGGCAGGATTGCGCCGCCGGCGATCGACAGATCGTGGTTCGGACAGATTAAGTCAGGATCAAACTGCTCGATGCATCCCAGGCCGTCACACTTTGGGCACGCGCCGTACGGACTATTGAAGCTGAACGTCCTCGGTTCGATTTCTTCGAAGCTGATGTTGCAGTTGGGGCACGCGTAACGTGTGCTGAACAATTCATCTTGCCAACGGCCTCGTACTTGCGTGCAAGCGATGGCCAGGCCGTCGCCGTGCTGAATCGCCATTTGCAGCGATTCGGCCAGTCGATTCGCAACACTCTCACGAATCACGACCCGGTCGACGACGGCTTCGATGCGATGGTTCTTTCGCGCCGACAGTTCGGGAATACTGTCGATGTCGTAGATCTCGCCATCGACGCGTGCCCGGACAAAGCCCGCTTTGCGAATCTCCACGAAAACTTCTTTGTGTTCGCCCCGGCGGCCGCGCACCATGGGAGCCATGATCATGACTTTGGTGCCCTCGTCCAACTGCATCAATCGATCTTGAATTTGTTCGACCGATTGCTGGCGAATCGGTGTGCCACATTCGTAGCAGGACGCTTCACCCAGACGCGCGAACAACAACCGCAAGTAGTCGTGAATCTCAGTGACTGTGGCGACGGTGCTGCGCGGACTGGCGATGCCCGGTCGTTGATCGATGCAGAGCGTCGGCTGCAAGCCCTCGATCAAATCGACATCGGGCCGCTCCATTTGTTGCAAAAACTGGCGGGCGTAAGTGGACAAGCTGTCGATGTACTGGCGTTGTCCTTCGGCGTAGATCGTGTCGAACGCGAGGCTGCTTTTTCCCGATCCGCTGGGGCCAGTGATGACAACGAAATGGTCGCGCGGGATGTCAATGTCCACGCTTTTCAAGTTGTGAACGCGAGCTCCACGAATTTGAATACATTCGTTGGCAACGACGGGCTCGCTGGTGGCGGTCATGGACACACTGCGGGAGAATGAGGCGGGTGTAAACTCGCGAGCTTACGCCTGAACGCCACCGCGGGCAAGTGCAGTACAGTTTTTCCGAAACCGGACAAGCGGGTCTCGGAGAGCCCCGCCCACACTAACGAAAGTGTTTGTCAGCAAAGTCCATGTATTGCTGCCAATCAAACTCGGTCACATCGTGCTTGCCGGCGCGGATGTGATAGCCGATGGTGTTTTGAACCGGCTTGTCAACTTCCGGCATTTTGTCCGCGCCGATGCCGTCTGTTCCCAGCAGCTTGTAAACCGGATCGGCATAAAACGCGGAAAGAAATTCTCCGCGCGGATCGGCCCATCGATCTTCGACCGCGCTGGCAACATAGACCGCACGAGGAGCCGATAGCGCAATCAACATGTGCTGGTCGACCGGCAACGCGTTTTCGTTGTCGTTGTACTTCTTGAAGTTCTCGCAGAACCAGTGGGGAAACGACGTGTTAATCCGTTTCACCGTCTCACCGAATCGTCGACGGCTGAGTGCCGCGCCGCCACAGCCGGAATTGTTGGAAATGACGATGCCGAATCTTTCGTCTTGAGCGCCCGCCCAAAGCGATGTCTTTCCCAGACGCGAGTGGCCGAGCACGGCAACGTGCTTGTGGTCGATGTCGTCGTCCGTTTCGAAGTAATCCACCGCCCGGCTAAGTCCCCAGGCCCAAGCTCCAATCGTCGTCCATTCGTTGGCGGCTGGTTCAGTTTGGCCTTTCTTGAAAAACAACGGATGAACGCCGTTCTTGTAGCCGTCGTGAAAGTCGGGATCGAGGTCGCCGCAATAAATTGTCGCGACGCCGTAGTTGCGAGCGATAATCTTTTCGACCTGCCAGCGGCTCGCATTCGCGCCGCGCGATTCTTCGGTCGCCTTGTTATCCACAACACCTTTGCCACGCCGCATCCAGCCGGTGGCGAGTTTGATCTCTGGATCGGCATGAGTTGCGTGATTGCCGGCAAAGTTCAGCCCAACGAAAATCGGCACAGCCTTTTTCGCCTTGGCAGGCAAGTGAATCAAAATGTCCATCTGCGGACCATCTCTTTTGCCGTCAAAAAAGACGGTCACTTGTTTGCGGATGGCCGTGCCGCCGAGAGCTTTATCGTCCTGCGAAAAGACGTCGTATCGTTGGGTCTTCAACGGAGCGGGACTGCGGCCGTAAACGTGCTCCTGGAACAGCTTCAGAATCTCGGCGCGCCGCGCGGGCCATTGTTTTGCGCTTTTGACTTTGGTGCCGTCCAGCATCACCAGCGGGTCTGGCAACTCAAACTTGGGCACCTTCGATTCGTCATAGTTGAATTCGCTTGGCTGAGCGTTGGCGACGGTGTGGAACAGAAAAAAAACAGGCAACGCAAGAACGAAGAATCGGTTCATTTTTCACAGGCCTCATGAAATTGTTTCCGGGTCATCTTAAGTAGTCATTCTCTTGCCTGACGAATCAAAACGCAAGAATGTCACTCCCAAGCCGCCGTCCCCCCCGACTGACACAAACACGGTGAGGCAAATTGCATGTCAGCTTGCAGGGAACGATAATGACGATGAATTCGATCCCTATTGTTCAAGGACCGCATCATGGCCTCCATCGACAAGTTATTCGCCGCGCTTCAAAAGAACGAGGGGTCCGACCTTCATATGAGTTCCAGAATGCCGCCATTGATGCGAGTCCATGGCACAATGTCGACGCTGAAGACGCCGCCGCTGGAGCCGGAGAAGATTCGCAAGATGTTGTACGAGATCATGACCGATGTCGCGCGCAAGCAGTTCGACGAGTCTGGCGATGCTGACTGGGCTTATTCGTTAGAGGGCATTGCTCGGTTCCGATGCAACGCGTTTATGGATCGCAAAGGGCCAGGGGGCGTTTTCCGTATCATTCCCAACGACTTCATGACGGCCAAGGATTTGAATCTGGCTCAGCAGATTCTTGATTTGTGTGACCTGCCCAAAGGACTCGTCTTGGTCACTGGGCCAACCGGCTCGGGCAAGAGTACCACGTTGACAGCCATGATCGACTATATCAACGATCGTCGCAAAGACCATGTGATCACGATCGAAGATCCCATCGAATTTGTTCACGAAAACAAAAAATGTCTGATCAACCAGCGCGAAGTTCACAACCACACCGAGTCGTTTTCCCGGGCGTTGCGCGCTGCGTTGCGTGAAGATCCGGATATCGTGCTGGTCGGTGAAATGCGTGACTTGGAAACGACGCATATCGCGATCGAAACGGCGGAAACGGGTCACTTGGTGTTCGGCACGCTGCACACGACAACGGCCGCTTCGACCGTGGATCGTGTGATTGACCAATTCCCCGCCGATCGTCAGGCACAGATTCGCACCATGTTGTCCAGCAGTTTGAAAGCTGTCATTGCCCAAACGCTATGCAAACGTTTGCCCAAGGGTCGCATCGCTGCGCTGGAAATCATGATCTCGAATCCGGCGATTGCCAACTATATTCGTGAAGGCAAAACGTTCCAGATCGAATCGGCCATGCAGATCGGCGGCAAGTTGGGGATGGTGTTGATGAACGAAGCGCTATGCACTCACGTCCTCGACGGAGTTGTCGATGCACAAGAAGCGCTGAATCGATCCTTGAACAAAAAGGACATGATGGATCGATACGAATCGAGAGGCGTTGATACTTCAATGCTGAAGGCTGAAGAGTAGGATGGGCCGTCTCGACGGCAATCAACCCTTTGCCGGCGGTTTTCCTAGTTCCACGTCCACACTCACCGACTTCTTCTCACGTGTGACGACGATTTTCACCTTCTGTCCCGCTTTGTACTTTCGCAATCCGGCAGCCAATCCTTGAATGTCGCCAACCGGCACGTCGCCAATTTTTGTAATGACGTCGCCAGCTTTGAGTCCGCCCTTCGCCGCGGGTGAATCGGCGTTGACGTCGGTGATTCGCAGGCCGTCGGCCGTGCCGGAATAGTCTGGCACCACGCCCAGATACGCCATCGCGCCGCGGCCCGGCGATGTACGTGCTACCTTCTGGTATTCCGGACGTTTGGCAAGTTCCACAACTCCGTCCAAAACTTGTTCCGCATAATCGATCGTTTGCACGACACCGTCGACGTTGATCGTTTCAAACGTGTCGTCGGGCGTGTGATATTCCTTGGTCAGTCCGGTGAAGAAATACAGCACGGGAATCTTTTTGCGGAAAAACGCCGCATGGTCGCTGCCACCCATGGCCGCGGTCGTGTTCACTTTCATTCTCAAAGTTTTGTTGGCCACCTCCGTGATCGCGGAAAACTCTTTGGCCGATCGAGCACCACCCACGGACAAGCCTTTGTCGCCCAAACGCCCGACCATGTCGAAGTTGATCATTGCGACGGTTTTCTCCAATGGAAACAACGGATGCTCGACGTAGTAGTTGCTGCCGATAAGGCCACGCTCTTCGGCGCTGAACGCGATAAAGACCATCCGTCGCGCTGGAGCGCCGTCTCTCTGGGCAAACCGGCGTGCCAATTCCATCACGCTTGCCGTGCCGGTCGCGTTATCATCGGCTCCAGGGTGAACAACACGTTCGTTGGGGCGCCGTGAACCGAACGGTCCGTAGCCAAGATGATCGTAGTGCGCGCCAATGACAATCGTCTCGTCCGCCAACTTGCCTTGGCCCTCGACGACTCCGACGACGTTGACCACCTCGGTTTTCACTTTTTCAAAGTCGCACTTCAATTCCGCCGTCCAGCCTTTCAGTTTTTGTGTCATCGGCTTGAGCGACTTGTCGATTTCTTCTTCGAGCGCCTCGACCGTTGCTAATTCACGATCGCCCGCCATGATTGGCGAAGATTTGAGCAACTGGTTGACGAGCGATTGCGTGAGCTGAGCAAAAGGAACGCCCAACGGCCGCGTACCAAATACGCCCGTCGTGGCAAGCTCGTCCTTCTTACTCGCCTTGGTCGTAAATGGGTCGTTCACCATCAGGATCGCCGCGGCTTTATGTTTCTTGGCCGCACCGATTTTCGTGCGGATGAATGCGTGATTCGTAACCTTCTTGCCGTCAAACACACTCTTTTCGTCGCCTTGCTGCGGCTCGCGGCGAATGATCAAGATCACTTTGCCCTCGACATCGGCGTCTTTGAAGTCGTTGTACTTTTGTTTGTCCGCCGCGATGCCGTAGCCAGCGAAAACGACTTCCGCCTTTACTTCACCCGCAGCGCCCGTGGCCAGCGGCTGAAAATCCTTGCCCAATTCCAGCTTCAACTCTTGCCCGTCCGGACCGGTCAACACAAGCGACGTCTTGGCCTCGATGGCTTTGGTGTCGATAACGATTTCAAACGGCTGAAAATACGAGCCATCGTCCGAGCCGCTCTTCAGTCCAAGCTCTTTGAACTCTTCGCGGATATAATCGGCAGCCAACTCCAATCCTTTGGTTCCCGGACCACGTCCTTCCAACTCGTCGGACGCCAGGTATCGGATATCCTCGCCGACACGCGCCACGGCCGCTGTGTTATTGGCGGCAACCGCAAAAGGAATGAAGTGCATCAACGCCAGAAAAGTGGCGGAACAAAGGATCGATCGATATCTCATATCTTGCTACTCCAGGTAGAAAACGTGCCGCTATAATCCGCGCACACTTGTGTCGTAACGTAACCGCTTTTCATCCAGTAAATCCACTTTCGTAATTCTCCACGATTCGCCTCGTGGTTCAACGGCAAACCGCGCGACGTATTCATTCGTTCGGGAATGAATGTGTCCCCAATGTTCAACGGTACCGCTGACCGACCACCGACAATGATAACCGAAACTTCGCCCGTCCTGTGGTAAGTCGTCCAGATTTTCTTTGCGTCCTTCGAGGACCGAGACTTCGCGAATTCGCGATATGGCACCCCCCTGCTCTTGCATCTGTAAGCCGCGGCGAATTTGCAGATACAAATCGTCCAGCAAATCGCCGTCGACGCTGACCGCCAGTGCGTCGTAGACTTTATTTTCCGTGCGAAAGTCGAACGCGCGATAGGTGTTCTTGTGCAAAGCGCCGAAGATCGATTCGGCACGCTCATCGGAAACTTGCGGCAACGGAGCAAATGGCGACGGCGTCTCCAAACGCGCGTGAGGCCAAGCCAACGCCGCGCCAACGCCTAGAACAACGACGGCGACCAGGTGCTTCGGAAGTGACGCACGGCGAGTTCGAAGAAAGCCCACGACTGGCAACAGCAGCGCAAGGCAAACGATGGAAACAATCGGCACGGACCAAGTGGATCGTTGTGGTGCCTCGATTCTGACCGGTTCTGGTGGCAAAGTCGTTCGCCGACCGGGACTGTGCCACTCGTATACCGTGGTGTTGCCGACACGCGACAGCTTGGTTTTCGACGCGTCCGCGCCGGCGTAGACAACCATGTTGACGCCGCGGATGTAATTGTTAAACCGATTCCAGGTCAACAGGACACGGTCGGGCGGCTGTTTCGTCGCGTAGGAAAGAATGATTCCCACGCGCGCGTTGACCAGACTCACCGTGCGGCGCTCGGCTTGCTTGGCGAAGTCTTTGATGTCGAGGCCAAAGAAGTCACATCGGGCCACAGTTGGCTGAACGTTTTCGTCATCAATGTCGATCGGGTTGCCCGTCTTAAAATACTCTTCGATTTGCTGTCGCGCCGCGTCTTGCTCTGCCAAATCCAGAAACGGGTCGTCGTCGCGAGCGATCAAGATGCTCTCTTCCAGTGACAACAGCGGAACAAGAATCTCGTGCCGGACTTCGTCGTCTTCCACATAGAGGAAGGAGTAAACGGAACTGTAGCTGGTGATCCCGAGCGTTTCTTCTTTTCGTTCCTTGTTCCACTCGCGCCACGCCTCGGCGGATGCTTCGTCCGACAGCGGTGGAAGGTTCCAACTGAAACGATAACTTTCCGGCTCGTCCGGCATCAGCGTCGCTGTGAACGGCTTCGCGGCGTTCTCTTGCTGGACGAACAGATGCATTTCGGCGGGTACCGTTCCTTCGCTGTCGACGAAATGTTGACTGAACGTGAGAAACTCCGGCTGCGTGGGCAACTCATACTCAAACTCGAAAACCAATTGGTGAGCCATCAATTCTCCCAGCCCGACACCTTCGGCTGGCAAATGCGATTTTTCGACGTCAATCGCGCGGCCGACGAGTTGCCGGCCTTCGACATCGCGAATGGCAAACTTATCGAGCAGAAATGCTTGGTGCAATTCGATGCCTTTGGAAATCACATCGGTGTCGAGAAAGTCCTGGTCGTCGGGCTTCACGTTGTGAAACAAAACCAGGTCTTCCAGGAACGATTCGACTTTGGCCGTGACTCGATCGCGCGTGACATAGACAAAGCTGCGCGTCAACGAAACCGGATGTCCACCCATGGCGGCGTGAGCGAAGCAGACCACCGCGAACAGGCCGACCGAAATTCGTCTTAATTGCACGGTGTTACGCACTTGGGGCCTTGGTTCCGCACGTTGTTGACATATTCACTCACTGGTGTCGCGACGAGATCTTTCGCGTCGCAGGGCCGGAGCAGACCACGAAGATGGTCCTCACCTTGAAACTCCGGATCGAGCCACGTTTCCAATTCCTCGCGATCCACACCGATCATACACGGCATGCGATCATGAATGTCGGCGACGGATTGACCCGATTCAGTAGTCAAGATCGTGTAGGTCGTGCGCGGTGTCTCCAGCGGAGCCTCCTTCGGACCCGACCAGGACTCCCACAGCCCATAAAAGAAAAACGGCCGGTGATCTTCCAAATGAATATAGTAAGGCTGTTTGCCGCCAGCAGGCAGTTTTTCCCATTCATAGTATCCGGTTGCCAAGACCAAGCAGCGACGTTTCTTAAACGCGTTTCGAAAGACGCCGTTGGAATGTGCCGTCTCGCTGCGGGCGTTGA
>CAYFJO010000247.1:0-15763 GCA_964343305.1 uncultured Pirellulaceae bacterium | reverse complement strand
TTTGAAGATTCGAATTTGGAATTTGTTTGAGATTTGGTGCTTATGTTTTGGAGCTTATCTATTGGAAAGCCTTCCGCGCCGCTTCGTACACGTCGCGCAGCGGGATGTTCTTTTCTTCGGCAATTCTGCGGCAGGACTCGTACTCAGGAGAGAAACTCGACGAATCTTCGCTGATGACGGCGATTTTACCCTCAATGTCACCCCATTCGGTTTGAACCGCGTGGGCTCGACGCTCCAGCTTGTGCCGGCTGGCCGGCCACCGGCGAATGCCCAAGGTCGTTGTTTCGCGGAATACGATCCGCTCCAACTTCGCGATCAATGCGGTGTCGCACAGGATGCTGAGCTTGACGCCGGGCCGATTCTTCTTCATTTGAATCGACGTGGTGTAAACGTCCAACGCGCCGGCTTCGATCAACAGGTTCACGCAGTGGCCGATCACTTCGCCGCTGACGTCATCCAGGTTAGTTTCCAAAACCCAAACTTGATCGCTGACCATGCGGTCGTCCGCCTCGCCGACGATCAAACGCAGGACGTTGGCTTGTTCTTCGAGGTCGCGATCGCCCGCGCCGTAACCGATCGTTTCGATTTTCATGGCAGGCAATGGACCGAACTGGTCCGCGACCGCGGCAACGATGGCAGCACCGGTTGGTGTTGTTAATTCGGCGGAAACGGGGGAATCGGCAAGTGGGATGCCCGCCAGCAACTCGGCGGTCGCCGGCGCGGGAATGCTGACGCGGCCGTGGGCGATGGTGATGGAACCTTGACCGGTGGGAACGGGGCTGCAAGCGATCCGATCGATGCCCAACAGATCCAAGCCAATGGCGCTGCCGACGATATCGGCGATGGAGTCAACCGCGCCGACTTCATGGAAATGCACTTTGCGAATCGTTGTGCCGTGGACTTTGGCTTCCGCCTCGCCCAACCGCGTGAAGATTCGCTTGGCGAGATCTTTTTGTGGTTCGGTGAGCGTACTGCCGTCGATCATGTCGGTGATGTGGTGCAAATGGCGATGAGCATGTTCCGGCTCGTGCTGGACAGTGACGTTGGTCGCCCGAAAACCGTGCTTTTTCACTTCTTCGGAGACGAGCCGGCAGCTTGGCAGCCCCAACGAATCGATGCCCTGTTGAATCGTCTCCAGCGAGATACCAACGTCGGCCAGCGCGCCCAAAGTCATGTCGCCGCTGATGCCGCTCATGCAGTCGAAGTATGCGATTTTCATGTGTGTCAGTTCTATAATGAATTGCGAATTAGATGCCACCGACGCCAGTGCAGTATACCGGGAGAAATTTTTGCGTTTAACCAGGGTGACCCCAGCGCGCGACCTTCAAACTGTTTGCAAAAACGGTTAGAATGCAGAGCGAATTGAACGTACGAAATCCTTCCTTTGATGGAGCCACTTGATGAAGGATACTCTCGCTGTCGTGCTCGCTGGTGGGAAGGGAACTCGCCTGGAGCCTCTTACACGTGATCGCGCCAAGCCCGCTGTTCCCTTTGGCGGCGCCTATCGGATTATCGATTTTTCGCTTTCGAATTGCTTAAACAGCGGCATTCGCAAGATTCTGGTGCTCACGCAATACAAGGCAATGAGCCTCGATCGCCACATCAATTTGGGCTGGCGTCACGTTTTCTGCACCGAGTTGGGTGAGTTTATCGACGTGGTCCCGCCACAACAACGCATCGACGACCATTGGTATCAAGGCACGGCCGACGCCGTTTATCAGAATATCTATGCGATCGAAAAGGAAAGGCCCGAACATGTTATCATCCTGGCCGGCGACCACATCTATAAGATGAATTATCGCAAGATGATCGAGTACCACAAATCAATGAACGCTGATCTGACCATCGGTGCGCTGCGCGTGGATGAAGAAGCGGCTCAGCAATTTGGCGTAATGCAGATTAACAAAGAGCAGCGCATCATTGGCTTCGAAGAAAAACCGGATCGACCCAAATCGATTCCCGGCGATGACGGACATTGCCTGGCGTCGATGGGGATTTATGTCTTCACCGCGCGTTTCCTGTTCGAGCAACTGTGCAAGGACGCGAACAAGCAAGAGAGCGTGCACGACTTCGGCCGCAACGTCATTCCGTCGATCATCGACACGCAACGTGTGTTTGCGTTTCCGTTCATGGACGAGAATCGCAAGAGCGACGCGTATTGGCGCGATGTGGGGACGTTGGACGCATACTACGAGGCCAACATGGATTTGATCTCCGTCGACCCGCTGTTGAACATGTACGACGGCGAATGGCCCATCCGGACGTTTCAACCGAACTTGCCGCCACCCAAGTTCGTCTTCGGCAGCCAAGGCGACGGCGAGCGGAGTGGACGGGCAATTGACAGTATCACCTGCCAAGGTTCGATTGTGTCCGGTGGCTTGGTGCAAAAGAGCATTCTAGGGCCGCGAGTTCGCATCAACAGTTTTTCGACGGTCGAAGATTCGATTCTGTTCGAAGGCGTCAACGTGGGACGGCACGCCAAAATCCGCCGCGCGATCATCGATAAAGGCGTCGAGATTCCCTCGCATGCCGAGATTGGTTTCGATCTTGAGCAGGACCGCAAACGCGGATTCACGATTAGTGATGAGGGGATCGTCGTGATCGCCAAAGGTGACGGGATCGAGCATTTGGTCGTATCGGATAAGGTTGCGTGACGCCTCGAGCCCCGGATGTCCTTTGCCGAAGTCTCGCGCAGGATCAAACCAGGGACTCAAATCTCATATCAAGTACCGATGCGGGGACCGTATAGGGCCTCCGCCAACTCTGCTTCGCTCAACCGATAGATAAGAATGGAATAGCCTGCAAATTCATCCGGTTCCCGTTTCAGTAAGTGCCTGCAAATCCGCTTGAAACGGAGGCGGTCGTAATCGAGCATCGAAGCTCTCCACGGAATCGAACCTTCTTCTGGAGCCAATTGACCCTCCAGATCTGAATCCCGCATCTGAAAAACACTGTGGCGAAACTGATATCGTTTCTCCAATTTCCAGGTCCATGGACCTGGCTCTGGGAGGTAAACGCCTTGCAATTGCGTTGCACTGATGCAAAATGTGCCAGGTCCGATCGTTGGCTCGATATGAGTTCGGCGTTCAATCGTATAAGGAAGCAACACGGCATCGATGCCAATATGACGTGGATGACGAGAACCAAAATAGGACAAGTACACCTGACCACGCCCTGGGTTCTTCTGTAAGTCCGCCTCTAACCAACTTTGAAGTGCCGGTAGATCTTGTCCCCAGTCCAGCGAACTGTCGACAAGGTAACGATATCCGTTCGACGGACCTCCGACGGCTACATTGAAAAACGCCAAGTAGTTAGGCCACACCCATAACGACGCAGCCACAATCCAAATTAGGGCAGATGAAATCACGATCTTTGAAAACTGAGTCCCATGCCTAAACCACCAAACCGATGTGCCGCCTAAAACGCACAGAGTTGGATAAATCGGCATGAGGTGGCGATGGCCAATATTAATCTTAGACGTGACCGCCATGATCCAATAAACGATTAATAGCGCCCATAGAGGGGCCGTGCTGTACAAGTCACACCAAACTCGGCTTGCGCCGTTGAATCGGGACGATTTAGAGCAGCGATGCCATCGTAAACACGCCGCACAAATAGCTGACGCAATGACGAGAAGCCACGCGACCGGCGTCTTGATGAGGAACGTCAGGGGGAAAAAATACCAGAAGCCCGTGTGGCTATACTCACCCATAAGAAAGGAGGCGCGTTTTCTAGTGGCGTTGTATTGGACACTGACGCCGTAGAGGCATGCCTCGGGAATCAGTTGGTACTCGTGACAAAACGAAACCAATGCCGGAACGGCGCCTTCCGCGTTCTTGTATCTGTCGACCTCAGTGGGATATCGGGCACCCAACGGAATTTGTGGATTAGGGTCCTCGTACGAGAACCCAAACAGCGCCCATAGCATGACAAATGCCGAAGCGGCGTGGGCCAAACATAATAGGGTCAACAATAAGACTCGCCGACTACGCGAAGAAACATACTTGACGCCTCGGAAGTAAATCTGAATTGGATCTGAACTGCAAAATCGCAACACCACTAAAAACAAAAAGACGGGAAATATCGCGACAAATGAAAATTTGGTGCCAAAAACACAACCAAATGTCAAGCAACTTGCGAATAACCACGTGATCGTCGTCCGATGCAACAGTTTCCAGAACGCCCCTAGAGACAAGAGCATCATTCCGCTGGTAAACAGATCTGCCGTGGCCACAGTACTGCCGGCTAGAATCGTTGGGCTGAATGAGTAGAGGAGTAACGCTATGACGCCAGCCCACCCACCCCATAGGGTTCTTGCCCAGCAAAAAACAATCCAGCCAAAAAGCATGCCGCAAAGAACTGACGGCAATCGTCCCCACCAAAGAACAGCAGCCAGATCGTTCTCCATCTCGAAAAAGAACTTGTCGCCCAGCGTAAATGGTCCAAAGCTCGGCCAGCCAGGATCATTGGCGTTTGGAAAATCAAAACCTCCCAAAGCCAACGGCAGTGTTGCCACTCGCTGATACAAGTTGCCACCTTCTGGCATCACGTGGTAATCGTTGTGTAACCAAATATTCATTCCAGATGTAAGAAAGAAACCTTCGTCGAAGCAATCGCCTTTGACCGCAGCGGTGGTTGAGCAAATGATGAAATAAGCGACAAGAATCGTGCCTGCTATACCGCGACATATCCACGGATG
Organism: uncultured Pirellulaceae bacterium; assembly: GCA_964343305.1. GTDB lineage: Bacteria > Planctomycetota > Planctomycetia > Pirellulales > Pirellulaceae > CAYFJO01. The sequence goes on along the minus strand of CAYFJO010000247.1, from coordinate 11,064 downwards.
ATCTAAAACGGACAAAACTTGACGAAAACGTAACGTCATTGAAGGAACTTTTGCGCGAAGAGCACCGTGCAATAGAACGCGTAGTCGGCGTTGGTCTTCTTGCGGAATCCGTGACCTTCGTCTTCGAAAACGACGTACCATATCGGCGTGCCGGTCTTCTCCAGCGCGGCGACAATCTGGTCCGATTCGCTCTTCGGCACTCGCGGATCGTTGGCCCCTTGCAGCACCAACATTGGTTTGCGAATCTTGTTTGCGTTTTGCAATGCCGACGTCTCGTCCATCCACTTTCGCAGTTTGGCAGTGCGTTCATCGCCGTACTCCGCGCGTCTCAATTCACGTCGATAGCCTTGCGTGTTTTCGAGAAACGTTCGCAAATTGGAGATTCCCACGATGTCGATGGCACACGTGATCCGATCGCTAAACCGGTAGGCTGCGCTCAAGGTCATGTAACCGCCGTAGCTTCCGCCGCGGACCAAGATCCGATCCGCATCGAGGTTGTCGCGCGATTCAATCCAATCGATCAGTGCCGAGATGTCTCGATGCGTGCCTTCGCGCAGCAGTCCGTTGTCCAGCTTGAGATACGACTTGCCGTAGCCGCGCGATCCGCGGACGTTGGGAAAAACGATGGCCATGCCCAGCTCGTTGAGGAAATAGTTCATGCGGCCGAGATAGCGCGGCCGAGATTGGCTTTCAGGTCCCCCGTGGATGTTGATGATGACGGGCCGCTTGCCCGTGAACCGAGCGGGCGGACGATAGAGGAAACCGGTGATCTTCCGATCGTCGAAAGATTTCCACTTGACAAGTTCTGGCTCAGGAAAGCCGCTCGTGTCGACGTCGGATTCGCTGTACGTCCAGCGCTCGAGACCACCGTCCACTTCGAAAACAAAGACGTCTCCTGGCACGGACGCTGAAGATAACGAGAATGCAAAGTGCCGACCGTTGTTGTGCCACCCTGTGGACGAGATGACGCCAGCGGGAATCGGTGGCATTGGGATGGCGTCGCCGGTTGTTGAATCGATGATGTGCAGCGAACTACGCCCGGCGTCGTTGGTCACATAAGCGACCAACTTGCCGTCCGGCGAAACGTCGACACTTTCAACATCCCACACACTCTGGGTGATCGTGCGACGCGTATCAGCTTCAATGTGGACAAGTTGACGAAACTCAGAGTCTTCGTCGCTCGCGAAGTAAATGCCGTTGTTCTTCCGGGCGTATTTCCCATAACCATGGGCCACCCATTCGCTGCTTTTGTTGCCAGGATCGCCAGTCGGTGAAATGCGCTTCGCGTTGCCCGACTTCACATCGACTTGCCAAATGCGGCTGTCGTTGATCGAGCGATATTCTGAGACCAGGAGTCGCTCGCCATCGGACGACCAATCGGACGGTCGCCAGCCGCCGCCTCGCACTTTCTTCACCAGCCGATCCGTCGTTGGATCGAGCGGATCGACGGTGCGAATTTCGGTCAAGGCACCTTTGGAATCCGCATCGACGCGCGAATAGGCGAGCAGCCTCGATGCATCACTGTAGACTCCGCCTCCGTTACGTTTCCTGCCGTCAGTCAGTAGTGAAGTTTGCCTGGCCAGCGGATCATAAGAATAGATTTGATAAAACTCGTCGCCGCCGGCATCCATCAGAAACGTGAAGAACTCTTGGTCGCCCTTCTTGTGCCATGCGCTGACGTCGAGCACTGGTTCGGGAAAAAACGTCCATTGCTCGCGGCGGGCACCTGCGTTGGAGACCTGGTGCACCTGCGTTGTGTTGGCAAATCGCGTGAGCACCAGCATTTCGAGCCGGTCCGGATGCCACGCTGCGAACCGAGCTGTGCGATATTGTCCGTAACGATCTACCTTGCTCGCCAGGTCTTGCGGGACGTCAGGCACGCCTTTGACCGCAATGTTGTCGCCCACAGAAACCGCCGGCTCGGCAGCCGCCGAACTCAAATACAACGCGACGATCAAAAGCGTGGGCAAAGCTCGCATGTTTCCATTCCTCAGAATTTCGAATCGAATGTGCGGCACGGTCACTCACTTCCGCTGCCATATCGCTCCTGCAACAATCGTCCCCTCACCAAACATCCGTGTCGTTGCGGAGAATCGTCGGCCAACAACAACTCGACCGCCGTCTCCCAAGCTCCAATCTCCTCGTAGGCACGGGCCATATTGTAATTGATGCTGCCCTTCCACGCTTCGGCCTGCTTGCCGCGCTCGACGGTGTATTCGAACCACTTAATGGCGTCCGGATACCCGCCGGCATCAAAATGTGCGATCGCCAGCCAATAGCCGGCGTGGATTCTGGTGATCCCAAAGAACGCCTGAAGGTATTCAACCCGCAACTCCCACGCCGACTTAGACTCGCCTGGCATGCGCAGCACACCGTGCTGCCGCTGAAGATCTTCATTGTCTTTCAGGTTTCTAATCTCCTCGTTGGGCTTGCGCGCTTCCAGGTAGAGTGACTTGGCACCACTTTCATTCTTTTGCTCGTTGCTTTCCAGAATTCCTTCGAAATGTTTTCGGCGTCCGTTTGCCAACGGATGGATTCCCACGAACACATCTTCCGCCTGGAAAATGATACGGCGAATTCTGGGATTCCTTTCCATCACCTGGCTGAGCAATTCTCGAAAGATGACGGTTTCAAACGGGACGGTCCACAGCCCAACGTTCAGCCCGTGCTCGTGCCGCATCTTCTCGGACAAACGCGACGCATCGATCGCCAGCACCATTTTGTTTTCGCCGCTCAGCCGCTGCTCGACTCGTTGCATCCGCTGAGACAGACATTGCGGGGCGGCGTCGATCATGGCGACGAGTTGCTGCAGCTCTTTCTCGGTCACGGGATACTTGTATTCCTTCTCGTCGTCTTTCGCATCGAGATTGTCGAGCAACGCGGGGTTCTCTTTCACTTCAGCCAACGTCGCGATGGGAGTTTGCTGGCCGGGAATGGGAATGCCCAGGGCCGTGTCAAAAAGAAACAACCGCCCGTTGATATCGACGGCCGTCAACCACGCGGTGGCAAGCGTCGTGCGGCCGGTTTCGGCATAGCCAAGCATGATGACGTCGATCTGAAGTTGACGGGCCAGCAGCATAAAGATGCGAGCCCGCTGCAAGGCATCACCGTGACCGTACAGGAGCACTTGCCACGGAAACTGTTGATAGCCTGGGCCGGCTTGTGTGATCTCTGCGACGGGTCTTTCGTCATCGATTTCGGCTGGCGCATCATCCCGCGGCCCGACGAACTCCTTGGGCTTGGGCAAGAGCGGGTCGAGTTGCGTGTTGCGAATCGTCCAGTCAAACAAACGCATCGCAACGGCCAGACGGCCGGCGTCTTCTCGCGTCAATTCCGCGTCAAGATTCTGCAGGACGGCCGCGAGTTTGTCGTCTGCGCGGTCCAGTTCCCTCGCCTTTTCCTCATCGAGCCCCGACTCTACCTGCTCGACAAGATATGACGTCCCGACGTTTTGCTCCGGTCGTGAGACCCAGCCGGCGAGGTCACGAAACCAAATGCACTCTTGAATATATTGAATGTCCGCATCATCGAATTTCAACCGATCGAGCGTCGACAACAACTCATGGTTGCGAAAATGCTCGGGCACACGCGACACCAAATCGTCCGGCGACCAGTCCGGGTCCTCGTCTTGATTCTCCGCCCATCGGTTCAAATTGATTAACGCCTTGCGGCGAGCCGTGACGGGTTCAAACTCGCTGAAGTTACTGACGATTTCGAGGAAAACGCTGAAGTTGTCGATCTCTTGTTGCGACGCGGGCGCCTTCGCGCGCCTGGGACCTTCCACGTTCGATGTGCCGCCACAGCCGTTGAGCCACATCCCGGCGGCAATCCAGCAACACAGGATTTGCATCCTCTTCGAACGTTTGATGACGATGTCACTCACGATAATTCTTCCACGGTTTGTCGGATCTGAAGGAGTCGGCGGAGGAGGCCGGCGATATCGGGCAGGGGCACCATGTTGGGTCCGTCACTTGGCGATTGTTCGGGATCGGGATGAGTTTCTAGAAAGAGCCCATCGACGCCTAGCGCCATCGCGGCTCGTGCCAAAGGTTCCACCATTTCGCGATTGCCGCCGGTTGTGCCGCCCAAGCCGCCGGGTTCCTGGACGCTGTGCGTGGCGTCAAATACCACGGGCGGCCCTAACTCACGCATTTGCGGAATCGCTCGCATGTCATTGACCAGCCGCCCGTAGCCAAAGAACGTTCCGCGCTCGCACAGCAAAACATTGTCGCACCCCGACGCGTTCAGTTTTCCAACCACATGTTTCATGTCCCACGGTGCGAGAAATTGCCCCTTTTTGACATTGACCGCCCGCCCAGTTTTTGCCGCCGCGACTAACAGGTCGGTTTGCCGCGCCAAAAACGCGGGGATTTGCAGCAACTCACAAACTTCACCGACGGCCGCCGCCTGATGCGATTCATGGATGTCCGTCGTGACGGGCAAATCGGTTTGCTGACGAACCACGTCCAAAATGCGTAGACCCTCTTCCAATCCGACACCTCGATACGACTCGACACTGGTTCGATTGGCTTTGTCAAACGATGCTTTGAAAACGAGTTGCACGGGAAGATCCGCCAACGCGGTCTTAAGCTGCTGTGCAATCGACAATGTCAAAGCTTCGTCTTCAATGACGCAGGGCCCGGCGATGAGCAACAACGGACATTGCCGGCCGACCTGAAAAGAACCAATCTGAACGGGATGGTGTGGCACGAGCATTCTTTCGTAGCCGAAGTCGCCAAGACTTCGGGAGTTTTCCAGTCGCGTCCGAAGTCTTGGCGACTTCGGCTACACGGTTTCCGGAACAACCAACGTCAGCCGATTGGGAATCACTTCGATCTCGATGGGCAAGTGACCGCCAGGATCGCCATCAACCGAATACGGCACCTGGCCCTCGGATTCAATGCGGATCGTCTTCGATTGGCGAGTCACGCAATCCTCCCACGTCTCGTGTTGGCCAAGTATGATTCCGCTTAAGTATTTCAGTCCGCTCCAAAGCGAGCCATGTTTAAATGCACAAACGTCAAGTAGGCCATCCGTCCCATCGGCACTGGGTGCGATTTTCAAACCCCTGGCGTAGCAGGGCAAATTGAAGATGAACCCCCACCGGGCAGCAAAGGACGGTTGGTCGTCGCAATATAACTGCAACTCAGGGTACTCGTAATTACGAATCGAATCGAGAATCGGTTTTGCGTAGGAAAAATGGCTGATGTGCCCCGATCGGTCTTCGTGAAGCCGGCGAACCACGTCCGCATCTAGTCCGCAGCAAACCATCAACAAGAAGATTCGATCGCCCACTTTGCCCGCGTCAACTAGCCTGGTCGCGCCGTGCTGAATGATCTCGGACACAGATTGTGCGTTGGCCGTGATTCCCAAATACTTGGCCAACAAGTTTTCCGTGCCAAGAGGCAACACGGTGATTGGCACTCCCGCCGGCGTGTGATTGGCGACCAATCCAGCCGTGCCATCTCCCCCGGCGGCAACGACCGTCCGCAGTTTTCCCTCATGCTGCAATCGATCAGATTCCCGCTGGACTTCGTCAATATCCGTCGAGATTTGGACTTCAAACCCGGCTTTCCCCAGCATACGCTTCAGTTTTTCGACGACGGGACGACCTGACTTTGCGCCCGACTTGGGGCTCACGGAAATCAAGACACTTTTGAGATCTGGTGACAAATTCACGGATTAAACCAAAGCTGTTTCAAAATCGGCATGTGTATTTAAATCAAACACTTTTCTGCGATCCAATCTTAACAAAGTGTATCAAAATAAAACGACCCTAAATCTCCCTATCAATCTCGGATAAAAAATCAAAATACATTAAAGCCCATAAACTATTTATGAAAAACACTTTAAAGCAAATCCATCGACTTGCGACAGCGCTTGGCATACTGATTGCTTTATACGCCAGCGTTGCCTCACGTACGAGGTAACAAGCTGGCCCGTGGGACCTCTGATGATTTTTGGCGGAATGGTTGCCTTGCCCCTGGCTATCCCGCACACCGAATTGTTTTTGGTGCATCAGAGGCCCCGCTTTTTTATGCGCTGATAACAAGGATGCGGAATAATCCGTCTGCTTCTCAGCACTTCTGCTGATCTGTCGCCAATTGCACGGTTTTGGACTGACATTCGAATCACTGGCACTCTTAGAATACGTAATATTCACAGTGAATACCGGCCATGATTATTTCTCGCTTTTGGATTTGATATATGCCAGCCCTGGCGCAGCGCGACCGCCAACCGGAATTGATGGACCAGCCGGGATTGGACAAACAAGAACATGCCTACGCCCTGCGAGGGCTGCGGAGGGTCAACTGGATCAGTGGCAGTGCGGCGATCTTCTGGCCAACGATTCGCCGCCTTGCCGAGACGGAAGACCGCACGATTAGAGTCCTCGATATTGCCACGGGCGGCGGTGACGTGGCATTGGAAATCTATCGACGCGCAAAGAAGAGCAAGCTGCCGATCGAGGTCGCCGGTTGCGACATCAGTGAAACATCGATCGCGTTGTCAATCGAACGTGCCGAACAATTTGGAGCAGATATTCGATATTTTCAGGCCGATGCTCTGGGCGATTCCTTGCCGGACGAATTCGATGTCGTCATGAATTCGCTGTTCATGCACCACTTGGACGAGGACGATGCCGAAACGCTGTTGCGGCGGATGGCAGCGGCGACTCGAAAATTGGTCCTGGTCAACGACCTGATTCGATCGCCGGCCGGATACTTGCTGGCTTATTTTGGCACTCGTCTGTTAACACGCTCGTACATCGTGCACACGGACGGGCCACTTTCGGTGAAGGCGGCTTTTACAACGGACGAGATTCTAGCGCTTGCCAGCGATGCAGGGTTGAAAAACGTCAAATTGACGCGCCATTGGCCCTACCGTTTTCTCCTTCAGTGGGAACGTGACTTTTGAGCATCGACTCTTCTATCTCATTGCAGCAGGCACACGGCACGTTTTGGGACGCGGCCGTCGTTGGCGCTGGCTTGGCGGGATCGGTTATCGCTCGCCAGTTGGCACGGCAAGGCTGTCAGGTACTGCTGGTCGAAAGGAAACAGTTTCCGCGTCCGAAAGTCTGCGGTGCCTGTTTGAGCCAGCATTCGTTGGATGTTCTAGAACACGTTGGCTTAGGATCGATTCCCTTAGAGCTTGGCGGTATCCCCTACGACCATTTTCGTCTCTGGTCGCGAGGAAAGATGGCTTCGTTAAAACTGCCAACCGGTGTGGCGGTTTCTCGCGATGCTTTGGACGCACGTTTGGTGGAAGAGGCGGTCGCGTCAGGCGTACAGTTTTTGTCTGGCACGACAGCCGCGCTGGGAAGCGTCGAATCGGATTGGCGGGAATTGCGGCTGGTCCAGCGCGATCAACAAACAAACGTACGAGCACGCGTTGTGATTGCGGCGGATGGATTGACTGGCCAATTGTTGACGCAGGTCCCCGAAGCCGACTATCGAACTTGGGAGCATTCGCGCATCGGAGCGGGCGTCGCGATTGCGAACGAAGGTTCTGATTACAAACAAAGTGCCATCTATATGGGCGTCGGCCGCCACGGGTACGTCGGATTGGTTCAGGTCGAAAATGGCGGTTTGAACCTGGCCACCGCGCTGGATACGCAATGGGTGCGGCAATGCGGTACGATCGGCCGTGCGGTTGAGTCGGTGTTGGCGGACAGTGGCTTGCCAAGCGTCGGCAATCTATCGGAAGCACCCTGGCGAGGCACGCCACCGATGACTCGGCATGCACGTCAAATTGCCTTCCCGCGACTGTTTGCGATTGGCGACGCGGCTGGATACGCCGAGCCATTCACCGGAGAAGGCATGGCATGGGCGATGACAACAGCGGTTGTCGTTGTTCCTTTTGTGCTTGAAGCAATCAATGCGTGGCACCCCAGAATCGCTCAACGCTGGTCCGCTTGTTATCACCACATCGTGCGTTCCCGACGCAATTTGTGCTATCGGCTTTCGACTTTGTTGCGTTTCCCGCAACTGGTACACTCGGCTGTATTGGTTTTGTCCCTTTGCCCCTGGCTTGCTAGCCCTTTCATACGGCGGCTTTCCTATGTTCCCAAGGAAGTTTATCGATGAGTCTTGATATCGTTGGAATCGGAACTGCCGTGCCCGCTCATTCGGGCGACCAGGAGTTGGCTTTGGCCATCGCCAAGGACATGTGTGCGACGACGGAGGACCAAGACCGCATGCTGGGCGCGATTCACCGTGGTTCGGGCGTGTTGCGGCGCTATACGACCATTCACGAATTCGTTAACGGCCAGCGGGGCAAGACCAACGGCGACTTTTACGTTCCGCAGCGCGGCAGCAACGACCCTGGACCGACGACCGGCCAGCGGATGGCGCGCTACGAGAAAGAAGTTCCTTCGTTGATTCTGGAAGCGGCAAAGAACGCATTTCTCGCGTCGGAGCAATCAGCCGATGCGATCACCCACCTGGTGACGGTTTCCTGCACGGGATTTGCGGCTCCGGGATACGACGTTTCATTGATCAAAGAGTTGGGATTGTCGCCCGAAGTCTCCCGTACGCACGTCGGCTATATGGGATGCCACGGCGCGCTGAACGGCCTACGTGTGGCCCGCGGTTACGTCGAAGCAGACCCCAACGCACGTGTGCTGATGTGCGCCGCCGAACTTTGCACGATCCACATGCACTATGGTTGGGATCCGGAGAAGATGGTTGCCAACGCGTTGTTCGCCGATGGTGCCGCGGCATTAATCTGTCAGCCGCCGCAGGAAGGCGGCAATCGCGTCTGGCGCATCATCGACAATCGTTCCATCATCCTCGACGACACCGAAGATTTGATGAGTTGGCGAGTTCGCGACCACGGATTCGAAATGACGCTGTCGGCCGGAGTGCCCCCCACGATCCACGAACGCCTGAAGCCCTGGATGAACAGTTGGCTGGCGGACCACGGCCTGTGCGTTGAACAAGTTAATTCCTGGGCGATTCATCCTGGCGGTCCAAAGATCGTCAGCGCCGTGGGCGACGCACTGGGGCTGGAAGACGCTGCACTCAAAACTTCGAATTCCATCCTGGCCCAATATGGAAACATGTCCTCGCCAACACTTATGTTTGTCTTGAAACGTCTTAAAGAGCGAGGCGGGCGAGGCCCGTGCGTCGCCGTTGGCTTCGGTCCCGGACTGGCGGTCGAAGCAGCACTTCTAGATTGCTAATGCTGGCAGACTTCCGAAGGTCAAAAAGACTTCGGAAGTCTGAAACGCACCATGATGATTTATCCAAAGCAACACCAGGACACTGCCGCGGTCGCCGCCCATTACAATGACCTCGACCGCTTTTATCGCGACGTCTGGGGCGACCACGTCCATCACGGGCTGTGGACCAACGCCAACGAATCTCCCGAGGCGGCCGTGAAGCAACTGGTTCGATTTGTCGCGCGCGAGGCGGGCATCGAACCAGGCGATCGAGTCTGCGATGTCGGTTGTGGTTACGGCGGCACGGCACGGCTTCTCGTGGACGAATACGACGCCAAGGTCACAGGCTTGACGGTTTCCGACGCGCAATTCGAATATGCCGTTGCGCAAACACCCGAACAAGAGTATCCGGAATTCCTGCTGCGAAATTGGGAACAAAACGAACTGCCCGCGGATTCGTTCGACGCACTCGTGTCGATCGAATGCTTGGCTCACGTCAACGACAAGCAGAGATATTTCGACGAGATCCACCGCGTGTTGCGGCCCGGGCGGAGTGCCGCGATTGCCGCCTGGCTCTCGGCAGAGAAACCGACCTCGTGGCAAGTGCACCATCTGCTGGAACCGATTTGCCGCGAAGGCCGCTTGCCCAGCATGGGCAGCGTGTCGGAATACGAAGCGCTGATCGAACGGGCGGGACTGACGGCGGAAAAGTACACTCCTCTCACATCACGCGTACGCAAAACATGGATCATCTGTGCTCGGCGCGTTGCGCTGGGCATTGTGACTCGATCGGACTACCGACGCTATCTCATGGAGCGTCCCACACCGAATTGGATTTTCTTCGTCACGCTGGGTCGCATTCTTGTGGCGCTTTATCGCAACATCATGCAATACGGCGTGTTTGTCCTACGAAAGCCTGAGGCGAGCGGCAGATGAGGATTTACCGTAGTGGAATTCGCCAGAATTCCTTTTCAGAAGGAAGGAACTCGGCGCCGGGAGACCTGCAAAGGTTGTTGCAAGAAAGAGAAGGAAACGCAGAGGTCGCGGAGTTGACTGACAGGCGTTGTCGTACTTTGTGCGAATTATTTACTTGCGGCTGTGATTTTTCGTAGCAATAATGTGGCATCTCAATCAAAGGGGCAACGGCTTAATCAACAAAGGGGAGTTGTTATGGCACGTGTCTATTTCGCCACGAATCGAAATCCTAATCGGAAAAACAATCCCGATGACTTTGGAGTGGGGTTTAGCAACGATGATGGGTCGGCAAATCTGCGCTTCGGTGAAGCCGAGGCGACCACGACGAAAGTCAAGTCCGTCACGGTCTATCCCGAGCAAATTGATGAAGAGGACGAAGACAAGAGCATCTTGGGCTCTAAGACGCTCTTCGAATTACTGCGACAACGGATGCAAGAACGAAAGCGAGACACGGTTTTGTTCATCCACGGTTTCAATAACACCTTTCAGGACGCACTCAAGTCTGCGGCAATCATCGAGAACAAGTACCGAAGCGAAGGTAACAAGAAAGTCAATGTGATGGCCGTCTCCTGGCCGTCCGATGGCAAAGCAACCCGATACCGCCGGGATCGGCACGATGCGCAGGCCAGTGGGATGGCCGTTGCACGCGGTTTGGTTAAAGCGATCAAGTTTCTGCGTGATCTCGCACAAGAAGCGATGTGCAAACAGAAAATTCACTTGGTCGCGCATAGCATGGGAAACTATGTGCTGCGATGGACGATGCAGGAGTTGCGCGAGATGAGCGGCTCCAACTTGCCGCGGCTGTTGGATCAAGTCATCTTGGCAGCCGCCGACGAAGACGACGATGCGTTCGAACACGACTGGAAGCTCGCCCGTTTGCCAGATCTCTGCAAACGCGTATCCGTTTATTCCAATCGTGGCGACTACAT
>CAYFJO010000246.1:0-15776 GCA_964343305.1 uncultured Pirellulaceae bacterium | reverse complement strand
TAGTGCTTTGTCAACTTTCAATTTTGGGATCGTGTGCCACTGGCGCTGCCAGTGCAAATCCTGATAATGCTAGTACTTGCGAAGCACTGGCAGAGCCGGCAGAGCCAATGGCACCCCAACTTTCTACTTTGACAAAGCGGTAGTGGCTTGGACTGGTGGAAGAACTCAAGATTCCACGACAAATCACTCGGGTCGTCCGGCGCGAAGGTCGTAACAAGCTATCCCGTCTTTTAAACGGAAATAGATCCGTCCATCAGCCATTGCCGGGGTGGCGCAGGGCAGCGGACCGCCGTTGCCAATGTTTTGCCGCCAGATTCGTTCGGCATCTTTTTGGCCCTCGGCCGTTTTTTCCAACTCGTCGATGTTCAACATCTTGCGAAACGACGCCTCCTCGGCTAACAACCCGTCCTTGTCGATTTTGGCGTTCATCAAAAGCTTGTATTCGGACGCATCGGCGGCAAAACATAGCAAGCCTTCAAATCCATAAATCACTTTTTCATCGGCTGCTACGAGCGACGTGTAACGCGGGCGGTTCAGATCTAGTTGAGCGAGCCATTGTTCGCTGCCGTCCGCCAGGCTAATGCAAGCCACTCGGCGGTCGCCTTGAACGTAAACGTGATCGCCAACAACCACTGGGCTCGATCCCGAATCGGCCGTTCGTGTGCACGTCCACTTATGTTCCGCGGCTTCATCAGAAAGCTCGAAACATCGCACGCCGCCTTTTCGACTGCTGCCGTACGTGAGCAACAAATCGCCAACGACAATCGGCGTTGAGTGGCCCGCCTGGGAATTGACGCGCCAATACTCCTCGCCCGACTTGGGATCCACGCACAAGGTTCTTCCGCCGGGGATGTTGCAGATGACACGCGATCCAGCCGCACTGCTCCACACAACCGGACTCGTGTGAAGTTGACTTTCCGTGTCCTCGTTGGTCTGCCAAAGAATGCTGCCCGTGTCGGCATCGAGGCCGAACAGTTGCACGGCCAACACGATTGCCACACCATCAACGACCACGAATGACGACTGCAAAAATTGATCGCGAAATTCACCGGGAAGCTTCTGTTTCCAAACGTCTTTGCCCGTCTGGGCATGGATGCATCGCGCGACTCGGCCGGCTCCCAAAATGTACAACTTGCCGTCGACAACGGCTGGCGAACCAGACTGCATGAAACGCGTGTAGACGCTCGTGAAAAGATTCGTCCAAAGTGTCTTGCCCGACGCGGCATCCAGGCAATAAGTCGTTTCGTCAAACCGATAGAACTTTCCGCGCGCTTCGTCTTCGTCACGCCGTTTGACTTCGTATTCGGCATATTCCTCATCGCTCATGCCAACGCGTTTTTCGGGCGGCAACCACGGGAATTTCTTCGGCGGCAAATCGCCTTCGCGTAGTTTCTCCTTTTGGTGCGTAAACAGATAGACTTTACCATCAGCCACCACCGGACTTCCCCAACCACCGCTCTTGGCCCCTGGAATGTTGGCCTTGGCGACCCAGACGGGACTGAGGCCGCTGTCGGGCAAGGAACTGACCAACGCCGGTGAGTCGACATCGACACCGTTTCGTGACGAGCCGCGCCATTGATTCCAATCGCCGGCATCGGTTGTCGAGAGGATCAAGAGACAAACAATACATGAAAGAACGGCAGAGTTTTTCATAACAGGAGTCCAAGGTGGGATGGGATTTTACCAAAGGTGGGTTGGGAATTTGCCAAAGGTGGGATGGTGATTCTGTCGCGGAGTTTATTGTAACATTTCAGTGTATTGAGTTGCCAGTGCGAGAAATCGATGAAAGTCATTGCTTCCCATAACGGGCTTAAGGCCGCGGAAAAGGCGTACGAGTCGATCGTGGCCGGATCGTCGGCGCTGGACGCATGTGTGCAAGCCGCAACGCTGGTCGAAGACGATCCGAACGAATTTACGGTCGGCTACGGTGGGCTCCCGAATGAGGACGGTGTCGTCGAGTTGGACGCGGCCGTGATGGACGGACGAACGCATCGTGGCGGCGGCGTGGCGGCGTTGCAAAACGTTCGCCATGCGACGCAAGTCGCCCGGCTCGTGATGGAGCAAACAACGCGAGTTCTATTGGCCGGCGAAGGTGCATTGAAGTTCGCGATTGCCAACGGATTCGCACAAGAGAGCCTGCTGACCGAGCAAGCACGTAAGATGTGGCTCTATTGGAAGCGAATGAGATCGACCGGCGACGATTGGATCGCACCGTCTGACGACGAAGCCGACTTGGACATCGAACGCTGGTTCGAAAACCATTTCTATGGCATGGATGACCGTGAAGGTTCGCGGCTCGACGATTCGAAGTCCGACATCACTGGCACCGTGCATTTCACCGCCATCGATGCGCGAGGCGATATGGCATGTGCGACCAGCACCAGCGGCCACGCATTCAAGATCGCCGGACGCATCGGTGATTCTCCTATTCTCGGCGCGGGCCTTTACGTCGACAACCAAGTCGGTTCCTGTGGAAGCATCGGCAATGGCGAAGCGAACCTGGAGAATCTATCATCCTTCGCCGCGGTCGAACGGATGCGAAGCGGCACGTCGCCTCACGACGCGGGTCTGGACGTTCTCCGACGGATCGCCGACAAATCTCATGATCGCGAACGGGACGAACAAGGCCGACCACAATTCAACGTACAACTGTTCTTGTTGAACCGAGATGCCGCGCATGGTGGAGCATCGATGTGGGACTACAAGCAAATCGCCGTGGTCGATGCCGCAGGTGCCCGCCTGGAAGATTGCAAACCTCTTTTCACCCGTTGAAGGTATCCCATGAAAGAATTCGACCACATCGGCATCGTCACAATGGAACCGCAACCTGGCGAAAGCTGGGTGTCGGACAGTGAAGTTTGGGTCACCAACCCGCGCATGCATCCGGCACGCATCGAGTACATTCGCCCCAAAGAAATGCCTGACGTCGACCCGACAAACGTCGGACTTTGGAAACTCTGGCATTTACCGCATGTCGCCTACCGCGTGGACGATTTGGCCGCGGCGATCGACGGCGAAGAAGTCGTACTCGGTCCGTTTCAACCGGGAGAATTCGCAACGGTCGCATTCATCCACAAAGACGGAGCGGTTGTCGAATACCTCGAGTATCACGACCTGAACACCTGGTTCGATCAACCGACGCCATGGCAGCCTGCCGGACCAAACGCGACTCCGCAAACACGTTGACATCGATCTGAGCAAACGTTGACACTACTTCGGCGCAGCTTCGACGGTCACGGTATTCATTCGCACTTCTTCTACCGGTCGATCGCCTCCGCCCGTCTTGACGGCACCGATCGCTTTGACGACCGCCAAACTATCTGCGTCGGCGGTCAGGCCAAACGCCGTGTATTGGCCGTCCAAATGCGACACTTTCTCCAAACAAATGAAGAATTGAGAGCCCGCGGAGTTTGGGTCGTTCGAGCGGGCCATTGACAGCACGCCTGGTTCGTGCGGCAAACGATTGAACTCGGCATCGACTTTATAGCCTGGATTGCCAGTGCCCGACCCTTGTGGACAGCCACCTTGAATCATGAAACCAGGGATGATGCGGTGAAAAATCAAACCGTCGTAAAACCCGATGCGGGCCAAACCGATCATGTTCCGACAATGTCCCGGCGCGATATCCGGCAGCAAATCGAGCCGGATCGTGCCATGATTGGTGTCCAGCACGACTTGGTACTTGCTGGCGTCAAAATCTACGTCGGCCACGGCGGCTTCGACTTCTGGTTTTCGGTTGGTAGGCAATTGAATTCCTTTCGATAACGTAGGGCAAGCGTCCCCGCTTGACCAGAATCATAAACAACACAAGCAGGGACGCTTGTGCTACGAGGTTGATGCTTCGGATTTATTTGTCGCGTGGCAGTCCGAATTGCCTGATTCCCCGTTTCGAGATGGATGGCTCGACAGGTTTCCTTCGTCCACCCAAAACACTTCGTCGGCCAAACGATCTACCTCTTCGATGTTGTGCGTCACATGAATGGTGGTCACGCCGGTATGCTCGCGGACGTGCTCCAACAGTTCGTACATTTGCCCGCGCGTGTCATCGTCCAACGCGCTGAGCGGTTCGTCCAGACATAGGATGTTCGGACGGAAGGACAAGGCGCGGCCCAGCGCTACACGTTGCCGTTCACCGCCGCTGAGCCCATGAATGGAACGATCAAGCAAATGGTTAATTCCCAACAATTCGGCTAGTTCCGCAACGCGTTCATCGATCTCGGCTCGCGAACGGCGGCGAATGACCAGCGCAAAATCCAAATGGTCCCGCACCGACATCGTCGTAAACAAGGCACAGTCTTGCGGCACGTAG
Source organism: uncultured Pirellulaceae bacterium (assembly GCA_964343305.1). Classification (GTDB taxonomy): domain Bacteria; phylum Planctomycetota; class Planctomycetia; order Pirellulales; family Pirellulaceae; genus CAYFJO01. The sequence goes on along the minus strand of CAYFJO010000246.1, from coordinate 11,467 downwards.
CCAATGTTGCGCTCGGCTGGCTTCAGTCGCGTCACATCCAATTGGTCAAGAAGGATGCGGCCCTCGACGACTGGCTTCAGGCCGCAGATCGCTTCCAGAATGGTTGTCTTGCCGCTGCCCGTTCTTCCCATCAGCGCGCAATAGCCGCCGGTGGGGACTTCGAAGGAAACCGACTGAAGCTTGAACTTGCCGGCTTGAACGATGAGATTTTCAACGATGATCACGATTCATACCGTGGCGTAAACTTCCGGCTTGCAAACTTCTAAGGAAGGGGCAAGCTGGAGGCTTACCCCACGGGTCACACGGATAAACTTCGTGTGCCCCACAGGCGGGCAACTACCAACACGATAACCGCCGCCACGACCATGATCAATGACACGGCCACGGCTGCCCCCAAATCGCCGATACTCAGTTCCAGAAAAACGGTTGTCGAGAGCACTTCGGTCTTGTTGCGCGTCGCCCCCGCAAAAATCAACAGCGGCCCGAATTCGCCCAGCGAACGCGCCCAGGCAAGCGTGCCCGCCGTCAAGATTCCCCGCCACGCTTCGGGCAACACAACCATTCCAAACGCCTGAGCACGGCTGCACCCCAGCGTCAAGGCAACCTGTTCACGCCGCGCATCAATTTGGTCAAACGTCGCCCGCATTGTTCGTACCGCAAACGCGCATGCCACGGCAAATTGTGCCAGAATCACCGCTGGGATTTCATAGACAACATTCTCGCGAATCCACGTTGGCATGAATTGAAACAGAATCAACAAACTGATTCCCACGACCAACGGCGGCAAAACGATGGGAATGTCCAGCACCGCGTCCAACAGATTTCGTCCGAAGAACTGGTACCGCGAAAGCAGATAGCCAATCGGGATTGCCACCCACAGCGACACAATGGCCGTGATCGTACAGGAAATCAAACTTAGCTTGATCGAGTATTGAATTTCCGGTTTTGCCAGCGCCGCGGTGATCGGATTGTAGAACCAACGTGCCAGGCGAGGGTTCTGCCGCTGCCAACCGCTGCGAATGCGACCGGACCAGGCAAAGTCCAACTCGGCCAGCGCGGCCCCGCACGGCAATTCGATTTCTAAACGAGCAACGTCCTGCTGGCCGATTCTGATCTTGCCGTCATCGGAGAGCGTTTTGAATTCAAACGTGAAGGCGCTATTCTCTCCACGGCTGGGCAACTTTCGCTTGAGCATCTCCTCACCATCGATGTCAAATGCCGTCACCGTGCCGCCACTTCTGTCAATGTTCAGCAATTGCAAGCGATCCACACGGACAGGATCTTCCCACTCCAAAATCAGAATGCCTCCGTCCTCGCTTGGCGTGACTTGCTTGATTCCTTTCGGTACCACGTGGAGATGCCCCTGTTTCAGTGTCCGCTTTTGCGGAGACGACATGCGGGCAGTCGCCGCGTCAACCGCGGTAAACTCAACTTCCACACTTCGTGAAACCGCAGGCAGGGACATCACGATTCGCGACACGGCGTCCTGCCGCACTTCAACGACATGCTTGCCGCCGTCAACAACGCCGTCGATCTTCCAAAGGAACGACTCACCCTTGTCATCAAACATGAATTCGCCATTGTCATCAAACATAGAAAGCCACGCGAAATCCGTATCAGCATCGGCAGGTCCTGTTTCGACCTCCTTAACCGTTTTTCCGTCACGGGCAAATTGAAGCAACACCGGCTGTCCAACGGCGTCCTCCAGTGCCCCGACCTTTACGGTCGACGCCATCGGATACGATTTGTCCATGGTGTGGTCGCCAATCTTGATCGACACGTCGACGGTCAATGCTGCCGCGTCGATTGTTTTTAGGATTCCGACCACGGGAAGCTGTAAGATGGTGACACGTTCCACACGCACCGGCTTGACCCAATTGACAACGGCCTCGCCCGTGTTCGATTCATTAAACGGCGGCCCGGCGGATGAGATGGTGACCACATTTCCCATCGGCATATCGTTCGTGCCAAGGTTCGAACTATCGTCGCCGGACTGTCCACCTCGTCCGATTCCTGGTCCGCCAAAGTCGATGTTGGGCGTCCCCAAATCGCTGTTCGACGCGGAAGGCCGGCTGGAATTGACAATCACCGCTGGATGCGTTTCCTCGTCAGTCGAAATCGTCAAACCATATTTCGAGAATTGATCGCTGACCAAATCTCCCGTCTTGAGCAATTCGGAATCGCCATAGGAAGAAAATCCGATTGACACGGGCCGCGTCATGTCACTGGTAAAAATGTAAGCAGCGTCAGCCGCCAACATCGCCACAATCAAAAGCACATACGTCCCGCCAATCACACCAAGAATCGTGTAGAAATGAGGATCCGTGCGAATACGGCGACGAGGTTGTTCAGGAGAATCGGGCATGAAGTTCAGGCGGGATTGATCGTTTCCCCCAGACTAACACAGAAGCGTTTGCGTGTCATGCAGCCAACGTGGCTTTCCAAAGCCGTCCTTCCATCAACCGAGTGCACACGCACAGCCTTGGAAAGCCATGCTACAAGTTTCCGAATCATTCCTCGGCTATAATCATGCGAAACGAAACTTGCATGAATGGTTGTACTAATGTTTCAAATCAAGAATATCGAGTTCTTCGTCCGCGAAACGAAACCGGCCCGATTTCCGTCGGCACTTGGCAAGGCGGGACAATCGGGCAAAAAGCCTGAGCACGTCACTAGCCCATTGTGCCACGTGCGAATGGTGATCAAGGACTCGGAGGGCAACGAATCATTCGGTTGCTCGGCGGATCGTTTGTCGGTTCGCTGGCTCGACAAGCGTCCGGGGCGAACGAAGGCCGGCAAGCTACGATCACTGGTCGAGTTGATTGAATTCGCTCGAGACACGTATCTTGCGACGCCACGGTTCGAATCGCCGTTCCAGAAATGGCTCGCATGCCATCCGTTGATCATGATGGCGGGCCAAAGGCGTGACGAAGAAGATCTGACTTCTACCTATGTCTCGTCGCTGCTAGAACGTGCGATGATCGACGGTGTGTGCCGATTGGCAGGCCGGCCGCTGTTCGAAATGCTCCGTGACGACCGACTTGGTTTTCGTCCTGCCGACGTTCATCCCAAACTAAAGGGTTTCAAGATTCTATCAATTCTGCGCCGTCGCCCGAACACGCGAATTGGCATTCGGCACACCGTCGGAATCTTCGATCCACTAACGTCGGACGACTGGCCACGTGAAAAGCGCTTGAACGATGGCCTGCCGGAAACCGTCCAAGACTACATTCGCCAAGAAGGTATTCGCTATTTCAAAGTAAAAATATCCGGGGACGCCGCCAAAGATTTCGATCGACTCAAGCGATTGTGGAGCATCTTGCCGTACGAGCGCGAACCGGTCGTCACGCTGGACGCCAACGAAGCGTTCGAAGATCTTGAAGCGTTCGCCCAATTTGTGGAGCGTTTAGAACGAGACCAACTTGGCCTGTTTCAGCACATTGCATTTATCGAACAGCCACTGCCCCGCCGTCTTACATTCGACAAGAAGGCGGAACGGTGGATACGTCGCGTCGGCCGCCTGAAGCCCGTGATCATCGACGAGGCGGACGACACTTTAACGTCGTTCAAACGAGCGAAGGCAATGGGCTACGCCGGCACTTCGCACAAGAACTGCAAAGGCGTCTTCAAATCGCTAATGAGCAAAGCCTTGATTTCGCACCTTGCCCACGACAGCGACGACATTCTTGTTCAAAGCGCCGAGGATTTGCAGAATCTGCCGATCGTCCCTCTACACCAGGATTTCGTCAGCGTCGGCATCCTGGATCTTCAACACTGCGAACGCAACGGCCACCATTATAACTTTGGTTTATCGATGTTGTCCGAAAAGGACAGAGCATCCGTCGTGAAGCATCACAAGGACTTGTATGAAAAACGCGACGGCGAGTGGTTTCTCAAGATTCGAGACGGCTTGGTTCACTGTACCAGTCTGCATTGCCCTGGTTTCGGGGTTCGAGACGAACCGGATTGGCCATCGATGGAACCACTAAACAAATGGCTAGGCCGACGAGGTCGTGCGGCGGATTCAAGCCGTCGAACCGGCAGATTACAATAGATTGGCCAATAACCAATCACCCTCGGAGTTTGACATGAAAGCCCATCTTTGTGCGTTCGCTGTGTTCATCTTACTAATGCCCATTGTCGATGCTGCTGAAAAGCCCAACATCCTTTTCATCGCGATTGATGATCAAAACGACTGGATCGGCTGCCTCGGCGGACATCCGCTTGTGAAGACGCCGCACATCGATCGAGTAGCGCAACAGGGGACGGTGTTTTTGAATGCCCATTGCCAATCTCCGTTGTGTAATCCGTCGCGCACCAGCTTGATGACCAGCTTGCGTCCTTCGACAACCGGTGTCTATGGACTGGCTCCTTGGTTTCGGACGCTCGAAACGTATGCCGATGTGGAATCGCTGCCACAGTATTTGGCTAAACATGGGTACACGACGTATTCCACGGGCAAGATCTACCACGGTCGCTACGGTCGCCAAAAGACCGACCATGAGTTCAACGTACTTGGTCCACCGGCCGGAGTTGGCGCGAGGCCAAAGAAGAAACTGGTCGAAACACCCGCCCCGCATCCGCTGGTCGACTGGGGTGTCTTTCCTCACAAGGACGAAGACAAGGGTGATTGGAAAGTTGCTAGTTGGGCCGTCGAGCAACTGGATGCGAAACCGAAAGAACCGTTTTTTCTGAGCACGGGGTTCTTCTTGCCACACGTTCCCTGTTACACAACTCAGAAATGGTACGACCTTTATCCCGATGACCAGTCGGTGTTGCCTCCGATGCTGGAAGACGATCGGAGTGACACGCCGCGATTCTCATGGTATCTGCATTGGAAGTTGCCGGAACCCCGCTTCAAGTTTCTCAAGGAAGCCAACGAGTGGTCGAACCTGGTGCGCAGCTATTTGGCCTGCACCAGCTTTGTTGACAGCCAGGTCGGTCGCGTGATGTACGCGTTGGAGAAAAACGGTTTCGCCGACAACACGATTATCGTCATTTGGTCGGACCACGGTTGGCACCTCGGCGAAAAGCAGATCACCGGAAAAAACACCTTGTGGGATCGATCGACGCGTGTGCCACTCATCTTCGCCGGACCGGGTGTGGGCAAGGGCGGAAAGTGCCGAAAGCCGGCCGAATTGCTCGACATGTACCCGACGCTCATTGACTTGTGCGGATTGCCAAGGAATGACAGTCTGGAGGGTCACAGCCTCGTGCCACAATTGAAGGATGCCAATGCGAACCGACAGTGGCCGGCCATCACAACGCACAATCACGACAACCACGGTATTCGATCGGAATACTGGCGGTACATCCAATATGCCGACGGCTCCGAAGAATTGTATGACATGCGCAAGGACCCGAATGAATTCAAGAATTTGGCGAAGGACGCGAAGCTTGCAGACGTGATAGCCGAGCACCGCAAGTGGATTCCGAAAAAGAATGCCAAACCCGCGCCCGGAAGCCGCCACCGAATTCTGATTTATGAAAACGGCAAGGCGAACTGGCAGGGCGAGGATATCGATCCCAAGGATCCGATTCCGGAATTGTAAAGTCCGAAGTTCAATAAGAAGGTCAAAACGTGAAACGAACTTGTTTGGCAACGATCGCGATTGTTTTAGCGACCGTGTGCAGTGTCTTTTCCGATGACAGCGCCAAGCTCCCCAACGTGGTCTACATTATGGCCGACGATTTAGGGATCGGCGACGTGAAGTGCTACGGCGGCGATCTTTGTCAAATCGAAACGCCGAACATCGACCGACTAGCCGCGGACGGAATGCGATTCACGGATGCTCACGCGATTGCTTCTGTTTGTGTGCCGACTCGCGTCGCGGTGATGACGGGGCGCTATCCTTGGCGGTTTGCCAGGCCACCTCGTCCAGATGGACTCTGGGGATATCTGAAGCCGAGAATCCCAACAAATCATCTCACATTGGGAAGCATGCTCCAGGCCGCCGGATACACGACCGGCTACGTCGGCAAGTGGCACTTGGGCACGGAAATGCAAACGCTCGACGGCAAAGTCCAGGGTCCGACCAACGTCGACTTCACCAAGCCGCTCAAGGTCGGGCCGCGGCAATACGGTTTTGATTTCAGCTTTATCCTGCCCGGTTCTTTGGACATGTATCCTTACACGTTTGTCAATGACAACGCGTTCGTTGGCAGCGTTACGGCGCAGAAAGGTTGGAGTGCATTTAATCGCGTCGGTCCCGCCGCCGAGGACTTTGAAGACACCAAGGTACTCGACGCATTTTCCACGCAAGCAGAAGGCTTCATCCAGCGATGTGCGGAAGCGACAAACAATCGAAAACCATTTTTTCTTTACTTCGCACTCACCTCGCCACACACACCAACGTCGCCCAGTCCGCAGTTCGAGGGCAAAAGCAAACTTGGCTTGTACGGCGATTTCGTGATGGAAACCGACCATTGTGTGGGCCGCATCATGGCGTCGTTGGAAATGCACAACTTGAGTGACAACACGCTGGTGATTTTCACCTCCGATCATGGCCCCGCGTCCTACGCGGGAAACATTCGCAAAGCAACACCAAGCCAGTTGATCGAACTTGAAAAGAAAGGCCACCATGCCAACGGCATCTATCGAGGTTACAAGTTTTCTGTTTACGAAGGTGGATTGCGTGTGCCGTATGTGGTCCGCTGGCCGGTGCATGTAAAAGCGGGTAGCCAATGCGATCGGTTGATCGGCTTGAACGACTTGATGCGGACGTTGGCCGACGTAACGCGGTACGACGTGAAAGATCACGAAACGCCCGATTCGATTAGCTTTCGTTCGCTGCTCAGCGATCCGGCGGCAAAACCATCGCGTGAGTCCATGATCATGCAGTCAACGGAAACACACGTCGTTCGTCGTGGCAAATGGAAACTGTGCCTCTGTCCCGGCAGTGGGGCGCTAGGCATCTTCGGCAACCTGCCGAAACCACAGGAGGCGTGGCAGCAAGCCGTCAAAGTATTCGGAAGAAAGCCGACGCAGGAAGAAATCCTGACCGCGCCGTTTGTGCAATTGTTCGACATGGACTCGGACGCCACGGAATCAAACAACGTCGCCCAAGATCACCCAGAAGTTGTTCGAGAATTGGTGCAGCTATTTCACGATCAATTCGAAGCGGGCAGAAGCACGCCGGGCAAAAACTTGGAAAACGACGTCAAACAGCGAAATCCGCACCGTCGTATTCCGAAGTTTGTGTTTGAATGACGGCAAATTCTTGCCGGTTTTTTGTCCGGCTATTTTTCTCAGTGGCAATACCATTCTAGCTCGACGTCACTCGCGCCCGTTTCAACAGGGTGCGTCTATCCGTTTAAAAACGAGGATCATTGCCATGTCACTGAAATTCCAAATTCGATTCACGTTGCTTATCGCACTCTCGGCCATTGTGATGCTGACCGCCAGCGCGCACGCACAATTCCCGCGCATCGCGATGGACGCCGCTCGCGACCAAGCGAACAAGGCCAAGTTCAAACCGCCGACGCGCATCACAGCGGTTAAGGAAACCCTCATTGGCAGAAAAACCGATTTGACTGTCCGTCCGCATCCACCCACGGAGCTTGCCGTGAAAGGGAAACGTGTCGAATGGGCCAATCTCGATTACTACATCCGCTATGAAGTCACATTCGAAAATCGGGGGCCGTACGCGACGCTGGGCGACCGATATTACCAACTGATTACGATTGATTCGAATGGAAGCAAAAAGGTGTGTTATACGAGGAAGTTTGCCGAGGGATGGCCGCCGAACACAATTCGCAAGGCAGGTTCGATCCAAATCGACATTAACTCCAAGCTGTTGTGGGCCGTTGTCCTAGACGGCAAAGACAAAAACGGCTGGAACGACTTTATCATCCTGACCGACAACCGTTGAAACAGAAGCCCGGCTCGCGACACATGCCATTTGTACGATAGGCTTGGAAGCCCGTTGGTGGACGGTTTTGGAAAGCCATCCTTCAAGAGCCTACGCATACACTCCCCGCAAATCGTTTCACGCCGAGCCGGCAGGCGACGGCTTTGGCGACAAATAACAACTTATGACGAAGCCGTCGCCTGCCGGCTCGGCGTTAAACGACTTTATGAGTAGGCTCTCAAGAATCGGAAGAGTACTTAGCGAAACTTCTTTTGCCAATCTGCCGGCATCACGCTGACGTCGGTGTCGTCCTTGTAATGGACGCGCAACGCTTCGAGATCCTTTTTCAGCGATGCAACTTGCTCGATGTACTTGGGGTTTTCGTATTGGTTTTTCAATTCGTCTGGGTCCTTTCCCAGGTCGTAGAATTCCCACTCGTCGAATTGATAAAATCGGATAAGTTTGTATCGCTGAGTGCGGATGCCGTAATGCCGGGCGACCATGTGGACGCTGGGGAATTCGTGGTAGTGGTAATAAACTGCCTCTCGCCAATCTTCGGTTTTCTCACCCTTGAGCAGCGGAACGATCGATTTGCCTTGCATGTCGTCCGGAATCGCGACGCCGGCGACATCCAAAAATGTTTCGCCGTAATCCAGATTTTGCACGAGATCGGTGCTGCGCGAGGCGGGCTTTGTCACGCCGGGCCATTTGACAATCAACGGCATCTTCAGCGATTCGTCGTACATCCAGCGCTTGTCATACCAGCCGTGATCGCCCAGATAAAAGCCTTGATCCGAGCTGTAAATGACGATCGTGCTCTCGTCCAAACCGAGTTTCTTAAGCGTGTCCGTCAAACGTCCAACGCTTTCGTCAACACCTTTGATGCAACGCAAGTAGTCCTTGATGTATCGCTGGTACTTCCATCGCACAAGGTCCTTGCCCTTCAACTTTGCCTTAGCGAACGCTTCGTTTTTGGGGCCAAAGGCAGCATTCCACGTCTTAAGTTGTGCGGGAGTCATCCGCTCCATGTTGCGCCGACCGCTGCGATCTGTGGCCTTGATTTGTTCGTCCAACGTTTTCGCATATTCGCCGTCAACGAACAAATCGTTTACGAGACTCATGTGCCGGTCGATTTCCATCTCTTGATACCGAGCCGGACTGGCGTTGTCCTTCGCTCGATCAAACAACGTAGGAGGTTCGGGAATCGTGACATTGTCGAACAGCGTGAGGTGACGCAGCGGCGGCATCCAACAGCGATGCGGTGCCTTGTGTTGGCACATCAACATGAAAGGCTTGTCGGCATCACGTCCGTTCTTCAACCAATCGACGGCCATATCCGTCACAATGTCCGTGCAATAGCCTTCGACTTGTTTGCGGCCCTTCGGCGTTTTGAAAAACGGGTTGTAATAATCACCTTGCCCTGGCAGCACCGTCCAATGATCGAACCCTCGCGGATCAGACGACAGATGCCACTTGCCAAGCATCGCGGTTTGATAACCAGCTTTTTGCAACAATTTGGGAAACGTCTGCTGAGAACCGTCGAACTTGTTGCCGTTTCGCTTGAAGCCGTTCAAGTGGCTGTGTTTGCCCGTCAGAATCACGGCGCGACTTGGTCCACAGATCGAGTTGGTGCAAAAACTGTTCTCGAACAACATGCCCTGCGCGGCTAGTTGATTGATGTTGGGCGTCGGGGCAATGTCTTTCAGCCAACCGCCATAGGCACCGATCGCATGCGGTGCGTGGTCGTCGGTAAAGATGAACAGAATGTTTGGTCGGTCGGCAGCCCTACCCGTTGAAATGGCGGCCAACAAGCCAAGAAACAATAGCGCGGCGCGGCGAATCATTGAGCAATATCCTTTCAACAAAGCCTTCGAACGGTACAACCATCGATTATTGTACTTTGCGCGGCTCAGCTTGGTAGCGGATTGCACAATAATTGCCGCGAATGCAGAGTGCGGCAAAGGCAGTACTCGCCGACAACGTGTCAACGGTCGCTGGTTTGTGCCTGATACATGCCTTGGCGATAAGGCCGCTCGTCTTCGTACAACTTCAAGCGAAAGTTGAGTGGGTCGCGAGCCGATTCGTGAGCCAGATCGATGGCCTTCTCAATTGTCGCAACGGCATCATCGTACATGGCCCGGTTGGCTTGAGCAGCGGCCAGCGTGTCCAGGACTTGATAGTTGCTCTCGCCACCAAGTTCGATGGCTTTCTCCGCTGCTTCCATTGCTCGCACAGGATTTCGATATTGTTCACGAGGACACGTTGCCATCAGCCACGCGGCACTTTGATACGCTCGGCCCAGATCCTCGTCCAAACTGATCGCACGTCGATAATCGTTCGCGGCACTTTGCCAACGTCCAAGACTCTGGTAAGCATCCGCTCGATCGGCCCTGGCGGACGCATTCGATGATTGACGTGCGACGACGATGTCAAAGTCGGCCAACGCTTCATCGAATCGCTCGAGCTGGAATTTGGCGTGCCCACGACGGCTGTTGGCATCAGTATCTCGAGGACTCAATCGCAAGACGCGGTCAAAGTCGCGGATGGCTTTCTCAAATTCGCCTAACGCATAGTATGCCTCGCCGCGATTGAACCAATCGTTGACGTAATCCGGCTTCGCTTTCAAGACGAAGGAAAAGTCGTCAATCGCTTCTTGAAGTTTTCCGATCGAAGCGAAACTGACGCCGCGATTGTGGTGGGCCTTCCAGTGGTTGCCGTCCTTTTTTAAGGCCGATTCAAAATCGGCCATGGCCTTGCGATCCAATTCCGCCGCCTCTTCCGAATTTCCATCCGAAGACGGGCCACCAGCGCGCGCGGCAAACAACTCGCCGCGCTTGTTCAACAGGAACGCGGTCAAGCGGTCGATGTAGTTTTGTCGCGATTCGCTTAGGTTTTCCCGTGGCGTGTCGTTGCACAGTTCAATCGCGGCCGTGAAGTCGTCAATCGTTTTCGCGGGTTGGCATTTGTTGTAGAGGTCCTGCACGATTGCCTTTTGCTCAGCGGCGGACAGTTCGTCTTGCGCACGAACTGTGTGTGTCCAATCGGCAAGGAATAGATGTGAGAGACAGGTCATCGAAAACAGGAATCGCGCACAAGCACGCATGGTGAAAGCTCCCGTGGGGTAACTGGTTGTAAGACGGTTTTCTAAACCGTCCAAGACGGATTGAAAATCCGTCCTACTTCGGAACGAAAATCCGTCTTACTTGTTGGTTGCGGCTTTGCCGCGTTAGGCCGTTGGCAACATGATACCGAGGTTTCGTGTCGCGACCAAGATGAACCGTCGCTCCCATACTTGAAGTGCCGCCATCCGTATGCGATGCTCACAATTCCCTCAGCCCACACAGGGTTCAGAAAGGGGGCAAGTACCTTTGCCGTAACGGCCCGAAGGGTACTCCGCACAAAGATACCTGACAGTACTTTTTGAACCCCACAGAATGGTCGTCAAAAGGACAGTCCCACAATGAAACAATTTCGCTGCGGTGGTACAGCCGGTTTAACGCTAATTCTTGTGTTTCTGCTGGGGCTTGGCAGTTTGGGACAGGACGCAAATTCGGATTCCAATGGGGGCGACGATAGCGGATCTTCGGCTTCGGCGCCCGAAGCCAGTCAGAACCAGA